>NZ_JAFCUP010000002.1:0-517741 GCF_049896585.1 Flavobacterium sp. DSR2-3-3
AAGATGAGATTTCTTTTAAGGGTCGTGGGAGATGACCACGTTGATAGGCTATAGATGTAAAGGCAGTAATGTCATAGTCGAGTAGTACTAATAACCCGTAAGCTTATGTACGCTTTTCCCCGGGGCAACCCGGGGAAGAAACTTTCTTAATGCTGAACTTGTTTCAGTATCTTTTTTATTAGTTCCTGAAATAAATTCAGGATAAATTCTTTATCTCAGTATGTTAAGATATTATGTAATTGATGTTTATAGCAGTATAAACAACTTTACAATGATTGCCCAAAGCAATTATAACCTCTTAAGGTGGTTATTGCGGCGGGGCTCACCTCTTCCCTTCCCGAACAGAGTAGTTAAGCCCGCCTGCGCAGATGGTACTGCAGTTATGTGGGAGAGTATGTCGTCGCCTTTCTTTGAAAAACCTATTCATTTATTTGAATAGGTTTTTTTGTGTTTAATAAGTATGAGATAGAAGCATAGTAACAAATAAAAAACAATTTGATGGTCAAATAAAATACACACTTAAATTGTTTTTAATATCTATAATGTTGCATTTTAACGGATTACGGATTACGGAAATTTATAAACTTTAGAGTTAATTTAAGCATACGTTAGGTTGATTAAACCTATATTTAGGAGTTTTAGGTTACAATTCTTGTTGTCTTGTTATACCTTGATTGCAATAAAAATTGGTAAAAGAAAGCAGCAAAATATTTGCTGCTTATACAAATTGTAGAAAAATCAACTATACTGTTGAAACGTATTCGGATGTAAGAATATTCAATTCTATCATGCATTGCTTCATCATTTGATAAGTTCTTTCAATGTCATTATCTAATCCTATAGAAAATCGAATTAAACCATCAGTCAATCCCATTTCCATTTGTTCTTCGATCGGTATTTCACTAGAAGTTGAAGTTCCCGGCGCACTGAATAAGGTTTTGTAAAACCCTAAACTTACAGCAAGGTAACCCAAGTTTTTTTCTTGCATCAATTCCATTAATGCATTGGCTTTTTCTAAAGTTCCAACATCCAATGTCATCATTCCGCCAAAACCATATTCTGGATCAATCATCGTTGCATACAATTCATGACTAAGGTGACTTTTTAATCCCGGATAAACCGTTTTTAGTCCCTCTTTTTCAAAACGTTCTGCTAGATATAGCGCATTGCGACTGTGCTGTTTCATTCGGATATGTAAGGTACGCAAGTTTTTCATTACACTGGCCGAACGCAAGCTATCCATTGTTGGACCTAGTAACATACTGGCGCCACTATTCACGTTTTTTAAACTGTCAATAAATTCGTGTGAACCACAGGTAACACCAGCTACAGTATCACTGCTTCCGTTGATGTATTTTGTTAAACTGTGAATGACAATATCTGCACCTAATTTGGCTGGAGAAACGGATAATGGTGAAAATGTATTGTCCACAACTAACTTCAAATTATGTCTTTTGGCTATTTTTGCTAAACCGGCAATGTCAGCTACTTCTAGCAAAGGATTGCTCACCGTCTCGCAGTACAAAACTTTTGTTTCTTGTGTAATTGCGAATTCAACTACATCAAGTTTTGTGATGTCGACAAATGTTGTTTTGATACCTAATCTTGGCGTGAAATTCTTTAAAAAAGCATAGGTTCCACCATAAATAGTTCTGCTCGAAACGATGTGATCACCGGTTCCACACAATTGCAATAGAGTAGGCGTAATCGCTCCCATGCCTGAAGCCGAAACATTAGCTGATTCTGTTCCTTCCATTGCTGCCAATGCTTTGTCTAAGTATAAATTGCTCGGCGAGGAATGTCGAGAATACAAATAACAGCCTTCCATATTGCCTTCAAAAGTATCAAACATCGTTTTTGCCGATAAGAAAGTATAGGTTGAAGAATCTGAAATTGATGGGTTTACACCACCAAATTCACCAAAGTGCTGTAAATCCTGAATGTTGTCTGCTGGCTTTAAATTTTTCATAATTTATATTTAATCGTTAATTTAGGAGCTATTTCCAGCTATTCGTTGCAATCTTTTCTTTTTTTAACAAAAAAAGAAAAGGATTTTCACTGCTACCTGGGCTAGAAATCTGGTGTACATCGAGAAATCTATTTCAAAATAAAATCATTATAGATTAATTATCAATCATATCATTAAATATTGGATTTTAAAACTGCAAAATATGATTAATGTAAATTAAATTTCTAAATTAGCTTCTTAAATAGTGTTTATATAGATTTTATTTCAATTCAATTTTAACAAAAAATGATATTAGATTCAGTAGATAAAAAACTGCTTTTTTTATTACAGACAGATAGTAAGAAAACAACCAAAGAACTTTCCTTAAAACTCAATCTTTCAGTTACTGCCGTTTACGAACGCATAAAAAAATTAGAAAGAGAAGGAATCATCGATAAATATGTTGTGTTAGTTAATCGTTCGAAAGTAGGAAAAGGGTTTGTGGTTTTTTGTCACATTAAATTATTACAGCACATTAAAGAGTTTATCGCTAAGTTTGAAAGCGAAGTGATACAACTCAGGGAAGTGATTGAATGTCACCATGTGAGTGGAGATTACGATTATATACTAAAAATAGTCGTAAAAGATATGGAAGCCTACCGGGAATTTTTGGTTACAAAACTCACTACATTACAACATATAGGAAGCACACACAGCACATTTATGATTAGTGAAGTAAAAAGCACGACCGTTGTTGATATTTAGTAGATAGGTCCATTTACATAAATATTTAACGTTTAGTAAATACTAATTGGTAAAAATTCATAATAAAAAACCTTATGAATTAAACTTTAAACAAAACTTAATTCCTTAATTTTGTGGAACATTTTACAAAACACAATAAAAAAAATATACTATGAGTTCATTTGACGTAGTCATTATAGGTTCTGGACCAGGCGGATATGTATCAGCAATTCGTTGTGCACAGCTGGGTTTCAAAACAGCAATTATAGAAAAATATTCAACTCTTGGAGGAACTTGCCTTAATGTAGGTTGTATTCCATCAAAAGCATTACTTGCTTCCTCTCACCATTACAGTGAAATTGCTCATTTTGCAGAGCACGGGATTGAAGTTTCCGGAGAAGTAAGAGTGAATCTTGAAAAAATGATTGCCCGCAAACAAGCTGTTGTAGATCAAACTTCAGGTGGTGTGAAATTTTTAATGGACAAAAATAAAATAACAGTTCTCGAAGGGTTAGGTTCATTTGTTGATGCTACACATGTTGCTGTTGCAAAAGCGGATGGAACTTCTGAAACGATTGAAGCTAAAAATATCATTATCGCTACAGGTTCAAAACCATCTTCTTTACCATTTATTAAAATTGATAAAGAAAGAATCATCACTTCTACCGAAGCTTTGAAACTGAAAGAAGTGCCAAAACATTTGGTGATTATTGGTGGTGGAGTTATCGGAATTGAATTAGGTCAAGTGTATTTACGATTGGGAGCGCAAGTTTCTGTAGTAGAATATTTAGACAGAATCATTCCTGGAATGGATGCGTCATTGTCTAAAGAATTGACTAAAGTATTAAAAAAACAAGGCATGAAATTTTACGTTTCACACAAAGTGAAATCAGTAGAAAGAAATGGCGAAGGTGTTGTTATTCAAGCGGAAAATGCAAAAGGAGAAACAATTACTCTAGAAGGGGATTATTCATTAGTTTCTGTGGGACGTCGTCCATACACTGACGGTTTGAATGCTGAAAAAGCTGGAGTAAAAATCTCGGAGAGGGGAATGGTAGAAGTAAACGATCATTTACAAACTTCAATTCCTAATATTTATGCCATTGGCGATGTAGTCCGTGGCGCGATGTTAGCGCACAAAGCAGAAGAAGAAGGAGCAATGGTTGCTGAGATATTAGCGGGTCAAAAACCACATATTGATTATAACTTGATTCCGGGTGTCGTTTATACTTGGCCAGAAGTGGCTGCTGTAGGTCAAACGGAGGAACAATTGAAAGCGGCTGGTGTAGATTTCAAATCAGGAAGTTTCCCTTTTAAAGCGTTAGGTCGTGCAAGAGCAGGTGGAGATTTAGACGGATTTGTGAAAATTCTTGCTGATGCAAAAACGGATGAAGTGTTGGGAGTTCATATGATTGGAGCTCGATGTGCGGATTTAATTGCTGAAGCAGTTACAGCCATGGAATTTAAAGCATCTGCTGAAGATATTTCAAGAATGTCTCACGCGCATCCAACATTTGCGGAAGCGATTAAAGAAGCGGCGTTAGCGGCTACTGACAATAGAGCTTTGCATGTATAATTAGTTAAATAATTTTATTTAAAAAAAGTGAAACCCGTTCAATTGAGCGGGTTTTGTTTTTTTACCGGGTGCCTTTATTTAACCTTTTGCTACAAATAAACCTTTATAATTATCCCAATGAGTGTAAATTAAAAACAGATTTCCTAAAAATAAGAACACGGCAACAGGAATTCCTTCAGGGGACAAGAAAAAATTAATAAATAAAATGTTTAAGGTTATGGGTAGGATTAAGATATTGGCTAACGTAACATACCGTCCCACAATAAAGGAGAGTCCGCAAAGTAGTTCTATTGATTTTGCTAATGGCAAGATATAAGTAGAGGCGACTAAACCTATATTAAAAGCTTTGAAGTTTCCGGTAACTTCGGGTTCTGGTGCTAATTTTAGAAAAAAGCTAATGGACGCATAAAGTAATATAAGTCCAATTAAAGTTCGGATAGTAATAATTGCAATTTTCATAATATATTGTGTTAGAGGTTACAAATTAGATAGTTATTATTTTGGAACATCATTGTCATTCCTGTACATAATTTCCCATTGATGTCCATTTAAATCGGCAAAATTGTAATGGTACATTTATACATGATTTTATAGCTTCATATCGATCGAACCACTTTCATCAAGGGCATTTTTGACCATTACATTAACTTTTTCTCTACAATCAACATTTATGGCAACTAATAGTAGTGCACTTACATGGGCCTGGCAAATTTCTTTTTTAATAAATTCTACACCACGTAGCTCAGTAACTGGGATAGCAAAAATATTTTTGACTGTAATCTTGCTGGCAGCATGCTCATCAGAAAATTAAGGATTGCAAGAAAATCTAAGTTTAGAAAAAAAATAAATTGATTTTTTTCGCTTCTTTAACAACTAAATTTAGGGAAATTTTCGAAGCCATTATGGGAATGATTAAAAGATTAAAAAAAGTCCGAAATTGATCCTACACTATTAAAATTACAAAAAAATAAGCTAATTTTAATAAAATCGGTTATTGAAGGTTTATTTTTTGTTGTAATTTTGAATTTTAAACACCAAACCTTTTTGAGAACTTCAATTTACAAGTCTATTTCCGATCCAAAATTGTTCAAACAACAACTTTTATTTTGGTCTCAACAGTTTCGAGAAATTATTTATTTGGACAGTAATGATTATACACACAATTATTCCAATTATGATTGTGTCCTTGCCGTCGATTCATTTACTTCAATAAAGACCGATTATCACAATGCCTTTGAGGATTTAAAACAGTACCAGCAAAACACCAAAGACTGGCTTTTTGGTTATTTATCGTATGATTTAAAAAATGATATTGAGCAATTACAATCTAAGAATTATGACGGGTTGGATTTTCCGGATTTGTATTTCTTTCAGCCTAAGAAGTTGTTTTTATTGAAAGGAAATCAGCTGGAAATTCAATATCTCAAGATGTGTGATGATGAAGTGGAGGATGATTTTGAAGAAATCAGTGTTCAGCGTTTAGTGTTTAATAATCAGGAATCTGCAATAAAAATTCAGCAACGAATTCCGAAGGCGAATTATCTTGAGAAGGTCGCTAAAGCACTGGAGCACATTCATCAAGGCAATATTTATGAATCTAATTTTTGTATGGAATTTTTTGCTGAAAATGCCGTCATAAATCCAATCGAAAAATATATCAAACTCAACGAAATTTCTCAGGCACCATTTGCAGTTTTTTTTAAAAACAATAAACATTTTTTACTGTCGGCGACACCGGAACGCTATCTAAAGAAAGAAGGAGAGTTCATTATTTCGCAACCGATTAAAGGAACCGCAAAACGATTTTTGGATGCAAGTGAAGATGAGCAATCAAAAATGCGATTGGCATTAGATCCAAAAGAACGAGCCGAAAATATTATGATTACGGATTTAGTCCGCAATGATTTGTCGCGAACGGCACAAAAAGGATCAGTGGAAGTGCGAGAGTTGTGCAAAATTTATTCTTTTTTGCAAGTTCACCAAATGATATCAACGGTTACCTCTAAATTAGATTCGAAATATTCCGTAATTGATATTTTGAAAACAACTTTTCCAATGGGAAGTATGACTGGAGCGCCAAAGATTTCGGTGATGAAAATCATTGAACAACTGGAAGAAACAAAACGGGGTTTATACAGTGGAGCAGTAGGGTACTTTACACCTGAGGGAGATTTTGATTTTAACGTAGTAATTCGCAGCATTTTATACAATCAAGAAAAAAAATATGTTTCTTTTTCGGTTGGAAGTGCCATCACTTCGCAATCAATTCCTGAAAACGAGTATGAAGAATGTTTGCTAAAAGCAAAAGCTATGCGAGAAGTTTTAAGTGAAATTAAAACGAATTAATTAAATTTGAACATGCTACAGAAATTCAAAAACCATATTCTTCATAATTTCCCGTTTTTGAACGGGAAAAAAATACTGCTTGCCACAAGCGGCGGGAAAGACAGTATGGTCATGGTGCATTTGTTTCAGCAACTGGATTATAAAATAGGAATCGCACATTGCAATTTTCAATTGCGCGGAATGGAAAGTTTTGAAGATCAGAATTTCATTAAGGAATATGCCCTTACAAATGCTATTCCGATATTTATAACACAATTTGATACCAAAGCTTTTGCTGAAGATTATAAAATTTCTACACAAGTTGCAGCTCGAGAATTACGCTACAACTGGTTTTATGAATTACTAGAAACTGAAAAATATGATTATATTCTAACTGCCCATCATGCCGATGATAATTTGGAAACGTTTTTAATCAATCTGGTTCGAGGAACGGGATTAGAAGGTTTGACAGGGATTCCGGAACAGAACGAAAAAGTAATTCGTCCACTTTTGGCATTTAGCCAAGAAGAAATGGAAGAATATACAAAAATAAATACCATTCAGTGGCGCGAAGACAGCAGCAATGCATCGGATAAATACTTTCGAAATAAAATTCGTCATCATTTGGTTCCGATTTTAAAGGAATTAAATTCAAATCTCCTTTCCTCGTTTCACAAAACACAGGCGTATTTGCAGGAAGCACAAGTTATGGTCGAAGATGCTTCCATCATGATTTATCAGCAAGTTGCAAAGCAAGAGGAGGATACTATTTATTTTGATTTAATAAAATTAAAAAAATTACCCAACTATAAATCATATTTATATCAGTGGCTGAAAGAATTTGAATTTTCGGCATGGGATGATATTTATGATTTGGTCGAAAGCCAATCTGGAAAATACGTGTATTCTCCTGAATTCCGATTATTGAAAGACAGAGATTCTTTAATCCTAAGCCCAATAAATTTCGTAAATGAAAGGGAGGAATATTTTATTGCTGAAGATCAAAAAGAAGTTAATATTCCCTTAAATCTTTCATTTTGTAAAGTAGCTGACATTAGTAACGTTTCTAATAAAGCTATCTTTGTGGATGTTGATAAATTGCAATTTCCGCTAGTCTTACGTCATTGGAACGAGGGCGATAGCTTTAAACCTTTTGGTATGAATGGTAAATCGAAGAAAGTGAGTAAGCTTTTTAAAGATGAAAAATTATCGTTGATAGAAAAAGAAAACTCGTGGCTTTTGAGTTCGGATAATGAAATTGTTTGGATAATTGGCCTGCGTCAGGATGAACGTTTTAGAATAGATGACACAACAAAAAATATACTTAAAATACAATTAGAATGATGAAGAAACTACTATTTATACTTATTGCTTTTTTGGCTTTTGCCAATGGTGACGCTCAAATTCTTGATCCTGCAAAATGGACGACCAAAATAGAAAAAAAATCAGATACTAATTACATCCTAACTTTTGATGCTATTATAGAAAAAGATTGGCATCTGTATTCCCAATTTACGGCTGAAGGCGGCTCTTTGCCTTTGGAAATTAGTTTCAATAATCAAAAAGGAAATTTTAATTTAGTTGGCAAAGCCAAAGAAAGTAAAACCAAAACTGCTTTCAATGATATATTTGAAGTGAACGAAACGTACTTTGAAAATAAAGCTCAAATTCAGCAGGAGATTTCGATTATAAATCCAAAAATCACGAAAATTGAAGTCAACTTTAATTATCAGGTTTGTAAAGAAGCGTGTATCAATATCGAGAAGAATTTTACGTTTGCGATTCCTGCGACTTCAAAAACAGCAGAGATAGCTATTTTAGCAACTGATTTAACGACTATAGATTCGGCTAAAGTTGATACTGAAGTTGTAAATACCGATGTAAATAAAGCAGAAACTGTCACTCCTGAAATCGTTCCTGTTTTAGATAATAAACCTTCAACTCAAAGAGGATTATGGTCTATTTTCTTCATTGCTTTTCTTTCTGGATTTGCCGCTTTGCTTACTCCTTGTGTCTTCCCGATGATTCCTATGACAGTAAGTTTTTTTACGAAACAAAGTAAAACAAAAGCAAAAGGAATTAGGAACGCCATTATTTATGGAATTGCCATTATATTCATTTATGTAGTTTTAGGTTTCTTAGTGACTTGGATTTTTGGTGCCGATGCACTGAATGCGTTATCGACAAATGTTTGGTTTAATATTATATTTTTTATATTATTGGTCACATTTGCTGCGTCGTTTTTGGGCGCTTTTGAAATTATGTTGCCTTATTCATGGGCTAATAAAGTGGATAATCAAGCCGACAGAGGCGGAATAATTGGAATTTTATTCATGGCCTTGGCATTAGCGATTGTATCTTTTTCATGTACCGGGCCAATCGTAGGAACTCTTTTAGTCGAAGCTGCTTCCAAAGGCGGAATTGCACCAATTATTGGAATGTTCGGATTTTCATTGGCCTTAGCTTTACCTTTTATGTTGTTTGCGATGTTCCCGGGTTGGTTAAATTCATTACCAAAATCCGGTGGTTGGTTAAATACAGTTAAAGTAGTTTTAGGATTTTTAGAATTGGCTTTGGCATTCAAATTTTTATCGAATGCGGATTTGGTACTGCAGTTGCATTTCTTGGAAAGAGAAGTTTTCTTAGCGATTTGGATTGCTATTTTTGGAACATTGGCATTTTATTTATTCGGAAAAATTACGCTTCCGCATGATAGCCCGATGAATCATATTTCGGTGGGAAGATTGTCTTTTGGATTAGTAGTTTTGGCCTTTACCATCTATTTAATTCCAGGAATTTGGGGAGCACCTTTAAAATTAATTTCTGGTTTCCCGCCGCCAATGACCTATAGCGAAAGTCCATACGGAGTGGGAAACTCTAAAGGTGGTACTAATGCATCAGCTGTAATTTTGCCGAACGGCGCACATTTAGGACCACATGATCTTATAGCCTTTGAAGATTATGAAAAAGGATTGGCTTATGCCAAATCAATAAATAAACCAATTTTACTTGATTTCACAGGATATGCTTGTGTCAATTGTAGAAAAATGGAAGATTATGTTTGGTCTGATCCTGCGATTTTAAAAATATTACAAGATGAAGTGGTGCTGATCTCTTTATATGTCGATGATAAAAGAGAATTACCAAAAAGCGAGCAATATGTGTCTAAAGAAACCGGTAAAGAAATTGTAAGTGTGGGGAATAAATGGAGTGATTTTCAAATTACAAGATACAAAGCCAATGCGCAACCGTATTACATTGTTTTGGATACTGAAGAAAACATGTTATCTGATAAACCAGAAAGTTACAACTCAGATATTAACGCCTATAAAGGCTGGTTGAGAGAAGGAATTGATTCATTTAAAAAGGCCAAATAGGCCTTTTTTTTTGTTTTTTTATATTTTAAAGGCATTCGAAATATTGCTTTTAAAAATCATAAATTTAAATTTATGTTGGTTTTATTTGGTAAGATTTTTTATCTTTAAAAACTATTTTAACTTATAAAATTTATGAAAAAACTACTAAGTATTTCTCTTTTATTTCTTGGTGCGGTGTTATTTGCACAAGATAATAAAGTGAATTATGTGTCTGAAAATTACACTAAAAAAGAAGTGCATATCAAAATGCGTGACGGAGCAGAATTATTTACATCGATCTACACTCCAAAAGACATTTCCAAAAAATATCCTATTATAATGCAAAGAACGCCCTATAATTCAGGGCCTTATGGAGAAAATCAGTTCAAAAAAAGTATTTCTCCAAGTGAAACCATGATGAAGGACGGGTATATTGTAGTCTATCAAGATGTCCGCGGTCGATTTATGAGTGATGGTTTGTACGATAATATGCGTGGTTTTATTCCAAATAAAAAAGGAAAGAAAGATACCGATGAAGCTTCGGATACGTATGATACGATTGATTGGTTGGTTAAAAATGTGGCTAATAACAACGGCAATGTGGGTACTTGGGGGATTTCTTACCCTGGATTTTACGCAACATATTCTTTGTTGAGTAATCATCCGGCTTTGAAAGCAGTTTCGCCTCAAGCGTGTATTGCTGATTTCTTTTTTGATGATTTTCATCACAATGGTGCTTATTTGTTGAGCTATTGGAAAGTAACTCCATTATTTGGTCCGCAAAAAACAAAGCGTACCGTTGAGCCTTGGTATAAATTTGCGAATACGGGCACAAATGATGACTACCAGTTTTTCCTTGATGCTGGACCTCTATCTAATTTAGACAAATATTACGGTAAAGACGATGAATTTTGGCAACAACTGAAAGACCATTCCAGTTATGATGATTTTTGGCAAAAGCGTGGCATTTTACAACATTTAAAAAACATTAAACCAGCTGTAATGACAGTGGGAGGTTGGTTTGATGCTGAAGATTTATACGGTCCTTTAAATACTTATAGTACGATAGAAAAGAGCAGCAAAAACTACAACACAATCGTAATGGGACCCTGGAGTCACGGTGATTGGGCTAGAAATTCTGCAAAACAAGTAATTGGTAATATTAATTTTGGCGACAGTATTTCCGGTTATTATCAAAAAAATATAGAAGCTAATTTCTTCCGTCATTTCTTAAAAAACAACGGTAAAGGTGAAAACAAATTACCGGAAGCATATGTTTTTGACACTGGAAGAAAAGAATGGAAAACGTATGAAACTTGGCCTCCTCAAAATACTGAAAAACAAGATTTCTTTTTGCAAGGAAGTCAATTGACAAAAATGGCGAAGAAAAATATTTCTTTTGAAGAATTCATCAGTGATCCTAAAAAACCGGTTCCTTATTCTGAAGATATCAAACAAGCAGGGCTAACGCCAAGGAAATACATGACAGATGATCAGCGTTTTGCTGCTAGACGCCCCGATGTAATTGTTTTTGAAACAGAAATATTGAACGACGATACTACATTAGCCGGAGAAATATTGGCAAAATTACAAGTGTCAACCACTGGAACTGATGCGGATTGGATTGTTAAGGTGATTGACGTTTTCCCGAATGATGAACCGGAGACAAAAGAAGTGGCTCCTTATTTAAAAATGAGTAATTATCACATGATGGTGCGCAGTGAAGTGATGAGAGGGCGTTTTAGAAACAGTTTTTCAAAACCAGAACCTTTTGTAGCCAATGAAAAAACGGCAGTTAACATTAAATTACAGGATGTTTTTCATACTTTCAAAAAAGGACATAAAATCCAGATTCAGGTTCAGAGTACGTGGTTTCCATTTATTGATTTGAATCCGCAAACGTTTGTTGATAATATTTTTTATGCTAAACCAGAAGATTTTCAAAAACAAACCCACAGAATTTATAATGATTCAAAAGTTGAGTTTACTATCTTAAAATAGATAATCGGGTTAAGTAATAAGAAACCCTAAGACTATATTTTAAAATGAAATCCCAATCTTTATCTTAAGATTGGGATTTTGTTTTAAAGTATGTTGGCTAAAATTAATATTTGATAAATTAGATTTAATGCTGTTAGTTTAATGTTTAAAAAAAGAGTCTTATTTTATAAATTATCAGTTTTTAGGACAGTTGTAGAGCAAAAATAAACGCTCTGAATTTTAGAGTGTTTATTAATTTTATGATGATTTACAAAAACTCACCATGTTGAGAAATATCTAAGCCTAACTCTTCTTTTTCTTCACTTACACGAAGCGGAGTAATTTTATTTACAATAAAGAAAAGGAAATAGGAAGCTGTAAAAGCAAATATGGAAACGACTGCTAAAGCAGTTAACTGGTTCAAGAATAATGTAGCATCGCCAAAAATCAGTCCTTGGTTATCACCAACAACAGAGTTGATTGATTTTGAAGCAAATACTCCAGTTAAAAGCATTCCAACCATTCCACCGACACCATGACAGGCGAAAACGTCTAAAGCATCATCAATTTTCTCTTTATGGAAACTCCTAACCACTAAATTACTCACTATACTGGCAAAGGCTCCGATGAACATACCGTGTGAAATGCTTACAAATCCTGCCGCAGGAGTTATGGCGACTAAACCTACTACAACACCGATACAAGCTCCCATTGCGGAAAGTTTGTGACCAAGAATTTTATCAAGAAATACCCAAGACATTCCCGCAGCCGCAGCCGCAACAGTAGTCGTACCAAGAGCTTGAACTGCCAGACCGTTTGAACCTAAAGCTGATCCCGCATTGAAACCAAACCATCCAAACCATAATAAACCAGTTCCTAATAATACATAAGTGATACGAGCAGGATTTACTTTTTGTACTTTTCTTTTTCCTAAGAAAATGGCTCCGGCTAAAGCAGCCCATCCAGCACTCATGTGAACAACTGTTCCACCGGCGAAATCTAAAACTCCCATTTTAAAGAAAATGCCATCTGGATGCCAGGTCATGTGTGCCAATGGCGTGTAAACGAGTAATATGAATAAAACCATAAATAATAAGTACGCCCAAAAACGAATTCTTTCTGCAAATGCGCCTGTAATTAATGCTGGCGTGATTATGGCGAATTTCGCTTGAAATAAAGCAAACAACATAAAAGGGATTGTTGGAGCCAAACTCCATGATGTGTTGGTTCCTACACCTTGGAAAAATAAATTTGGGATAGGATTTCCTATGATACCACCAATTGATGGGCCAAACGATAATCCAAAAGCGATAACAATCCATAAAACGGTTACAATTATCATTGCCATAAAACTTTGAAGCATGGTACTGATAACATTTTTTTTGCCTACCATTCCACCATAAAAGAAACCTAAACCAGGAGTCATAATGAATACAAGTGCTGTCGCAACAATCATCCAAGCGGTATCGCCAGTATCAAATTTTACAGCTTCTGCCGGAGCAGGGTTATCTGTTAGAAAATAATTTGAAAAAAAGGTTAATACCAAGATTGTGATTAATAGTACACTTAAAATAATTTTCCTCATTGTTTTTAGTTTTAAATTTCAATAAAAATATAAAAATCATCATTAACCCCCTTAAAAAAAGCTGTTGAATGTTTTATTTTTATGATTTAAACAATGTGTACCCCTTTTTATTATAGGTATAGTGTAATATTAAGTGAAAAATTAGAATTTGTCAAAGTAAGCTCAAAGAGAAATCTTATTTTAACTGTTAAAGTGGGTATTCTTATAATATTTAATTCTCTGATCCGGATTTGTTTTATTTTTTAATTGTAAACAGAATTGGGTAAAATAAAAATGACACTAACTGAATTTCAATTAGTGTCATCTTTAGGATTTCTTCAATATTGTTTCTATTTCAAAGTATGCATACTTAAAATTTTGTATACTTCATTAATGTTGTTTCCGCCTTTTCCGAATTGTTTGATAATTGGATTGTTGTCATTATTCAACCAAATTTTTAATTCGGCATCTAAATCCAATATTCCGGCGCTTTCTTTAGAGAATTTCTTAATACTTGAATACGGAATTGACATGTAATCAACTTTGCTTCCAACCAATTGTTTTTCGACCAAAATCAGTCTTTTATTGGTGAAAATAAACATATCCCGAATAAGTTTATACGCTTTTTCAATTATCTCGCCATCAATTAAGATTGGCTCAAATTCATTAGAAATATTTTCAATATTTACTTCAGATGCATTGCCTAAAATGGCATTAAATAGTCCCATTGTATTACTTTATTTTTGATTGTATTTTGTTTTATAGCGGTCGTTCAGCTTTGTTTGATGCGTTTCCAGACTGATCATCCTGCCTTGGATAAAAGCGTTGGTCAATTTATTTGTTCTCATATCCAAAGCATCACCTTCAGAAACAAATAGTGTAGCGTCTTTTCCTTGCTCTAAGGTACCACATTGCGCATCAATTCCTAATATTTTAGCAGTATTTGATGTTATTAATTGCAACGCTTGCTCTTTGTTTAGTCCGTACGCAGCGCATGTTCCAGCTAAAAATGGTAGATTTCTGGTATTCATTCTTTCATGGGCACCGCTGTTTTCTAAACCTACAAGAACTCCTTTATCTGTTAGTAATTTAGCATTTTTGTATGGTAAATCAATATCATGATCGTCATTTTCAGGCATTTCATGCACTCGTCTAAGCAGCACGCCAATATTATTTTTTTGTAATAATTCAGCTGTTTTGTAGGCTTCATATCCGCCAACAATCACCATTTTTTTAATGCCACTTTCTTTAACAAATTGCACCGCATCGATGATTTGTTTTTCTTCATTGGCATGAATAAATAGCGTTTGGCTTCCGTCGTACAAACCTTTTGTAGATTCTAAAACTAAATTTCGCTCTTTCGAACTTTCGCCTAAATACGCTTTTGCATTAGATAAAAAAGAAGATAATTCTAAAATTTGTTTTGAATAATCCTTATTGGCCTCGATGTTTCCCGGTTCAAATCTGGTACCGCCACGTTTGAACGTAGTAGGGAAGTTGATGTGAATGCCATCATTTTCTTTTATAAGCGCATCTTTCCAGTGCCAGGCATCCAGTTGAACAATTGAGGAAGAACCAGATATAACTCCGCCTCTAGGCGTGATTTGAGCCATCAAAATACCGTTCGGTCTTACAGTTTCTATTACTTTTGAATCGGCTGTGTAAGCAACAATACTTCTTACGTGAGGCTTCATAGCGCCAATTTCATCTTCATCATCAGAAGATTTTACAGCATCAATTTCAACTAAACCTAGTGTAGAATTGGGAGCTATAAATCCTGGATAAACGTGTTTTCCGCTTGCATCAATTGTTACATCGTATGCACCGGCGGCTAATCGGATTACTCTGGCATCCGCAACCAAAGTAATTTTCCCGTCCATAAATCCGATGGCACTGTTCTCAATTATTTCGCCATTACCAAGGTGTGCTGTAGCATTGAGAATCAAAATAGATTTTGATTGTTTCGCGGCAGGTGTTTGTTGTGCCTGTGTAAGTACTGATATACTAAATGCCAATATTAAAAGATATATTTTTTTACTAATCATAGTTATAGATTTTTTAGAATTGCTTTGCTTTATCATAAAAGCACGATTGTTGAAATTTAAATGCATTGTATTATTCTTCTAAAGTATCACAATGATATTCTTTCTTCTCCGTTTTTTTTGGTTCTTGCGTGGTCATGCCTTTATTTTTTTCTTGCAATAACTGACCTATTAGCTCACTTCTTTCTTTAGCAATTGCTACTCTTTGCGCTTCATCTTTTTGAGCATCGTAATATACTATACCTTCAATTAAGGTTTTCTCAGCTTTGGAATAAATTGATAATGGATTGGTGTTCCACAATACAATATCGGCATCTTTACCCACTTTGATACTTCCTACTTTGTCATCAATATGCAATAGTTTAGCAGGATTCAGAGTAACAAATTTCCAAGCATCTTCTTCAGAAATATTCCCATATTTTACTGCTTTTGCTGCTTCCTGATTCAATCTTCGGGACATTTCAGCATCATCAGAGTTGTAGGCTACTACAATTCCGGCATTATGCATGATAGGTCCGTTGAAAGGAATAGCATCATTTACTTCAAATTTATAAGCCCACCAATCCGAAAAAGTAGAGGCTCCAACACCATGTTCTTTCATTTTGTCGGCGACTTTATAGCCTTCAAGAATGTGGGTGTAGGTATTGACTCTAAAATCGAATTTTTCGGCTACATTCATCAACATCAAAATTTCAGATTGTACATAAGAATGACAAGAGATGAAACGTTTTTTGTTTAAGATTTCGGCTAATGTTTGAAGTTCTAAATCAACTCTTGGCGCTTTCCCTTTTCCTTTTCCTTTTTTACCAGTAGAATTGTAGTTTTTCCAAGCTAAGTCATATTCTTTAGCACGTTGAAAATAGTCTGTAAAAACTTGCTCAACACCCATTCTAGTTTGCGGAAAACGAGTAGGATTTACGTTACCCCAATTGGCTTGTTTTACATTTTCTCCCAAAGCAAATTTAATAAATCCTGGTTGGTCTTTGTACAGCATTTCATCTGCAGGTGCTCCCCATTTCCATTTTACAATCGCTGAACGTCCCCCAATTGGATTGGCTGAACCGTGTAATAATTGTGATGTCGTAACTCCACCGGCTAAATCTCTGTAGATATTAATGTCTTCTGAATTCACTACATCTTGAATTGTGACCTCGGCGCTGGAGTTGTGTCCACCTTCATTCACACCATTAGAAATGGCAATATGTGAATGTTCATCAATAATTCCACTTGTTAAATGTTTTCCTTTGGCATCAACGATTGTAGCGGATGCATCAGAAATATTTTTTCCGATAGATGCTATTTTTCCGTTTTTGACCAATACATCTGTTTCTTCTAAAATACCATCTTTTTCATTGGTCCAAACGGTAGCATTTTTAAAAAGTATTGTTTCTGCTACAGGTTTCTTTAGATTTCCAAAAGCAACATTAGGAAATGTTGTTGGGATAATCATATTGTTCTTCTCAATTTTGGAGGAATCAATCGCTTTTGTAAATGGGGAGGTTTTTACCGCCGACCATTTCACTTCATTTCCATTGAATAAAACCGCTTTTCCAGAAAGATTTTGGGTGTCCTCAATATATCCAATTAATCTTGTGAAACTGGTTTTTGTTGAATCATTGGGTTTAATAACTGTAGAAATCCAATTATTGGTCATTGTAAGTTTTGACTTGATTTTTTTTGCGTCAACCGTTGTGATTTCTGATTTTGGTGCAGTAATTTCGCCATCAATCTTCCATTTGTATTTTTCAGCATTTATGGTTAAATCATAATTTCCACGAATGTCCTTCGTTGCGATGTCATTGACAACAAATTTGTTTCCTTGAACCCAGTTTTCGTATAGCACCGTTTTTTCTTCGAAAATTTCTCCGGATGTAATCACAAAATTCGCCAAACTTCCTGTTTTCAAAGTTCCCATTTCGTTACTTTTTCCTAAAAGAGCAGCAGGAATTGTCGTTAATGCTTCTAATGCTTTCGTTTTATCAAAACCATATTTGATAGCTCTTAAAAGATTTGGTCTGAAATCTTCCATCTTCTTTAACTTGTCTGTTGTCAAGGCGAAAATAATCCCATTGTCAGCTAAAACTTTAAGGTTCGTCGGTGCTTGGTTCCAAAAACGCAAGTCTTTCAATTCCATTTGGTTCGCTTGGTTTGGGTCTGAAACATCATACGCTTCCGGGAAATTGACAGGAATAATAAATTTCGAATTCGTCTTTTTGATTTCCTCAATGCGTTCAAATTCATTTCCGTTTCCTTTTAAAACATAATTTAAGCCAAATTCATTTGCTATTTTGGCAGCGCGTAAACTGTTTAATTTGTCTTCTGAAGCAAATATTTGCACTAACTTTTCATTATTCGCTAAGGCTTCTAACGACAAATCTTTGGTAGTTGAATTTCCTTTTTTATACCAGTCTAAATCATAATACATTTGGCGTAATAATGCCATCATTCCCATTAATGAACTTGGATAGGATTGATTAGTGGTTACACTTTTAGTAAAAGCAAAATGATTGGTCACTTTATCGGAAAGCAGTTGATTCTTTTTTTCAAAGTTGTTCAAAGCGATTAAAGTTCCTGATCCGCGGGCGATTCCGTCAGGTACATGAGTTCCCACTACACCAAATCCAGCTTTCAATAATTCTTCCGCTTTAGTTTGGTCGTATTTAAAAGCTTGGTAGGCATTTACCTCGGAACGAATGCTCTCATTCCAATAAAAACCGGATCTGTTAGTATCGTATGACGGATTCCTTTCGGTGGTTGCTTTTGGTTTTTCGATTCCAAAACTGGTGTAAATGTCAATAAAAGAGGGATAAATGGATCTTCCATCTAAATTGATTGTCGTACAATTTTTAGGAATTGAAATGTTATTTCCAACACCAATTACTTTTCCGTTTTGAATCAGTAAAGTACCTTTTTCAATAACTTGTGTCGGTGTTACATAGATTTTTGCATTGGTAAAAGCAGTAAAATTGCTGGTTTTGTTTTGAACACTTTCATTATTTGGAAAGTATTCCTGTGCGTAGGTTTTTGGCAGTAAAAAACTGAAAAAGAGTAGGAGTAAGATTTTTTTCATAGTATGGTTTCTAATTATTTTCTAAAAGTAGAAAAATGCTAATAGTATACGTCAATTTTTTTAATTTTAACATTTGGTTTTTGCGAAAAATGAATGGTATAGGGCTATATACCAAAGAATTTTGACTATTTTTTGAATAAATTTTTGTTATTCATTATTTCATTAAAAGTTTTGTAGGATTTGTAATTATAATAAGAAAAGTTTTTTCTAATTTTAGAATTAAATAAGGACACATGTTAGTAAAAGTTTTTGGAAGTGCAGTTTTTGGAGTCGAAGCCACAACGATTACTGTTGAAGTAAATATTGACAAAGGGATTGGATATCATTTAGTTGGCTTGCCAGACAATGCTATCAAGGAAAGTAGTTACCGTATTGCGGCAGCGCTCAAAAATAATGGCTACGCGATGCCCGGCAAAAAAATTACTATCAATATGGCTCCGGCCGATTTGCGCAAAGAAGGTTCTGCCTATGACTTGACTTTAGCCATTGGAATTTTGGTAGCCTCGGGACAAATTAATGTGGAAGATGTTGATAAATATATTATTATGGGGGAACTTTCCCTTGATGGAAGTCTTCAACCGATACGAGGTGCTTTGCCAATTGCCATAAAAGCCAAAGAAGAAGGTTTTAAAGGTTTTTTTCTTCCGAAGCAAAATGTGAAAGAAGCCGCAATTGTTGCCGGATTGGATGTTTATGGAATTGAAAATGTGCAGGAAGTAATTGATTTCCTGGAAGGAAAAGGCACTCTGGAACCAACAACAATAGATACGAGAGCAGAATTTTATAAAACCTTAGATTTTCCCGAATTTGATTTTTCTGATGTGAAAGGACAAGAAAGCATCAAACGTTGCATGGAAATTGCCGCAGCCGGAGGACATAATATTATTTTAATTGGCCCGCCGGGAGCAGGAAAAACGATGTTAGCCAAACGATTACCCAGTATTTTGCCGCCCATGACGTTGCGTGAAGCTTTAGAAACTACTAAAATTCATAGTGTGGCAGGAAAATTAAAGGAAGTCGGTCTAATGAATCAAAGACCGTTTAGAAGTCCTCATCATACCATTTCAAATGTGGCACTTGTAGGAGGAGGAAGTTATCCACAGCCTGGCGAAATTTCTATGGCGCATAATGGTGTTTTGTTTCTGGATGAGTTGCCGGAATTTAAGAGAGATGTTTTGGAAGTGATGCGTCAACCATTAGAAGATAGAGAAGTGACTATTTCCAGAGCTAAGTTTACGGTTACTTATCCGTCTTCGTTTATGTTGGTGGCTAGTATGAATCCGAGCCCTAGTGGTTTCTTCAACGATCCGGATTCTCCACAAACTTCTTCGCCACATGAAATGCAACGGTATTTGAGTAAAATATCAGGACCATTATTAGACCGAATTGATATTCACATCGAAGTAACGCCAGTTCCTTTCGAAAAATTATCGGATGACCAAAAAGCAGAAAGCAGTGTTGATATTCGCAAAAGAGTGACTGCGGCTCGTGAAATTCAAACCGAACGCTTTGAGCAAATGGAAAATATCCATTATAATGCCCAAATGAATACCAAACATATTCGGGAATATTGTGCCTTGGACGATGTTTCGAAGCAATTATTGAAAACTGCCATGGAACGATTGAATCTTTCGGCTCGGGCGTACGACCGTATTTTGAATAACAAACTTTGTTACATATAGCATAAAATTAAATTTCACTTTAACTGTTTTTAAACGAGAGTATTTCTTTAATTAACTAAATTATTAAATAGATTAAATAACTGCTTAGAACCATTGTAAGGTTACTTTTAAAGATGTTTATTGTAAGCGGCACAATGTAATATAACTCTTAACTCTTCTATAAATCAAAACTTTAGTGCTAGGTAGTATGTATAACATAGTACAAAGCACTAAAGAAATGACTTATTTTGAACCGTAATCATTTAACATGGTTTTTAAGGCGGATAAAATTAAAACAATGTAAATGTATTAAAACGAATAAAGACTCGCTTGAAGGCGCTGTATAACTGTTAAAACTCATTAAATAAACAAATGTAAAGACAATAGAATATCATTCATAATGTAATTCTGAACTTCTTAAAACTTTATTGTTGGTTGATATGTTTGTCTCGTTGTGAAAAATATTCCAAAATTTAAGAACTATTATTTTGACTGTAAATTATCTAATGAAAATTAATCAAATAGCTTAAAATTAAATTGAAAGTTGTTAAAAATTATATGTATAATTTAATATATATTTACAGATATATAAACTTGAAATAATGTCAAAAAAATACACCTTAAAAATCGTTAAAATACGGTTTAAACTCAATTAAAGTAAGGGTTTGTGTTGTTTTTTGTCATTCAATAAGTATGATACATAATGATATATAATAATTTTTTTTAATATATTTTAAGTATTAATGGTTTTGTTATGAATGTTTATTTGAGTTTGTTTGAATAAAATTAAAAAATGAAAAAGTGTCGATTAAAATAATGAAAAAAGAAGTGCCAGAAAACCAAAGTAGCGCAATTCATAATGGAATATTAGATGAATTTAAAGAATTCGAACAATCGATAAAACTTTTTAGAGACATTAGAACAATTGTTATTCCGAAACATACGGAAGAACAGTTAAGGATGAAGCGATTTGAAAAAGAACTTCTAAATGTGCATAAAGATAAAAACTTAGCCATAGAGTATTGTCTAGTATTTTTATCAAATTTTGCACATATTCATTTTGATTACAATAATCAAGATAAATGGAAGCCATTATATAGTAAGATATTGTTGGAACAAATTCCTGGGTCAGATGCTAGATATAAAAAAGTTATTGAATTTCTCTTAAAGAATATCTTCTCATCAAGTCCCATGATTGAGGTTAAAAAAAATAAAAAAGGAACACCAAGTTATGAAGTTGGTATTAATTCGATTCAATATAGACTTTCTAATAAATTTTCAAACAATGGCTTTATAAAATACACGATAACAAGCGATTCTCTTATAAAACAAAGATTAAAAGTGCAATATCGTAACATGAAAGATGTCACCACAAATCCAATTGCAAAAAATTTATTAACTGTTTACCCTAAAATAACTCTACCAACATCAGCGGAAATTTTCATCGAAGCCAAACAATTAAAAAAAAATAAATTTACGAATAACAAAGGTAAGAAGTTAACTATTTTAGGTCGAAGAAAGAAAAGTGAGTTAAAAGATTTTAGTAAGCGTTTTTCTTATGAAGACTGTTTAATGCATTTTAATTACTTAACGGTCAATGGTTTTTTGATTCCCACTATTTCAGGAAGACGAGCAGGAGGAAGAGTTTATGATTCCTTCAACTTGATGCCGTCATTCATTAGAAATCTCATTAAGATTGATAAAGAAAATGTAGTCAATATAGATTTGAAATGTCTACATCCAAATCTTTCCATGAAGTTATATAATGGAAGCAGTAAATACTTGACTCATCAGTTTATTGCAGATCAATTAAAACTTGATGTTAAGGAAGTAAAAATAGAACATTTGAGTTTTTTCAATATGAAAGAAAGTCAAATGAAATTAAGTCCATTGTTTGATTATTACACAAAGAATGAACCACAAATGTTAGAGAACCTTATAGAGGATAAAAATAAAAATACATTTAAAATAACTAGTGAAAAAATGTTTAATTTAGAAGTTAAAATAATGACAGAATCGATAAAAAGATTAAATGAAACAGATATTTACCCTTTATATGTATTTGATGCTTTACTAGTTAAATGTAGCGATCAAAATGAGACAGAATTAATTATGAATGATGTATTAAAAGAAATGGATATTTATACTATTGGAGTAAAGTCATAAAAGAGCATCGTTCGGAACAATGATAATTGAGAATGGAATTAGTCATAATAATTTTTACAAACTACTGAATGAATCAATAACCATATCTCTCTCATAAAGTACTCAGTTAAAAAACACGATTAATTACTTGATTAATAATAAAAACAGATTTCACCTGCAAAGAAGCGAACAAACCACTTGTTATAGATTGCTTAAATAATTGTAAATGGTTTATATTAACCGTATAAACAATTTTATGTAAAAATAATTAAAAAGGTATATTATATTGTTTATACATCAAGTCTTTATTGAACTATTAATGCTCTAAAAACAGATAGAACAAGTTTATATTTTATCAATTTTATAAAACTGTACGATATAATTTGAATTCAAAGCGTATCAGTTTTAAACATATATCCCAAATGCAGTACTTGTACCAATAAGTAAATTGCCCAAATCAATTGAGGCATGTGTCGTTATTTATAATGTTTTGTAGTTTTCATTACGCCTAAAGCGCTAATAAAATTTCGCTCATAGAATTTGTGGCGCCGAAACGAAGTGCATTCTCTGCTATCGACAACCAGCCATAAGGTTTATGCACTGTTAAAATAACCGTTCAATGAACTGTCTTAGATTTTGAAGTGAATCATCAATATTTTTAACTTCTTGTGCTAGCGACCTCAAGTTTGAACCAAATTCTGCCTCTACATATTGTTTTATAATTAGAGACTCTGAATCTATCAATGCAGTTGTCAGTTTTAAATTTTCATTTAGTCTCTCCTGCTTCATCGAAAGAATGATTGAAAGAAATATTATAAGTAGAAAAATCCCTATAATAAAAAAACAAGAGATTTCAATAATTCGGGCAATTATCGAGATTGGTTTTACGATTTCAATATCGGCAAAAGTGATTGTTTTAAGTGTGTAGTAAAAAAAATCAAAAGTCCTATAAGCACCTTGATAAATAAAATTTGAATCATCAACTCTATATAATTGTAGATTTAGAAAACTAAAAAATAAAATCGAATACATTAGAAACATAAAAGCTCCAAACATCCACGAAATCATATAAGCTTGCTTTCCTCTATGACCAATGATTCGCTCTTTTAATAAGTCAGCGCAGAAATTGAACATTAAAACTCTCCGAATTTGACTTTCCCTGCGAATGTCAATTTCAAGTTTTTCGTCTCCTTGATTGATGATAAATGATTTTAGTAAAAATGATGTAGACCTATCGTTTCGATTGATAATTTTCTTTATCGTTTCTTCTAACGAGTTTCCGAATATAGATGGAGGTTTAAACGCTTTACTAAGTAAAGCGAATAAATATTTAAAATAAAAATATGATATACTACACATTGTGAATACAATTGCGACTGGGCTTTTAAAAATAAGAAAAACAGCAATAGTACAAATAAAAAATATTAAATTGAATATTGATAATTTCAAATTGGTGAACCATGAAATTATAGAATTAATATAATTTCCAAACATATAGATTTTGCCAACAGATAGTATCGACTTAGGGATGAACCAAAAAATCAACAGAATTGGGTACAGAAAAAATGTAATAATGTAATACCATTTATTGAATAGAAAAAATAAAAGTAATAATACAATGTAAACTATTGGTGCATAAGAATAGTATTTTTCAAATTGCGTATTAAGAAGTATAATTTCGTCTATTCGCAAAATGAAAATGCAGATTGCTACCAGCCAAAATGAAACAAAGAAAAAATGTTTCAATGCAAAATTTAGATTCATTTGACGATCTAAATTGATATTTAAAAATGTTGACATCAGAAATAATTATTTATAATCGTAATAATTCTTGTCGTTACTCCAAAACTTTATGCATTCTCTAATTTGTATAGCTTCAAATACCGCATCATTTTTTAATTTTTGCCATTTTCCGAAACCTAAATTTTCAGCTAATTTATAAAAACCATCACCTTCATAATTATCACCAGCTCTTAAAACTAATGCACTAAGTAAAGGTCTTTCATAGTTTTCAAATTCATATACTGAAATGTCTCCAAGAATTTCACCTAGCATTTTTCTATCATAGGGGTTTTCTCGCATATTAAAATTTAAACCGCAATCATCGGAAAGTTTTTGATAAGTTACTGTTTGATTAACTTTTTGTCTTGCCAACTCAATTAAATAATTTCTAACTTTTATATTCATATTATTCAGTTTTAATTTTCTACGAGATTGTCGCATGCTACCAACATTCCTGTACTATAACCATTATTCGGTTTTTACAAATCATTCCAAATAAACCAACTTCCCATTAAGTCTATTGCCCAAATCCGTTGTAGTAGCTGTTATGCATCCTTTTTCCAATTCATATAGAATTTAAAAATCAAATCAGTTAAATATATTTTACCTTCATCAACATATAAAACTGGTCTCGAGCTGTTTTTCGAAAGGCTAGTGTTAATGTTTTGTACGGCATCTTTTATTTGAGTTCTAAATGAATTTTTAAATGATGTCTCGTCAACGTAAGTCTCGTTCTTTATGAATTTTTGTACAGTTTCGGGATCAATATTTTGCCACGACCATTTGAATATATCTGTGTAATGTACACCTTTTTCTAAATCTTCTATGCCATGACTTTTTAAGACTTTTAAAATTTCTTCGTATTGATTAAAAGCCTTATTTTCTTGCTGTTTTCGAACTCCTGCATTGATTATCCCATAAATATCTTTGTAATCATTATCTAGCTTGTCGGCAATTATTTTGCAAGTATTAAAAACCAGAACTTTTTCTTCTAACCTTTTAGTTTTAATCTGCGTAGACTCAACTCCATTTTCTAATAATAGTATTTTACAAATATACTGCACTAAAAAAGCATTGTTCATTGATGACTTTATAATTTCATTTATTACATCTTCTGATAGAAAGACATTTAATTTTGTTGTGCCTAGCTTAATTATTTCTTTGATTTCATTAATTGTAAGATAATCGAATACTAAATGTTCTAACCTTCCTGATAAATCAGGGTTATTTCGCAATGCGCGGTTTGGACTACTTGGAATTCCAATTAAAACAAATAAAATTTCATCATCTAAAAAATGTTTTAAATCTTCTGATAATGTTTTATTAAAATTAGTACTAACTAGATGATAATCTTCAAGTATGATTAAAGTGTTACTTTCTTTTAATTTGTTGCATAAGAAATTCACATCCACCTTAACTTTAGTTTTTTCTTCTGTGTAGAGGAAACTGTAGTTGATTTCATCAGAGTATGTTGAATTCACACCAGCAGTATCTTTTATACCTATTGTTGCAGAATCGGTATATGTTTTTTTATTCCCATTTGAATCGGTAGTGTGAATAATTTGACCCAAAGAAGTTTCTGATGCGATTTGATCGTAAAGTTGACTAATCGTGGATTCATTGTTACACCTGAACGTCACAATCTTTACACCATCTTTTTCAAGATGCTTTTTTCTATATACAGTTTTACCACTTTTAGAATAACCTAAAAAAAGGAGAGCGGCATCTTTTCCAGTGAAAAATTCTTCAATTCGTTTATTGAGTGAAATTCTTTCCACGAAGGTATGCAGAGGGACACCACTTATTTTAAATACTTCGGATGTTTTAAATGAGGGATTTTCAATGTTTTTTTTTCTAAATATTCTTGTAAATATATTCATAGGTTCTTGTCTGTTTTGTAAATAATAAATAACTCTCTATACCAGCTATAAGATGGCTCCAATCCATCTATTTAGTTTTGTGCCATAAAAGGCTTTAGTACTTATTTAGCTAATGTAAGATAAAAATATTACAAATCATTTAATAGACTTCCTGTTATATTATAAAAGCTTTATTTTTTTATTTAATAATCAATCAATCTATCAATTTTTAACTATACCTAAAAAGTAATACGATTTCTCATAAAGTCGAAACGTATTTATTATGGTTTTTACTGTATCAAAAGATATTACCCTAATAATGATACTATTTTGAAAGAAATGTATTACATTTATACTTTTAAAAGAAATCAAAATTAAATATGATAACAACAGCAAAATATATTAGAATCTCAACAAGCGGACAGAATGAAGCAAGACAGAAGGATTCTTCAATGATTGAGTACTTCGATATTGTATCAGGCATTGTTCCATTTACTGAACGACCACAAGCAAAGAGATTACTAGATGATGTTAGAAGCGGAGCGATTAAAACAATTGTTGTTCATTCTGTTGATAGGTTAGGACGTAACGCTTATGACATTCAAACCACGATGGAACTGTTAAATAAAGAAGATGTAAATCTAGTTATTGAGAATTTAGGTTTGCATTCAAGAATAGATGGAAAACCAAATCCAATTTTTAAAATGATATGTGACTTATTAGCAAACGTGTCACAAATTGAAAGAGAATCAATCAAAGAGCGTATAGCAGAAGGTATTGCAATTGCTAAGTTGCAAGGAAAGTACAAGGGAAGAATCAAAGGTATTACCGAATCAAATGACGATTTCTTAAGCAAATACAAAGCAGAAATAAAATTCATCAAAAACGAATCCTTGTCATTAAGTCAATTGAATAAAATGACTGACCTTTCAATCAATACAATCAGAAAGATTAAGACATTAATTTAAACAATAAATTCATTACCGCATGAATAATACCATGGAAAATGAAAGAGAAGTGAAGCACAAGACAATAAGAAAATAGACACCTTTTGAGTGTCTATTTTTTTTGCTTTAAATTTTCTTTTAAATTTTACTAAGATCAATAAAAGAAAATTTAGTGTCCGTTACCATACCACCGAATGAATTCTTTGCACGATATGTATATGATACATATACCATACTTCCATTATTTACTTGCTTTACATTATTTTCAATTTTCTTTGCCAACGTGTATTTGCTAGCACTATCTGCATCACCATATTTCTCATAATTTAATTTTCTCGTTTTTACTTCTTCTTTATTTTTTTCAAAAAGAATATTAACAACATCCGTTTTCTCTTGATTTAAACTAACTAAGACAAAGCTATCGGGGTCATTCAATTTATCTTTTACTGTCTTTTCTACAAATTTTTCTAACTTAGATTGTTGTGTGCAAGAAATCATGCTAAATAATAGTATAGCTCCTAATAGTACTTTTTTCATTGTTAATTTTATTTATTATTTAATTTTCAATTACATTATGACAAATAAGATGAGTATATTATACTCTTTGAATTTCTTATTAAGCTCTTTAGCTTTTGCTTAAATCTTTTACTAAATCACTTTTTTTAATTATATATAGAGGACTATATGTCATCATGTTAATTCTAATTTTGAATTCCTCTTTTGAAATATTATCGATAAAATTAACTTGGAATTTCCAATCAACGCCATCGGTATCTTCGGGTTGATACATCTTATTTACTGCGGCTTCAATTTCACTATAAGTCTTTGCTTGTTGTAACATGCCTTGACCAACAGATTTATTTGATGTTAGACTGCCTAATTTTGTTGCCCATCCTTCAGGAACTGGTACTTTACCAACTTCAATAATTGAAATATCAGTGAAGCCATATTTAATCAGTTTTTTAGGCATTCTTTCTGTTAATGCTTTTATTACTACTAGTGAAAATCCTTGTTGACTTATTTTTTGCAAATATTCTCCTTCGTGACTTTCTTTTACTTCTAATACTTTTTCGCCTATTGTTGGTGAGACCTGAGCAGTCATACTAAATGTCAATGCTAATAATAAAATTGTAATAATTTTTTTTGAATTTTTCATTCTTTTTAATTTGTTAATATTTAATGATTTAGATTTTAAGCAACTAAATGTTATGCATGTGGTTAAATTTACATGTTGACATTTATGTTTACTTATGGGATAAATATAACGAGTATTATTGACAACTATGTCAACAGAGTCAATAAAAATCGAATTTTACGTAAAACAATTCGGAATAAATTTAAAGAGAATTAGAGAATCGAAAAATATGACTCAATTCGATTTGGCTACTGCTATGAATGACTTGGGTTCTGAATCTCCTATTGAAAAAACAACTATTTCTAGAATTGAAAATGCAAGAACCAAAATAACCCTTACTACTGCCATAAAGTTATCTTTGGCACTTGAAGTAGATTTAAAAACGCTTTTTGATTTCTAATTAGAAAACGCAAGAATGGTAACGGATGTTTTATAAAGAAATCTCTATTATCTTTTTTATTAGATTCATTTGCGTCTGATAAATCAATTTTAATAACTTCATGTTTGTACTCGTCATTTAAAGTACTTTTTCAAAAATAGGTAGATTAAGATTTTACTATCTTAAGATAAAAAGTCGTCAACCATCATTTGTAAATTTTCATCATCAATAGGAATTCTTAATGGAAGTTCTTCATTAATATACCTTTCATTTAGAGGCTTTCTTGCTTCCCATCCAAGTTTTACGCTATTTGGTTTGTTTAGGTCATATTCTCGCCAACCAAATATATTTATTAAAACTCTTTCTTTGTCAATAATGACGTGACTAATTATTTCTTGAATCTCTGCTTTAAATAATTCTAAGTCTTCGCTAAAATGTTTGATGTCTGTTTTTAAGGCATTTTCAGAAGCTTTAATGACTTTATCAAGTTTGACGTTAATATTGGAATATTCTTCGATTTCTGTAACTAGATTAACTTTAATTTGATTGTATTCTTCTTTAGGAATATCAGAATCGAGATAAAGGTCTCTTGCTTTTATTTGTCTTTTTTCCAGTTTTTCAATTTCCTTTTTATTTAAATCAATTTTTACTTTATGAGATGATATTTGTAATTTAAATGTTTCACGAACTTGTTCGTCTTTTGTTTTTAGTGCGTGTCTTTCAACTACTTTACGCACCATTCTAAATAACCAAGGTCTATTAATTGCATTTTTGCATTTTTCATCCTTGCATATAAAGGAATCAATTCTCCCTTGTGGAATCACTTTTTGATGCATAACATTACCACATGCACATTTGATTTTTCCACTAATGATGTTAGTATTTACATTCGTTCTACTTCCAAACTTACTTCTATTACTAATAGAATCATTTGCAATTTTCCACAATTCTTCCGAAACAATTGCTGGTACAGTAAGTTCTAATCCATTATATTTTCTTAATCCTTTATGGAAGCTATTTCTGATAATACCATTCAAAGTTCCAATTGCTATTTTTCTATCATATTCTGACTCAATCATTGTGGATACATTACGCATGCCAAGGCCTTTTGAAGCGAACTCAAATATTTTTTTAATCATTGGTGCTTGAATCTCATCAATGATTGGTGTGCCATCTTGTCCTTTCTTATAACCAATAATTTTTCCTCCAAATGCTAAATTTTTTCTTGCTCTTGACATTTTTCCAGAACTTATTCTTGATGACAGCAGTCGTGCTTCATTTGCTGCCATTACACCTAATAAAGAAATCATTATTTCGGAGGCAAATGAGCGATTACCTTTCTTATCAAGAGTAGATATATCTAAGTCGTCAATGTGAATATTAATTCCTTTTTCTATATATTTTTCAACAACATTTTGAATATCATTATTTTTTCTTCCTAGTCTAGATATTTCTAGAACTAAAATATTTTTAACATCTTCATTAAGTTTGAGGTATGTTTCCATTTGATTAAAACCTACTCTTTCATCAGTTTTGGTTTTTGAACCACTTATTTTATCCTCAAAAATTTGAACTAACGTTAATTTCTTTGTAGATGCGAATTTTTTAATGTCCTCATACTGTCTTTCTAAAGATTGGTCTTGTGTACTTACTCGGAGATACGCAACTGCTTTCATTTATCTTGAATTTTTCTGTAAATATAAAAAACATTAATGAACTATATGTTATTATTAGTTATTAAAGTAGCACGCACAATCGCTGACTTGGATGCCGCTCCAATAGTTGTTTCCAGTCATATTTCCGAAGCGATTCAGTACAGAAGTTTGGATCGTGATGGTTGGTTGGGCTAAAACAGATTTCAGATTTTTGATTAGCGATTTTTGATTGGAGATGATTAAGCTCTGCAAAATTGGGAATACGCTCGCGTTAGGGAAAAAGAAAAAGATAGAAATAAATAAGTCAAAAAAGAGATTTCGATAGGAATCTCTTTTATTTTTGCCAAATGCTAGAAATTCTTTACCAAGACGAATATATTATTGCAATTAATAAACCAAGTGGATTATTGGTCCACAAATCGTTTTACGCGCGCGATGCAAAAGTGTTTGCTATTCAAGAATTGAGAAATCAAATAGGAGGGCAACATGTTTATCCTATTCATCGGTTAGATCGCAAAACATCTGGTGTCTTGTTATTTGCGTTGGATAAGGAGATTTTAAAAATTATGAATGATCGTTTTGCCACACGCGAAGTCGAAAAAAAGTATTTAGCAATTTTACGTGGTTGGTCACCCGAAGATCTAACGATTGATTATGATTTAACCAATGATGATGGCATTATACAAAATGCAATAACTTACTTTCATCGATTGCAAACTACCGAAATTGAGTTAGAATTTAACAATAAACCTACTTCACGATATTGTTTGGTAGAAGCGATTCCTGAAACTGGACGTATGCATCAATTACGAAAACATTTTAAACATATTTTTCATCCTATTTTAGGAAGTCGTCCACATGGTTGTAACAAACAAAATAAATTATGGTTGGAGAATTTTGAACTGAAAGGAATGATGCTTCATGCCCATCAATTAATTTTTAATCATCCTATAACTAATGAACAACTGATCTTGAATGCAAAGATTAATGAAGAGTTTAGCCGAGTAGGTATTATTCTTAATCTAGATTTGAATAAGTATGAAATCGCCATGACAGAAGCTGTCGCAAACACCAATGAAGATCTGGCGATACCATATTCCTATAAAAAACAAATATTATCTACATATAAATAGAATACTAATTTGTAAAGTAATGCTTTAAATTATTGTTGCATTTGGAAACAACAGTTTTCAGTATAAAGAGGAGCCGATTTCAGATTTTTTATTGACGATTTTTGATTTTAAATGTTAATTACAACGTTCCACAAAGTCTCCGATTTTGAGGAAGTGACTTTCGGTTTTCAACCGATTTTATTTTTAAAATATTTGAATTTAAAGGTCAGCCGGAGACTGAAAAATACGTACTCAAAGTCGGAGACTTTGCGTAGTGGGGAGACAAAATTAAGCTAATTATTGAGATTCGCCACCCGAGCGACAGCGAACAGGCGAAGCAAATCATCCCAAATACAAAACTAACTTTCTACAAAGTCTATTTCCCGACTAATGCTGTGAAGCTATTGGCTGCTGCCTTTCTTATTGGTGATTTATTTGTAATTCAATTTTTATTTTTATGATTGATTTCTTTCGCTATTTCACTATATAATTCAGTTCTATCTCTTTCATTAAATGGACCTGGCATGCAATGAAGCATTCCTTTCATTTCTTTATGAACTGTTGAAACTTTTGCTTCGCTTAATTTTTTTGCGTAATCCCGTCCTGTATCTCTTAAAGGATCAAATTCACAAGTTATCACAATAGCTGGCGCTAAATTTGACAAATTTTCTTCGTAGTACGGCATTGCTAAAGGATTTGTATAATCAGTCATATTTGGCAAATAACTTTCTACCCCAAAAAGCATTTCAGTTTCTTCTAAAAAATATCTATTCTTGAACTTTATATAAGCATCAGTTTTGTAAGGAATATAACTAACAGGACAATCTAAAAGTTGATATTTAATGTTTGTTAAATGTTCTTTTTTAGCTTTTATTGCTACTAATGCGGCCAAAGTCGCTCCAGCACTTTCGCCAGCTACAATTATTTGATTTGGATTTCCTTCCCATTTACTTATATTTTTTATTGTCCAAAGTAGTGTAGTATAACAATCATTGTTAGGTGTCGGAAAGGGGTGCTCTGGAGCAACTCTATAATCAACACCAACTACAATAGCGTTAAACGTGTGAGCCAAAAGTGTGGCATAAGTTACTGATACATTTGTCCACGGTAAAACAAATGCCCCACCATGAAAATAGACGATCACAGGGCTATTCTTAGGTAAATTTTTAGGTTTGAAGATAAAAACAGTTAGACTATCATTTGTGATTTTAAGAGTATCAATATTTAAACCTTCAGTATTTATAGGTACCGCATCTGTAAAATGACTACGTTGCTTTACTGTCATTTTTTTTAGTAAACCTATTTGTTTATCATTGTTACCTACCATTTTTAAGAATAAAGCTTGCCCCCAATCTATCCGCCCTTCGGGTTGGAATGTTAGAGAGTAGATGTAACCTACTATAATTACAGAAACAGCTAACAATAAAATTAATATGATTTTAAATTTTTTCATGATTTATATCTTATGAAATTGTATGCAAGTGATTAATATGTGTGCGTTTTGCAAGGCTGCCGCCAATTTGTATGTATAACAAAATCAAATAAAGCCACCCAATTTAGTGTAGATAGGAGTGACAAAGATTATATTATTTTATTCCAAATATATTCATTTTTTCTTACAAATTATCTGGCTATTGTAGATTTGTGGGATGAATTTACAAAACGATAGTATGAAAGTAAAAACGCTCTGAATAGCCCCGATAGAAATGAAAAACCTTCTTAGAGCTGGTGTTCAGCCCTAAGAAGGTTTGTAATGTATAGCGGGAAATACGTTCTAAAAAAACGAAAATATTCTGCTCCTAAAAAAGAATAAAAATTAATTATCTATTAGAACGTCTGTCATTATTTTGACTTGGACGCCTTGGACCAAAACTATTATTGGTGCTTCGGTTTGTAGTATCTGTTTTTGGTTTCTTAGGAGTGGAATCGCGTTGCTGTCTTCCTTGCCCTTGTTTGATTGGTTCTTTTGAAGCGTTAGGATCTGGCTCAAAACCTTTGATATTTTGAACCGGCAGTTTCAAGCCAACTAATTTTTCTATATCGCGCAAAAAGACCGTTTCGTCCGGACTGAATAACGAAATAGCTTCTCCATTGGCTCCGGCTCTTCCTGTACGACCAATTCGGTGAACGTAATCTTCAGGAATGTTAGGCAATTCAAAATTTACCACATGTGGTAATAACGGAATATCTAAACCTCGCGCGGCAATATCCGTAGCGACTAAAGCGGTCAGGCTTCCGTCTTTGAAACCTGCCAAGGCTTTGGTTCGTGCTCCCTGACCTTTATTTCCGTGAATAGCTGCTGCTTTGATTCCGGCACTAATCATGCTTTCCGTCAGCTTATTGGCGCCTTGTTTGGTGCGGGTAAAAACCAAAATTTGTTTCCAGTTCCCTTCTGTAATCAATTTAATTATTAATTCGGTTTTTTTCTCTTTTGCAACAGGATAAACTATTTGAGTAATAGCATCCACGGTTGTGTTTTCCGGGGTAGCCTCTACATGAACGGGATTGTGCAAAATGCCCATTGCCAATTTCTTGATGTCTTTTGAGAAGGTTGCCGAAAACATCAGGTTTTGCCTTTTTACAGGTAATACTTTTATAATACGCTCAATGTCTCGCACAAAGCCCATGTCCAGCATGCGGTCTGCTTCATCTAAAACTAAAATTTCAACTTTGGCAAGCGATATTAAACCTTGGTTTTGCAAATCGATTAACCGACCTGGTGTGGCGACTAAAATATCGACACCCTGACGCAGTTGGGTAACTTGTGGATTCTGGTTTACACCTCCAAAAATAACGGTGCTTTTTATGTCTAAAAATTCACTGTATTCTTTGATATTGGCCAATATTTGTGCTGCTAATTCTCTGGTTGGAGTTAATATTAAAGCACGAATGGGTCTTTGTCTTAAATGCTGACCCTGCGATAAGATTTGCAATATGGGTAACGTGAAACCGGCCGTTTTTCCTGTTCCAGTTTGCGCGGATGCTAAAACATCTTTGCCTTCTAATATTGGGGGAATTGCTTTTTGTTGTATTGGTGAAGGAGTTGTATATCCTTTTTTGCTGATGGCTTTAAGTAAAGCATCAGATAAGCCTAATGAGTTAAATGACATAAATTGTGTTTATGAAGCAAACACATTTATTTAGTTTACTTCTTTAATTTGGCGCGAAGGTACTGTTAATTTTTCCGATGTGCTTTTGATTGGTTGAATTTGTTTAAACTGGATAAAAAAAAAATCGGGAATACATCCCGATTTTTAAATTCTAATTGATTTTTCAATTATCTTATTTCTGCAAAAGTATCGCCTTGAGTGATATCTCCGGATTTATAGCCTTTCATAAACCAAGCTTTTCGTTGTGCAGAAGTTCCGTGTGTAAAGGATTCCGGAACAATATGTCCTTGAATTTTGGCCTGAATTGCATCATCACCAACTGCATGTGCCGCACTTAAAGCTTCATCAATATCGCCTTCCTCCAAGAAATTATTCATTTTTTGGTTGTAATGCGTCCAAACTCCAGCATAAAAATCAGCTTGCAGTTCTAAAGCCACTGATAATTTATTGGCTTCGGCAGTGCTTTTTCCTTCTTGCATTTGTCTCATTTTATTGGAAGTTCCCAACAGTGTTTGTACATGATGACCAATCTCGTGGGCAATTACATAAGCGGTGGCAAAATCACCTCCTTGCGCTCCAAATCTTGTTTTTAGCTCTTCAAAGAAAGCCAGGTCCATATACACTTTTTGATCACCAGGACAATAAAAAGGTCCCGAAGCAGAGGTAGCATTACCGCATGCAGTTTCTATAGCTTGATTGAACAGTAATAAGTTTGGTCTTTTATACTGCATGTTGTTTTCCTGAAATATTTTTCCCCAAACATCCTCTGTATCTACCAATATAGCTTCTATAAATTTGCCTTCTTCAATTTCGGCGGCTGTTAGGTCTCTTTGTTCAGTAGGAGCGCTGTTTCCTTGATGCATTTGTTCTAATATCGGCGTAAGCATTTGGGCGTTTTCACCACCAAAAACATTCAATAACAAGATAATAATCCCAATAATTCCTCCTCCAACAATTGTTTTTCCACCAGAGGACATTCCTCTTCGATCTTCAAAATTTTCACTTGAACGTCTGCCACTCCATTTCATACTTTATTATTTTAGTTGTTAATTATCTGTAATTTTATAAAATTACATTTTTTAGAGCGTTAAATAATCTTTTTTAAATACGTTAGTGTACCCACTTTAAAAATGTTTCTTCAATAATTCCTTTTATTATCGGCTTTGGAATATAATCATTCATTCCTGCCTTAAGACATTTTTCTTTTTCTTCTTTTTCCGTACCTGCAGTTATAGCAATAATAGGTACATTTTGTCCAGATTTTAAATTCCGTATGATTTCTGTTGCTTCATAGCCATTCATGATGGGCATTTGGATATCCATAAAAATAATATCTGGATGAATCGTTTCAAATTGTTCCACCGCCACTTTACCATTGGGAATTTCAAAAATTGTCACATTTGTAAATAAGTTTTTAATGATAGTTTTAAGTAATAACATGTTAACATTATTGTCCTCAACAAGCATTATTTTTATTTTTTTTGCGCTTTTATTTGGTTTGCCAACAATTTCATTGGTAATAACAGGAATTGTAATTTGCTTTACATCTTCTGATGGTTCATTGCTAATTTCTAAATCTAAATAAAAATAAAAGGCACTACCAAATTGAACTGTACTTTCTAATTGTAAGTGACTATTCATTAAACCTAATAATTGGTTAGAGATGGTGAGACCTAGTCCAGTTCCTCCAAATTTTCTTGTAGTTGAGTTATCTTCCTGAGAAAAGGCTTTAAAAATTTTCCTTTTGTTCTCCTCTTGTATTCCAATACCGGTATCAATAACAGAAAAAAGTATTTTAGCTATGGAATCATTTGTTTTTTCAGCAACTGAAACATTTAATTGTATGGAACCTTTTTCAGTAAATTTCACCGCGTTTGATAAAAGATTTAATAAAATTTGTTTTAAACGTACGCTGTCTGTCCAAATATATTTAGGTACATCTGACGCAATATTCAGTTTTAACGTCAAATTCTTTTGATTTGATTCATATAATATCAAATCAATAATTTGGCTCAAAATTTCGTGAACATCATTTTTTTCCAAATACAGTTCTAATTTTCCAGCTTCTATTTTAGAAAAATCAAGTATGTCATTTATAATATCCAATAATGATTTAGCTGACTGATTTATCGTAATCATGTATTTTTCTTGGGTTTTACCAAGATTTGTATTCATTAACAAATCAGTAAAACCGATAATTCCGTTTAATGGAGTTCTGATTTCGTGACTCATGTTTGCCAGAAATTCCGATTTCGCTTTGTTGGCCGCTTCAGCTAATTCCTTTTCCTGAACTACGTTTTCGGATTGTTTTCTCTCCGTAATATTAATGAAAATGCCTTCAAGAAAAGCAATTTTTCCGTCTTTGTAAATGGTATCTCCAAATTCCTCTACCCACACCGTGCGATTGTCTTTGTGAATTATTCGGTACGTCAAATGAATGGGGATTGTACTTTCTATTGCATTTTTTTGAGCATTAATTGTCCTTATTTTATCTTCCGGATGAATTAAATCAATGAATGACAAATGGTTATTTAGGAAATCTTCTTTTGGATAACCAGTAAGTTTTTCAACTTCATCATTGATGTAAATTTTAGTATTATTTTCATCATAATTGGATAAATAAACGGTTCCCGGAATGTTATTAGCTAATAATCTGAATTTTTCTTCGCTTTCATAAATAGCGGTTTCATTAGCAATACGCTCAATGGAAGAAGCAATATTACTCGCTAATGTTTGTAAAATATTCAATTCGTCTTCTGACCATTCTCTTTCATTTTGGGTGTCATCAAATCCTAAAAAGCCATGAAATTTGTTTTTAACGAAAATTGGAATAAGAATTATTGAAACCGCATCCACATTATTTAATTTGTTCCTAAGAGATGGATTTTCAATTTTTGGAACAATTGCTTTATAAATTTTGTTATTTAAAAGAGGTGTCAATAGCTCTTCAAAAAAATCATGAGGCAGATTTTGAAGGCTAATATTGTTAGGTGTTAATTTGATGTTATTGATCAGCCATCGGTATTTTTGGCTTATCAACCCAGTGTTCCCTTCATTTTCATAATAGTACGCTCTGTGAGATTCTGTCGCCTTTCCCATAATAATAAGGACATCCGAGAAAATATCGTTTATGTCATTACTATTCAAAAATTTCTCCGTGCAAAGTGCCAGTGCGGATAAAAGTTCACTCTTGTATTCTAATTTTTTTTCTGTTGTATAGCGACTGTGCGAAATCATGGTCAGCGATATAATATCCGAAATTGTTCGAGCAAAAATAATATCGTCGTTATCCCAATTTCTTTGTGTTCTTGTAGTTTCAAAGCTTATGGTTCCAGTTAATTCTCCATTGATAAAAATAGGAATATCAAGTTGTGATTTGATGTCAAATTTCAAGAAATAGTCATAAATGAATTCAGATATTTCCCATTTGTTAAAAACGTCTGGAGCACTTATTTGTGTTTTACTTTTTATTGAATTAAAATAAATTGGATATTTTTCTTTTTCTAAAACAGTACCTTTGCTGTACGAATTTGTGTCTAAATCATATAAGTTTTCGCATGTGATTATATTTTCGGTATATTTCCAGTAGCTTACGCGATTGCACCGAAAAACTTTTGCTGCAGATTCAATGATTTGCATCACGCTGACATCCAAATTTTTATCGTTACTAAAGTTGGTAGTTGCTAATTCTTTAATCGTTTGGTTGTATTGTTCTACTTTTTCCTGACGTATTTTATTTTCAGCTTCAATATCTTTAAATTTAGTGATATCTCGGGCAATCCCAGAATAGCCAACTACTTTTCCTAGATCATTTCTTCGGATTATCACTTTTTGTGAAACCCACAATTCTTCACCGTTCTTTTTTAATAAAGGGAACTCAATAGTTGGAAAATAATTTTCATGTTTTAATAAATTCTGATAAAAATCCATGATGCTTGTAATGTAATCTTGCCGAATAAATTCCGAATAATTTCGATTTATAATTTCGTCATTCTCGTAACCCAATGATTTGATGGTAAAGTCATTTACAAATATAAAAGTACCGTGATTATCAACTTCAAAAATGAGATCGATAGCATTTTCAATTAAATTTTTATACTGATTTTGGATTTGAATTTCATTAGTTACATCTTGCCCAATACCAATAATTAAGTTGTCCGAAAATTTTTTATGGTTCCATTGAATGTGTTTATAATCTCCATTTTGACATTTGAGTTTACGGATGAAGATCCTGTCATCCTTAAATTTAGTTTGGTAATCTTCACTTAAAAACGCTGTGTCTTCCGTGAATTTCCAATAGCCTAATCCCATAATTTCATCAACGGTATATCCTAAAATCGATTCTACATTTTCACTGCAAAATACAATTTCACCTTTTCTGTTTATAGCTAAAATCAGTGAATTCCCTTTGTTAATGATTTGATTGTTGAAACGAATTTCTTCAGTACTATTTAACCATAAAATGTAGTGCATGTAATTTATGATTAGAATTATTGAAGCACTAATTACTAGCGACAAAATTGTTTTTAATGGTACTAAATCGAAAATAAAAACAATGCCAAAATAAATAAAAACTGCCACAACAAATCCCCAATACAATTTAGCAGGTTTTATAACGCTGTAAGAAAAGAAAAAGGCTACTACATAAGCTACAATTGGTATATTGTCAGTAGGAGAAATAATTATATTTCGAGAAATAGAGCTAAAATAGACTAAATAAAATACAATAAAAATTTGTTTAATATTTCTAAAAACTATCGATGACTTAGTACTAACAAAATACAGAGCCATTAAAAATACCCCAATGGTGCAGTTTACTATCAATAAACTTTGTGGCCTTACTTTTAAAATTTCGTAAGTGATTTCTATGATAATAAGTATAATTCCTAGAAACAAAAGATAGATTTGATATTCTCGTTTTTGTGTAATTGCCTTATGGCTTCTTTCTAATAAATTACTTTTTAATCCGGTTTTTATTTTATGAATTTTGTAAATTAAAAAAATTATTAAAATAGGAATTATAACATAAAATAATTGTTTATTTATCATAGAATTAAATGTCCAAAATAAATTCAATTGTTTGGGCAAAATATTTAATTGGCTACAGTACAACACCATAGTAAAATTTTTATTAGGTTTGTGAAGAGTAGATTTGGGTTTCTGTCTTCTTTGGTTGTCAATGTAGGAAAAAAAATTAAATAAAAACCAAAACAAATTAGTATTTATGCCTTGGTTTTTATTCGTAAAGGAATTTTATTTTTTAGTTTTTTTCTTCAGATTCATCTTCAGCTTCAAAACCAATTATCTCACTGTATATGGCGTAGTGTAAGGAATAAATAAAAGGAAAAGTAAAAAAGATTCCAATACAGCAGCCTATAAAACCTACCAATGTTGCAATAGATCCAATAATAATTAATCCGAGTAAAACTAAAGGTTGTTTGGAAACTATAAGGATGCTGGTTTGTATAGCTTCTGCGGCTTTCAATTTTCCAAAAATGATAAGGGGAATCATTAGCATGGTGAATAACGACACTGTCACGGTATTAACGAAACCAAGTGCAGGTATTTGGGCGTAATTTATTATTGAGGAAATGATATAACTTGTAAGAGAAACGAGAAATGTTGCTACAAAAAGTTCCTTGAAATAAGGAGCTTTATAATACTCAAACATGGTTGAGACATGAAATTCTTCGTCTCTTTCTGCACAATATGCCATTTTTATCAGTCCTGCCGGAAATGGACTTAATAAACAGGAAATCAAGGCTGATGCTCCGGCAATGATTAAAAGAGTAATATTACTGATATTTTCCGATTGTAAATTTTCTGGTTTTAAAAAATCAACAACTGCGGGAGCTCCAAAAATTGCGATCAGTATTCCAAATGCCAAAAGACAAAGCAGAACAAAAAATACAAAAATGATTAAACCGCCATAAAGCGCAATTTTTTTGTAATTCTCGAAAGCGTGGTTGAAAACATTTCCAAAATCTAGGACGTAGCCATTCTTTTTTATTTCTTCAATACGGTATTGTGTAGCTTTATTCATTTGATTTGTAAATTGGTTGATTATATTTTAAAATAGGTTTCTTCAAAAGGGATTCGGAATCGTTTTCCATAAACACCATTTTCGTCTCGAATTCCACAGCCTAAAATCATATTGATTTCTGCGGAAGCGGGCAAATGTACTATTTTTTTAATTCTCAACGAATCAAAACCCTCCATTGGACACGTATCGTAATTTATGGCTGCCATGCTGATCATAAAATTCTGAGCTGCAAGTCCCGCACTTTTGTGGGCTACAATTCGCATGTCGCTTTGTCGAGCCTGTCGGTAAATAGGTTTGAAGATTCCAATGATTTGAAAAACAAGAAATTTTAGCATTCCGATAATTCCTAAAAAATCAAAATACAGTGTCGGAATAATTTTTTGGTAATAATTTAAAGCAAATTTTTCTCTTTTTGAATACGCTTCTTTCGGTTTTTCGCCATATAGATTTTTTAAAAAATCAATGTTCGATTGCACTCTTTTGGGCCACAAATCTTTCCTCGCTACAACAACAACCAATTGTTGTGCTGTTTTTGCAGCATTCTGGTCAAAACTGGCTTTGGCTATTTCTTGTATGATTTCCGGGGATACGATATGATAAAATTCCCAAAGCTGCATATTACTGCTTGTGGGTGCCAGAGTCGCTAATTGAATACATAGCTTTACTTTTTCTGCATCAATAGCTTCATTTTTAAAAATCCGAACGGAGCGTCTGTATTTTATGGCCTCGCTTACTGATTTTTCATTGGCTACAACCATTTTAGTACTTTTTGAATGGTTTTTAATTTGTCTTTATAAGGTGCATAACGAATAGGTAAATCAAGCCATAGTCCTCTTTTTACAATCGCTTTTTTATGCGAAAAAATATCAAAACTTAATTTTCCATGATATGCTCCCATTCCTGAGTTTCCAACTCCGCCAAAAGGCAGGCGATTGTTAGCCAAATGAATTACCGTATCATTGATGCAACCGCCACCAAAAGAATATTTTTGCAATACCTCATCGACAAACGATTTGTTTTGGGAAAATAAATAAAGCGATAGTGGTTTTTCGAAGCTTGAAATTATTTTGTCTATATCAGCTTTCGATTCATAAGAAAGTATAGGGAGTATTGGACCAAAAATTTCTTCTGTCATCACCAAACTATCCATTTTTGGTTCATCCAGTAAAGTAGGAGCAAGATATAACGAATCTCTGTTCGACTGTCCTCCAAAAAGTATTTTCTGATTTTCGAGTAAACTCAACTGACGATGCCAATTTTTTAGGTTGATGATTCTGGCAAAATCCGGAGATTCTTCAGGATTTGTGCCAAGTGCTTTTTCGATTTCCTGCATCAGTAATTTTACGAAAATAACTTTTATTTTATGGTGTACTAAAATATAATCAGGAGCCACACACGTTTGTCCAGCATTTATGATTTTCCCCCAAACAATGCGTCTGGCACTTAATTCTAAATTTGCCGTTTCGTCAACAATACAAGGACTTTTTCCGCCCAATTCCAATGTTACTGGCGTTAGGTTTTCGGCAGCTGCCTTCGCCACTATTTTTCCAACAGCGACACTTCCGGTAAAGAAAATATAATCCCAACGTTTGGACAATAAATTTGCCGCTATAGTGGCATCTCCCGTGATGACCACCACATCTTTGACAGCAAAAGTTTCGCTTATAATTTTCGCTATAATTTTCGAAGTATTTGGAGTCAGTTCAGATGGTTTTAAGGTTACTTTATTTCCAGCAGCGACAGCAGCAATAAGCGGACATAATGCCAATTGAAACGGATAGTTCCACGGAGAAAGAATCAAAACATTTCCGTATGGTTCACTATATATATAATCGGAGGAAGGGAAATTTAAAAATGAAGCCATAACTTTCTTTGGCTTAGCCCAAGAATCGATATTTTTTATGGTTTCTTTCAAATCAATAATCACATAATTAGTTTCTGTTAAAACAGCTTCAAAAGCAGGTTTTTTAAAATCATCGTACAAAGCCAAAATTATCGCTTGTTCATGTTGTGTGATGACGTGCAATAATTTTTTAAGGGATTCTTTTCGTGATTTTATATCGGTTTTGTAATTCATAAGATTATTTTAAATTAAAATTACATAATTATTATTTTATTGCAACTTTCTAACTAACGTAAAGAATAAAATAAACAGGATTATATTCCTATTTTAAACGATATAGGTCGGTAAAGTATCGTTTTTGTAATCGTTATGTTTAAAAACAGGAAAGTATCAGACTGCATTCCAAATCACATCATCTGGAGTTGGTGCGATGATTTCTATATTTTCTTTAGTAACAGGATGTACAAAAACTAATTTTCGGGCGTGCAAATGAATTCCTCCATCGGGATTGCTTCGGTCAAAACCATATTTCAAATCACCTTTTATTGGTGAACCAATAGCCGAAAGCTGTGCCCTGATTTGATGGTGTCTTCCGGTATGAAGATTGATTTCTAAAGCAAAATAATTGTTGAGTTCCTTAATAATTTTGTAATCTAAACTGGCTAGTTTACTGTCCTGAACTTCTTTTAAATGCGCTTTTGAAGTATTGTTTTTTTCGTTCCTTTTCAGGAAATGAACCAATTTATCCTCGGAATTTGATGGTTTATTCTTGACAATGCACCAATACGTTTTTTGAGTCTCACGGTTGCTGAACAACTCATTCATTCTCGTTAACGCTTTACTGGTTCGGGCAAAAACGACTATTCCAGTCGTTGGTCGGTCCAAACGGTGTACCACGCCCAGAAATACTTCTCCAGGTTTGTTGTATTTGTCTTTGATGTATTCTTTAACCACATCAGATAGTGGTTTGTCACCGGTTTTATCGCCTTGCACAATATCGCCTACTCGCTTGTTTACCACAATAAGGTGATTGTCTTCGTGAAGAACTTGAAGGTTATTTTTATTGGATATTATTTTCATTATCAGTTCCCCTTTAGGGGGTTAGGGGGCTTAATATTGTTCGCTTGAATTAGGAAAATCGCTTGATTTCACATCGGCAACATATTGACCTATGGCAGATGTCATTCCTTCATATAAATTCATATATCTCCTCAAGAAACGCGGGCTAAATTCATTGTTCATTCCTAACATGTCGTGAATTACCAAAACTTGTCCGTCAACACCGCCACCAGCACCAATCCCAATTACCGGAATCGAAATACTTTGGGCTACTTTTTCGGCTAAATGAGCAGGAATTTTTTCTAAAACTAACGCAAAACAACCTAATCTTTCCAGCAATTTAGCGTCCTCTATTAGTTTATGCGCTTCTTCTTCTTCTTTAGCACGAACGGTGTAGGTTCCAAATTTATAAATAGACTGTGGCGTTAAACCTAAATGTCCCATAACTGGAATTCCTGCGTTAAGTATTTTCTTGATAGAATCTTTTATTTCTTTACCGCCTTCCAGTTTTACAGCATGACCGCCACTTTCTTTCATGATTCTTATTGCAGAACGTAAGGCTTCTTTAGGGTCTGATTGGTAGCTTCCAAAAGGCAAATCTACAACAACCAACGCTCTTTCTATTGCTCGCACAACAGAGGAAGCGTGATAAATCATCTGATCTAATGTAATCGGTAAAGTGGTTTCATGACCGGCCATCACATTCGAAGCGGAATCACCCACTAAAATCACATCAATTCCAGCGGTATCAACGATTTTTGCCATGGTGTAATCGTATGCAGTAAGCATGGAAATTTTCTCTCCATTAGCTTTCATATCAATCAACGATTTCGTAGTAATCCTTTTATAATCTTTTTTTGCGACAGACATAATTGTTGTTTTAGAATCGTAAAGGTAATAAAATGTATATTTTTAACTCAAAAATGTAACAGTAATGTTTTTGGAGGTATCAATTAACAAAAAAAAATAATTATGCGCAGAATAGTTGTATTGATTGGATAGTTCACAGCTGCTAATTCTCAAGATCAAAATCAAGAAATTTAAAAAGTGGTTAAAACTTTTTTTGAGACTTTGCAAACCAATGATACTTTAAAACTAAAGGCTCTTTGTGATTAAACGATGATTTTACAGTCTATAAATGAGAATGCGAAAAACACTAAATTATCCAATGAAAAACAGGAAGTGTTTTTTAAATTGATAGCTTCTATTCCCTCAGAAGTAAAGTTTCAGAAAAAAATTTTGAGTTACTCCATTTAGGTAGATGGAAGTATGGCGCACGTCTGTACACCTTATAAGTTTTATTTAAATGGAAAATCAAGCCACAAAGGAGTGAATGCTTTTACGCTTTTCAAAAAAGATAATATTTGGAAAATCGTACGTCTTATTGATACCCGAAGAATGAAGTTTTGATTGGGTATTGGTTTTAAAAGATAATAGAGGCAATTAATCGTTTTATCCAATGTATTTACTGTAAAGAAAAACGTATAAAATTGCGATCATGACCGAAATAAAATTCCCCACCAAATAAAAATCATTGTACAGAGATTGCTTTACTTTATCTTGTTCATCGTCTCTTTTTAATCGTGTAGCCAATTTCAAAGCGCCAAATAAAGTCAGCGCATGTGGATAATCATTAATCATTGAAACTAATAAAAAGATTCGTTCAACGATTCCTTTAAGAAGTGATTTATAATCTATTATTTTAGTTTTTCGAATTGATTTTGGCGTGATAATATAATAAAATATACCCAGAAGCACTTCTGTAGAAAGAACTAAAACTATAAATTGAAATACTTCCATACTTTTATTTTATTGAAGTAATTGTTTGAATTATATTTTTTGCCGCATTATAGGATTCCATGTGTAATGTTTTTTCTCTTTTCCATATCAAGGAGCGGGTTTTACTCATTTTTTCAGAAACGATTTTATAGTCTTTAAATTGAATGAAATTTGACGCTAATTCATAGTCATTTTTTAAAGACCATTTGTCAGTAATATTTTCAAAAATTATGAACGCATCATTCAAAATACTTTGCTGTAATAGATTGTCTAGTGCAATGTTAAATCTAAATTTTTTGTATTTCGAATCATTCAGTTTCAATCGTGCTTCTGTTAAACCGCTTCCTAACATTTCATAAGCAATCTTTTCATTTACCAGCGTTTCTATTTCACCTTGATTCAAAACGTAGCGTAATTTAAAATTTAATTTATTGTAAATACTATTTTCCTCTAAAGTAAGAATAATTTGAATTGATGCAGTTAAGTTTTTTATTACGCCTTGAAATTCATCACCCAAAGTAATAGTCAACGGAGATAATATATCGGCTTTGTAAATTTGATTTATCTCTGCTATTAAATTTTTAAAATCTTCCATTAGTGGTTTTTGCTCCTTTTTTCCACTATTAATAATATCCGCCATCAGGATGTATTGTTTCATAAAAAATGAAATTATATATTTTATATCAAAAATAGTGAAATAAAACATATAATTTCATTTTTTGTGAAATTAAAAATAAAGTTTAAAGAAGGATAGAATTAAGTTTTAAAATTTAAAGAGAATACAAGTCAATACGAGTCCTCATTCAAGTCTGACTCTTCTTCATCTGCTTTTTTGAAATCATTGTTTAAAAAATCGATGTATTTTTTTTTATCCTTTTGATTTTTTCTAATAAGAAATACAATCAAAACGAGCATACAAATGATTACAATGCTAACTACTATCCAATTAATTTTCATAGTTTTTGATTTGAGAATATAGGCTAAATCTACTGTAAATTGGTGAATATTCGATTTTCCGTATTTTAAATTTGTGTTATAAAATTTAACAATCAGCCATATTCACTGCAATGGCTAATCCGCCTTCAGAGGTTTCTTTGTATTTATTATTCATGTCTTTGGCCGTTTGCCACATCGTGTCCACTACTTTGTCCAAAGGCACTTTTGCGTTTTTTGGGTCAGTTTCCAAGGCTAGTTCAGCGGCATTAATGGCTTTTATGGCACCCATTGTATTTCGTTCAATACACGGAATCTGAACCAGGCCGCCAATAGGATCACAGGTCAATCCTAAATGATGTTCCATCGCAATTTCGGCAGCCATTAAAACCTGTTCAGGAGTTCCGCCCATCAGTTCGCATAAGGCCGCTGCAGCCATCGAGGAAGAAACGCCAATTTCGGCCTGACAACCTCCCATTGCTGCGGATATTGTGGAACCTTTCTTGAAAATACTGCCTATTTCTCCGGCAACCATAAGGAATTGTTTGATTTCTTTTTCTCCTGCATCATGGTTTTCAATCACTAAATAATACATTAAAACGGCAGGAATTACACCTGCACTTCCATTTGTAGGAGCAGTAACCACTCGACCTAAAGCCGCGTTTACCTCATTTACCGCAAGGGCAAAACAAGAAACCCATTTTAGGATCTGGCGGAATTTGACTTCCGTTTTTCTGATTTCTTCGAGCCAGGTTTGAGGCGAATCGTAATTTGCTAAACCGATGAGGTTTTGGTGCATGTCAAAAGCACGGCGGCGTACGTTTAATCCTCCGGGAAGAATCCCTTCAGAATGACAACCAATGTACATGCATTCGAGCATCGTTTTCCAAATGCGCATCAACTCATGATCAATAACTGCTTCAGTACGCATCGATTTTTCGTTTTCATAAACGATTTCCGATATGGATTTGTTCTCTTTTATGCAATAATCCAGTAGTTCTGCCGCTTTCTCAATTGGATACGGAAAAGCACATTTTATTTCGATTTTCTTTTTAGCGTTGATGCGTTCTTCTTTGACCACAAATCCGCCACCAATAGAATAAAAGGTGGAAACGTATTCGCTGTCATCCGTCATATAAGCTGTAAAAGTCATTCCATTGGCATGAAAAGGAAGAAAGTTTTTATTGAAAACGATATCTTGAAGGAAATAAAAAGAAATTGCTTTTTCGTTTCCTAAATTGATTTCGTTTTTAGATTCAATTGATTTGATAATTACATCAATATTTTCCACGGGAATGTATTCCGGATCTTGTCCGCTCAAACCCAGCATTACTGCTAAATCCGTGGCGTGACCTTTTCCGGTTAAGGAAAGGGAACCATATAAATCTATTTTTACCCGATTTACGGCAGGAAGTAAATTTTCTTTTCTTAATTCGCTAAGAAAGCGTTCGGCAGCTCTCCAAGGCCCCAGTGTGTGGGAGCTAGAGGGTCCAACGCCAATTTTTAGCATATCAAAAACGGAGATACATTCTTCCATCTGTAGTGTCAATTTTGTTGGTTGCAAATATAATAGATTGTTGCAATGATTCGAATTGAAAATAGAATATTATTGTTTTTTTAATACCGAATATTGCCGTATTGTCAGTATCGTGCAACAAAAAATGAATTAACTAAAATGAGAAGTTTGGCAAAATTAATATTTCGTTAATCCGAAATTTGGCTTGTGAAATACTTGGTAAATGGCTATTTTTGAAGCATAACTAACCCAAAACAATATGAAAAAGACCGTTTTTTATTTTTATCTAATGCTAACTTTGGTATTGAGTGTTCATTCACAAGTGCAAAGTCCTTCCCAGTTTTTACCCAATTACGGAAAACAAATAACCTACTACCATGAGGCTGAAAATTATTTTAAGCAACTTACGGAAAAGTCCAATTTCATCAAACACCAGAAATATGGAGTAACTCCGGAACAAAGGGATTTGAATGTTTATTTTATTTCCAGTCCGGAGAATTTAGCTAATTTGGAACAAATCCGAAACAACAATTTAGCAGCCATTGGTTTATCCCAAAATAAATCTCAAATGATTGGGGATAAGTTAATAGTTTGGTTGAGTTTTAATGTTCACGGAAATGAATTTGCCGGAACCGAAAGCGCGATGACAGTGGCTTACGAATTGGTAAATCCCTCGAATGCAGAAACTAAAAAGTGGTTAGAAAATACCATTGTAATTTTGGATCCATGTATTAATCCGGACGGATATTCCAGATACGGGAATTGGTTACGAGAAATTTCAGGTAAAAAAACGCATCCGGAATTATCAGATAGAGAGCACATGGAAGTTTGGCCGGGCGGCAGATACAACCATTATATTTTTGATTTAAACAGAGACTGGGCTTGGCAAACGCAACCGGAAACCCAACAGCGTATCGCATTGTACAATCAATGGATGCCGCAAGTTCATACGGATGTACACGAAATGGGATACAATTCTCCGTATTTTTTTCCACCCTCAGCGGAACCTTTGCACGAATATATTGAAAAGTATCAAAAAGATTTTCATTACACTTTAGGTAAAAATATTTCTAAAAAATTTGATGCTCAAAACTGGATGTACAATACCGGCGAACGTTTTGATTTGTTTTATCCAAGTTATGGCGATACGTATCCTACGTACAATGGTGCGGTAGGAATGACGATGGAACAAGGCGGAATAGGCGCGGGGAGAGCCGTCACAATGAGTAACGGAATTACGCTTACGATACAAGACCGGATAACACATCACGCTACGGCAGTACTTACTGTGGTAGAATCTGCTGCGGCGCAAGCGGATGTTTTGCTGAAAGGTTTCAGAGGTTTTATGAATAATTCCCGAAAAACTGTGAAGGGAAATTATAAAATGTATGTGATGAAAAACAATCCGAAGTTGGTTCAAATGGCGGATTTATTGAAAAGAAATAATGTCGAATTCAGTTATGCCGATGCCAGTCAAAAAGCGTCCGGATTTAATTACAATACCAAAACAGAGAAAAGTTTTACGATAGAACCAAATGATTTAATTGTAAAAGTAGACCAACAAAAAGCCGTTTTTGCTCAGGTCCTTTTTGAACCAAATCAAAAATTGAATGACAGTTTATCGTATGATATTACTTCTTGGGCTTTGCCGTTGGCATATGGAGTGGAAGGCTATGCGTTGAAAAATAGTTTGCCTGTCAAAACAAAAGCGTCTATTGAAGTAAAAGATAAAGGGATTCCGCAAAATGTATATGCTTTTCATATTCCTTGGAATAACAGAATCTCAGCCCAGGTGCTTTCGCTGTTGCACCAAAATAATATCAAAGTTCGATCTGCGATGAAAAAAGCCATTTTTGGCGATGTAATAGTGGAACCAGGCGGTTTGATCGTGACCAGAGCAGATAATCCCAAAGTTATTAATTTTGAAAAAACGATTGGTGAATTGGTAAAAATAAAAACTGATTATAATTACATAGCCACAGGCTTTTCGTCGAATTCTAAAGATGTTGGTGGTGAAAATTTCAATTTATTGAAAGCACCAAAAGTTGTATTATTTTCAGGAAAAGGAGTTGGTTCTACAGAGTTTGGTGCTGCTTGGTATTTTATGGAAGAAACTATTGGGTATCCGGTGAGCGTGGTTGAGGTTAGTAATTTTGACAGATTAAAGCTTTTCAATTATAACACTTTGATTTTGGCGGACGGATATTATGATTTATCAGAAGACCAACAAAAGAAAATTGGTGAATGGATTAAAAATGGCGGAAAAGTAATTGCGATGAACAGCGCTCTTGCTCTTTTTGAGGCCAAAGAAGGATACGCGTTAAGCCCTTTTGCAACCGAAGAAGACAAATTAAGTTCTGAGAAAGAAGCCGAAGAAGAGGAGTTAAAAGAACGGTTTCTAGATTTTCAGGATTCAGAGCGCAGGTATATTTCTAAATCGATTCCTGGTGCTATCATTGAAAATCTTTTGAATAAAACACATCCAATGTCTTTTGGTTTAGGGGATAAATATTTCAGTCTAAAAACGGATGACAGGCATTATTCGCTATTGAAAAAAGCTACTAATGTTGCTTATATTCCTAAAGATTATAAAAGTTATGGTTTTGTGGGTAATGAAATCAAAAAGAAACTGAACAACACCGTAAGTTTTGCGGTGGAAAGTAAAGGCGACGGATCTGTAATTTATATGGTGGACAATCCCTTATTTAGAGGTTTTTGGGAAAATGGAAATCTGTTGTTTAGCAATGCCTTGTTTTTGGTAGACTAAATTTTAAAAATAGATTACATAAAAAGAGCATGATTATTTCGTGCTCTTTTTTGTATCAATAATATTGTTTAAAAAGGATATCCAATCGCTAAATTAAAAACTAAATTTTCTCTACGCCAAGGACCGCTTCCAAAATCAATTTTATCCAAAACCCAACGATCGCCATCAGGTAAATACGGTTTTCTTAAAGGAAAGGCAAGATCAGTTCTCAAAATAAGAAAAGAGAAATCAAAACGCAATCCGGCTCCGGCTCCAACGGCTATTTCATTCATAAACTCTTTGGAGAATTTAGCTCCGGGTTTTTCCGTATTCTCATTCAACAACCAGATGTTTCCAGCATCTATAAACAAAGCTCCTTTAACTAATCCATAGATTTTCGCGCGGTATTCAGTATTAAATTCTAATTTTAAATCACCGGATTGATCGGGTAAAAAAGTATTGGTATTTGTTGATGCGCCATCAAAACTTCCCGGCCCAATAGAACGTGCTCTAAAAGCTCTTAAACTATTGGTTCCGCCAATGAAAAACTGCTTAATAAATGGCATTTCACGGGAATTTCCGTAAGCAAAACCAGCGCCTGCGATTATTCTGGTGGCCAGTTGAGAATCAGGACCTAACTTATAGTAATGTCTGAAATCATTTTCTACTTTGATAAATTGGCTAAAAGGAACATTGAATAATTTAATTGGTTCCTTTTTTTCAATGTTTGCTCCCGAAGCTAATCCGGCGATATTACCGGCTAAGTCGATAGTTCCTTTGTAATAAAAAGTGTTTTTCTTTCTTCTTTGCAACGTATTGGTATACGTGTAGGAATAAGTTGGACCAAAAATTAACTGTTTTTCAATCACTTTTTGTAATGAAGGGTTTGCATTAATTTGTTCTTGATACAAGGGCGTTACATTTTGCGGACTGGCGTATGTAATTTCAGTAAGATTCAATAAATGTTCTTTCTGTTCGCTCTGTTTCCACAAATATCCAAAAGAGCCTTTGAAGGTTTGCAGCGAGTATAACTTAATTCTGTTTTGGAATTCATAACCCAAAGTTGCCTTAGTTTTTGGTACAAAACCACTCGGAGAATCAAGTTTGAAAGGCGCAACTAATCGTGGCCAAACTAAATTCGCTTCAGTTCCAAATCGGTAAACATTAAATCCATTATTTTGTCCGGAAACTTGTACTTCGACACCGCCAAAAGCAGATACAGTAAGCAATTCAGCACCTCTGAAAGTATTTCTGTTGCTCCAGTTTAAATTAAGTTCGGTTCCTGTATAATTAGCTGAATTCGTTTTGGCTAATAATTCCAGTCGAATTGATTTTTTAGGTAATGGTGTTAAATAATAATACGCATCCAAATAATTTCCTATTGTGTCAGAAACCGTAAATTGATTTTTTACAAATTTGAAAGTTCCCAAATTCACCAATCGATTCAGCGATAAATTATGGTTTGTACGGTTGTACAAATCTTCCTTTTTAAAGTACAATGCTCGGTCAAAAATTCGTGGTTTGAATAAATTTTCTGGGTCAATAATCGTTAAATCATTGTATTTTTGGATAGAATCCAAGTTGGTTTTTACACTGTCCATCCCAATAGAATAATTAGGATAAACAATAATTTTATTGATTTTATAAGGTGTCTCTGCAAGACTTGGCGTTTCGTCCTTAACTTTTACAATTAAATCGACCTGATGATCTGCAACAGTGCTATCAACCTGAACTCGTAAATAGTCAGGGTTAAAGTAAAAGAATCCTTTTTCCTTTAGTCTGGCGTCAATGCGAATCCTTTCTTCTTTGATGGCATCAAGGCTGTAACCGTCGTCTTTTTTCAATAAACTTCTGCGTCTTGTATTGCGCACACTAATTGAAATCATTGAAGAATCCGTAGGAAATTTAACTTCTCTAATTTTGTATTGTTGCGCTGGGTTTACAAGATATTCTGCACTTGCTTTTTTTCCTTTTCGGGTTGAATCTGCTGCAGTTTTCGTGTTGAAATAACCACTGTTTTCAGCAAAGTTTTGCAAAACGCTTTTGTTGTATTCTAAATCCACTTGGCTGTAAAAAACAGGAGGTTCACCCACTTTAGTTTTCAACCAATAGCGCCATCCTTTTTCTTTCTTTGGCGTTCCGGCCAAATTATAAATATATAGTTTTGGCTTTAATCCTAGAAAAGAAGAATTGGGTTTTGGTCTCACAATTTCTTCCAACTGGTTTTTTAACGCTTTGTTTTCTTTCTTTGAAGTTTGTTTTCCTTCCACTTTGATTTTTGCACCCGTGTAAAGCAGTTCCCCTTCCGGCAAATATTTGGTATTACTGCACGAAGACACGAACAATCCTAAAAAAAGAATATATAATAATGGACTCTTATTCATCTGATTTCTTTTTTAATTCTCTTTTTGCTATTTGCTTTGCTTTTTTTGCTTCGCTTTTAGCATATAATTCCTTGAACTTATTATAATTCATTGTAATAACGAATGCAATTCCTGTTTCAACTACTTCTCCTTGAAGTGCCACTTGATATTTGTTTACGCGGTACACTCTCATCTTATACCTTCCATCTTTAGAAAGTTGGTAATCAAGAGAGACATCTCCGGCAATATTATTGGCGTTTTGATTCACTTGTTGTGGGCCTTCGATCCCAAAGCTGCTGCCAATAGTAACTTTCAATCGGTCATTCAGCAATTTCTTGGAAATTCCCACATTCAAATCAGTTTTATTTTCGCGCTGACCAGTCGTATAATCGTCTGATGTATTCAAATCAAAATTAAGTTCTACACCTTCAATTAAGTCACCCGCTAAATTATTAAGCTGTTGTGACAAAATTTTGCTGGCACTTTCTCTTGCTAATGACGAAACGTTAGTTCCACCGGTTTCGCTGGCAAATGGATTTTCTCCAATGAAACGATTTAGTAAGAGTAAGGCAAAAACCTGCTTGTTCATTTCATCTGGTTGCTGGCGCAATTGAGTCAATTTAGCCTGTGTTGTATTTATGATTTCGGTTGAAACGCTGTTATTTCCATCAGGTAAAACAATGTCAAATGAAATAGTTGGTTTCATTAATTCTCCAGTCATTTTCAAACGGGTTTCAAAAGGAATTTTTTGTTTGTAAGTATTTCTTATTTCGGCAGTAACAGCTCCTAATTGGTCGTTTATTAAATCGATTGGCGCCGCTTCCGTTTTATAAATCGCTGTAATACTTATATCAGCAGTTGTTGGTTCTCCAGTCCACAAAATATAACTTCCTGATTTGATATCGAATTTTCTTTTGATAGCGTTAAAATTCATTTCATAACTTCCCTCAGATAATTCATATCTCCCGGTCAGCGTAGTTTTTCCGGAAGGATCAATGCCGCCGTTCAATTGTGCTTCTCCTTTTAATTTTAAGAAATCACCATTGGCTTTGTCAATAACGAGTGATAATTCAGCCTCTTTATCCACTTCAATATTTACAGAGGCATTAATCCCCTTTAACTCCATTTCACTTGTGATTTCATCAACTGAAACAGTCTTCAGAATTTGCGGATTATCTTGATCTATGAACTCAACGATTCCTTCTCTGTCTGCAATTGATGGATCAGATTGTGGTAATACTACAGTAAATTTAGTGTCTTTATTGATTTTGATATTTCCCTCAACGATAGGATTATCAATTGTCCCTCTCACTCGTAAATGGTTGTCCAAATACAATTCTCCGTAATACAAATCATTGTCTTTAGCTTCAGAATTTACGGCTTTAAAATTGTCAGCATCAATGGATAATTCAAATCCAAAATTGCTGAAATTTTCACTCTTGATAGTTCCGTTTATTGCTAAATCATTGTCTTTCTCATCTTTAATAATAAAATTATCGAAAATAATGGCATTATTTGTAAACGTGATTTTATCATTCAAAGACTTAAATTTCGCATTGAGCGGTACCGCTTTGAAACCAATTTCATTAAATTTTAATTCTCCAAGCACTTTTGGTTGTGTTGTATTTCCAGTAATCTTGAAATTCCCAGTCAAGAATCCAGTACTTTCAGCAATGTTATCCAAGGTAAAACCTTGAATACTTTTTAAATTCAGTTTTGCAATATCCAGATTCATGTCAAAACTGCTTTCGCTCGCTTTGTAATATCCTACCAAATCTACTTGATTTCCCTGACCACTGATATTCACTTTGGCATCAAATTGATTGGCAACCGCATTATTTACTTTGATGCTGATATTACCGACAGTATCTTTCTTAAAAGTGAAATTTTCAATATTTAAGTCTGAAGTAAAAAGAGGTGTGGTATTCAAATTTTTTACCAATGCGTTACCATTAATTCTTCCACTGAGCTGTAAATCTTTTTTCTCAACAAAACTTGTGATGGTATTAATGTCAAAATCCTTGAAATTAATTGCAATTGGAGCATTAGGATTATTAGATTCAGATTGGATTCGAATGTTATTTCCGTCTTTACTCAATTCGAAATTATCCGCGTAAATTCCTTTTTTTCCAAAACGAATTAGATTATTTTGCGCTATTTTCCAAGATTCATAGTTCAGTAACAAATTATCCGGACCAAGGCTCACTTCGTTATTTCCGTTAATGGCCTTTAATGTTCCAGTTATTAAATACCGTTCTACATCTTTTGCATCTTTTAGTTGTACCGTGTAATCCACAAGATTATTCTTGACTTTTCCAGTAACGCTCGTGTGCGGTAACTGAATTTGTTTGTTTTGAATGTCGTCTACAACAAAGCTGTAAAGCAGTGATTTCTCTTGAGTATCTATTTTTAAAGTCGCATTTGTAATCGTATTTGTTCCGTAAATTAATTTTGGAATAGCTCCATTAATAACAATTGAATCATTAATTGAATTGAATCGTCCTGTTACATTTATAGGTTCGAGACTTTTCAATGCAGGAATAAGTTTCAATATAATTGGATTGTCTTTTACGCCAATTTTAAAAGCGAACTGTTGGTTTTCAACTGCTATTTTTCTTGAATTTGGGTCGCTGTCATAATATTTAGCAACAGAATTTGATACCGCTTTTGCAATTTGTGACAACTTATATTTTCCATTAACTTCTGCGTCTAAAAATGGGGAATTTATTAACAAAGTGTTTTTATCAGCAGTTGATGTTGCTACAACATTTATCGAGTCAATTACAAATTGTTCTGCGGAATTGGTCACATTTATACTGTGCGCATTAACGGTTCCATTGAGATAATCTAGATCAGCCGATTGAATATCAGCATCTACTACACCTCTTATTTTTAAGGGACCTGCATGCAGATTTAGTTTTTCCAAATCGGCGATATCTACATTTAATTTTAATTTCCCGGAAGGATATTTGTCTTTAAAACTTCCGCTGCTGACTAAATCAAAAGTCAGATTAGGATCTTTAGCAGTAGCGTTTACATTGAAATTTCCATTGCGAATAGCACCTTTCACATTCAAATTTCGATACGTGTATTTATTGTAATAGGCCTTCAGGATACTTCCGTTCAATGAAGCTGTTGCAGTTTTTGGATCAAAACCAGTTCCCTTTATGTTGGCTTTTAAAGTTACTTTTCCAATGGAATCGTTTTTGATAAATTTTCCTAAATCAAAATTATAAAGTTCCGTTTGGGCATCGTATTTCTCGTAATTTTTTCTGCTTTGGTCGAAAGTTGCTTTGATTTTTGCATTGCCAAAACTGCTTACCAAGTTCATATTAGTTTTGAAACTGGCAATTGTTCCTTTAAAATTTCCTTTAACGCTGAATTTTGACGGTAACTGAATTGAATTTGGAATCGTACCTTTTGGTAAAAAGCCAACAAAATCTTTTGCACCGGTTTGCAAGTCTTTAATGTTTAAATCAAAATAGGCTTTATTCACGTCCGGTAAACCCACAATATTGCCACTTGCTGCTAATTTTGTTGTTCCAATGCCGCTAATCTCAATAGATGGAAATACAATATTATTCAATTTCCCTGTTATGGTACCGTTAATCAACAGTATGGCATTGGGATTACTCATGAAAGGATTCGTCTTATTTAGAGTAGGGGCAAAAAGCAAAATGTCTTTGATTCCCAATTTGCTTTTCTTTAAATAAGCGATAAGGCCCAATTCACCTGGGTTTCCAGCCAAAGATTCAATAGATGGGTATCCAATTCGGATTTCGTCTCGCAATTCAGTTTGAGGCGTTTTGAGATATAGTTTTTTAAGAAATGCATTCTTTTTTCCATAGAAAAATTCAGCATTAAAGGACTGAATGTTTAAACCGCTTTTGTCTTTAACTATTATGGAATTGGCATCACCAGATATATTTTCAGCATTGTAGTTCAGAAAATCGACTTGAAGGTTTAAATTGGTAAGATTTAAATGATTGTAATCAATCCCTTTTTGCACTGCTGCAACATTATTATTGTCGTAACGAAAATTAATCCGTTTGAATTCGGTCGTTTTTATTTTGACTTCCCAATTGTTTGATTTCCCTTCAACGGGTGCTTTTTTTGATACTGATTTATCTAATTTTCCAAAAGTCAAAGCGCCCTCCACACCGGTTAAATCAACACTTTCTATAATGGCAAATTGATTATCAAGATCAATTTTGTCAATTTTAACGAGTAATTTTTTCAAATAGAATGTGGTCTCTAATTTTGTTTCTTCACTTTCGTAATCGAAATCAATTTTTGCCAAATCAATTTCTCCTAATTTTAAATTTAAGATGGATTCAGGTTCGTTTTTGATTGCTGCTACTTTAGTCGCTTTGGGTATTTGAACGACACCTTGCCTCAATCTTAACTTTAATCCATTGATTTTTGCTTTGGGAATTTCAAAGTTCATTTGATCTAAATCGAAAGTTTTGATGTTTGTATCAAAATGATTTAGATTGGCATAGATATTATTTTTGGTGACAAAGTCATTGTATTTAAATTGAATTCGGTCCAGTTTTATTTGTTCTACGGAAAACTGCATTGGTGGCGAATCCGTTTTCTGTTTCTCTGGTGATTCAAAGGCTTTAATGATGTATTCAAAATTAAAAACGGCTTTTGAATCTCTATTTAAATGTGCCGTAATACCTTCTAAATGAACGGAATTAATTTCGACTTTATTGCTTAATAATTGGAATAAGCTGATATCTACGGCTAGTTTTTCTCCGGCAAAAAGGGTGTCTTTTTTCTGGTCTTCGAAATAAACACCTTCAAGAATCACTTTTTTGGGTAGTCCGATTTCTATTCTCTTTATAGTGACTTTGGTTTTGATTTTTCCTTCCAAATACGTTACCGCTTTTTTTCTGGCATAATTTTGAACGGATGGAATCTGAATAGCAACTATCAATATTAAGAGCAACAGAATTACGGATCCTATTATCCAAAGGAAAACCTTCGAAATTTTCTTTATGTATGTTTTCAAATGATGTGTTTTTTTGGTTAAAAATAACCAATTTAAATCAGAATCGCAATTTCACTGTGAAACCAAATTGGTAGCCAAGATCGAAAATTGAAGGTGAAATATGTTACGAAATTTTAAAATATAGTTGTAAAATTTTTGGGAATAAAATTTGAACGAATTACTAATATTTTAGGTTTTGTAAATAGAAATTTCATTAAAATTTTGAGCATTTTTTTCGTCCAAAATTAAATCTTTCAGTGCCATTAGCATGGCTTTATTTGACATAAATAGTTCTCTGTTGAAATTTATGACTGTTGTGATATCAATGTTTTCAACGATTGTAAGTTGTACATCGGTGTAAAAGGTATTAAGTGCTGTCGTGTAGTTTGTTTGAATAGTATTAAATATAACCTCCAATTCTTCAAAGTTTACAGGTTCTTCCAAACTCAGAAAAGTACTTAATTTTAAATATAGGTTTTCCGTTTCTTTTTTGTGATGAAGAAAAAACTGATATTTTATGTCTTTTGAAGAGTGACTGAGGTCCATTATATTGCTATCAATATCTTTTACACTTTTTACGGCATGCATGGAACTTCGCGCAGCAGAAATCAATTGGTTAAGCTCTGAATTTTGTTCGCTGTTCAATTTTGTTCTTAGTTTCAAATAGAAAGCCTGCATTTCGCCTTGTAATTGTTTTAGGAATTCATATTTCTCCTCACGGGTTTTAGATGTAAAGCTTTTTTTCTCATTGATTTCAATGTACTCGCTTTGTTTTTTAAAAGCGAGAGTGTCAATCTTGAATAATTCCAAATTGAAAAGCATTGAGTTATAAATGAAATAGCTCGTTTCTCTTCGGAATAAATCAAGGGCTGTTTCAGGTTCCGTAATAGAGGCGTGACTTATAAAAGCGGCAGTATTACCATCCGTGTTTTTGAAAAAACGTTCCAGAAATTGAGTAAATAAATCAAGAACCGGAAGGAACAATACAATTGCCAATAAATTAATAAGACTTGAAAACGTAACCAAACCAATGAGCGGATCTTTGATTTTTATGACATCAGTAATGAGCAACAGAATCGGTTTTAGCAGTGCGAACGTTATGGCAGTAATGAAAATGTTGAATAATAAATTGCCTAAAGCAACCCGTTTTTTGGAAGCGTTTCCTCCAATCGCACTCAAAAGAATTTTAATAATAGTTCCGGTTTCACCACCTAACACGATCGCTGCCGCCATTGGAAATCCAATTGCTCCGGCATTTAACGCGCTTAACGTTAATGCCATGGTTACGGAACTCGATTGAACAATGAGCGTAATAAGAAAACCAATAACGAGAAAAACGATTAGCGGCATCGAAGCATATTGCGAGAAATCGAAGTATTGAACCTGCGCTTCCATAGCGGTTTTCATAAAGGAAAGTCCGATGAACATTAAACCAAATCCCAAAAGAAAATAAGAAATGTACTTGATGTTCTTGCGGGTTCCAAGTAAAATAAGAAGAAAACCACCCAAACAAACTGCCGGATAAGCAATCACTTCAATATTAGTTTTAAAACCAAGTGTAGCGACTAACCAACTGGCAAGTGTTGTGCCCAGATTTGCTCCTAGAATAATAGCCATAGCATTCTTCATGGTAAAAACACCTGCACCCACAAACGCCAAAACCATTAGCGAAACCATCGAACTGCTTTGAAGTATGCCAGTAACTATTGTTCCACCTACCACTGCACCAATATTGTTTTTTGTTATCCGTTGCAGAAATAGTTTGAAGCTTCTTCCGGAGAGATTTTTCAGGGATTCCTCAACTAAATACATGGCGAAAAGGAATAAACCAACGCCTGCAGCAAGTTTTAGTATTGTAATGAGGGTTTCCATAGCTTAAATTGGTATTAAAGATACTTAAATTTACTAGTAAAATTTTGGTAAAATATCAACTGCTATTCTTTAAAAATTATTATTGAGGTTATTATTTTAAACAAAAAACTACAACTTTTAGGGTTGCAGTTTTAATAACTTACGATTATAATTATGTGTTGGAAAACTAATAATCAGAATAATCAGTTGGGTACAAAAAAGTAATATCTATATGGGAAATATTGTTTTTGTATTTTTCCATAGCTATTAATCCTTTCCATTCTGGTGAATCCACAAAGGCTTTCCAATGCGCATCTCTGCTTTGCTGATCTGCAAAAGTAGTCATGTACATCAAGTTCGGCATTTTGGCTCCCGAAATAACTTCGCCATAAAAAACAGCATTAAAGGCAAGGCGGTCAAAGAGTTTTATTTCTCCTCCGGCATTGAACATATCGACTTTGTTTTTGTAAATCGCTTCAGTTGCTGATTCATAACTTCTTAATTCATACACTCTATTTGCTCTTGGACTATTCAAAGCGGGACTTGACAAAATAGGATGATCTGAAAAAGCCTTTAATATAATAGATTCGATACGCAAATAAGGCGCTTGTTTGTAAGAAGCATTCAAATAATCGGCTGCGGCAGTTAAATAGATTTTGTCATTGGCCAGTTTATCTTCTAATCTTAGAAATTGATTGATGGATGAAAACGGAATAACTACGATAACTTTTTTTAGGGTGTCCGTAGCATTCGGTTTTGGTTTGAATACACCAATATTTTTAATCCCAAGTTTTTTTAAACCCGGAAGCAAAGCCTCTTTCAAATACTTTTCAGTGGTTTGTACTTGCTGTTCCGTTTTGAAAATATAAGTTTTAATTTGGTAGAATTCTCTTGATGGTGCTGCAGTTTTTACTTCGAGAATATCATTTTGTATTGTTTTAAAACTGGTAATAGTAAAAACAGTTAGCAGTGCGAAAAATAGTTTTGTAAATTTCATTTTTTCGGGTCGGAATTTTGAAGTTAGTAATTCTATAAAAGTATTAATAAAATTGCAATTTTTTAGGGTACGATTACAAAAGGAGCAGATAACTTTTTTTATTTTAAAGAAGATTCAATACATATCCCAAAACAGAGTTGACCAAAACGATAAATACGCTATTTGTTTTTTTGAATCCAAAAATTAATATACTTCTGATTTTCTCAATTAGATTGCCTTGTTTTTCTTTGATAATTTTAATCCTGCTTTTTTAATTTTACTATTTAATTTCTTTTTTTCGGTGGCCGTGAGTTCTTCTTTGACTTCGATTTCACCAAGCTATTTTTATTGCATCGATATTGAGTTCATCTAAAGCCTCTTTTAAAAATATCTTACAACTTTCACAAGCCATGTTTTTGACATATATCGTTACAGACCAATTTTACACAATTATTTTTGGATTCAATCGTTTATCCCTAATTGTTTTTTTGCTAACTACAAACCGTATAATTGCTGATCAAAAAAGAGTATTTTTTGCTTCTAATTTTCGTTTGTCTTTGTTGGTCCACTTACGATTCTGGAAATTAATCCTTGTTGGGTTGTTAATTCAGAGAAGAAAACGCCGGACAAGTGAATCACGATAAACGCCAGAAGATAATAAATAGAAAGTACGTGTATTTCCTCCATCGGTTCCTTTAGATTTTTTGGACCTAACACAATAATTAAACCGGTGATCAGGGAAATAACAACACAAACATAAAAAATTAAATAAGTCCAGTAATGGAATTTTTCTATAATGCTCAAATCTTTGTTGAACGGATTAGAGAACTTCATTTGTCCAAAAAATGGAAGCGCAATACGAATACTGTACAAACCGACCAAAACATAACCAATATAAATATGCCAGTCCCACATTGGTTTTCTTATTTTTTTAGCAAGAGTAATGAGTTGGTCTTGCGTCAACTTTTGGTCTGTAGTCGCTAAATAGTCTTGAATGATTAGCGCCACATTATTTTTATTCATCCATGTAAGTCTCAAAAAGATAGTTACAAGCAATAAAGTCATACACATGGCGATTGACCAATGCATTATTCTGTAAATGGCGGAGTATTCTCTGTTTTTCATGATTATAACGCTGTTGTGTAATTATGCTTTTGATTCAACTTTTGTAGAAATTCGAAAGTAAATCTCGTTTTCCAAGGTTTCTTTTTTAAAGATTCACAAAGCTCTCGCTTTTAGGAAAAATACTTAAGGCCTCCAGTGCAATTGCGGGCGTTGGCGACGCTAATTTTCGAAGTTTAAGGTCCATCCAAGCACCATCAACAGTTATAGTTGCGCATAGTTTATTGTCTTCATTCATGAATTCATGTACAATGGACCAGCGAGAAGCATCCGCATTTACTTTTGAGGTTTTGGTATGCATAAAAATTTTATCCGAAAGTTTTATTTCTTTTCTAAATACACATTCTTCCCTAAAAAGAATAGGACCAAAGCCTTGCGCTTGCATTACTTTCATGGTCAAGCCAAGACTTTCCAGAATTTCGATACGATGTTGTGCGCCAAAGTCATAATAAGCACTGTGTCGAACATGAAAATTAGGGTCAAGATCAGACCAACGAAAGGATAATTCTTTACTAAATGAAGTCATTGTAATTGTTTTTTAAAGTTGTTTGCGTTGTTTTTTGGATTGCTATAAAGCAAAATTAAGACGCATTGATACGGTCAAAACTACGAATAATATGTGGAAACAAACAGAACTCACAAACTTTTTAATCCTTTTTTAAGGATACGTTGCCCAATGCAATTGGGGGTTTTGTGGTTTTTTTTTCTTCAAAAAAAAATGTGGCTTGTATTTTGTAAGGGGTAAAAAGGACTATCCAATTTCGGATACTAAAAAATAACAAAAGGATATGAAAAAAATAATTCTGTTGTTGTTGATATCAGGTGGTTTGTACGCTCAAGAACAAGTGTTTAATGTGCAAAGATATTGCATAGATGAACAACCTTTCAGAAAAAACGAATGCAATGTAGCAGGAAATGAATACTCTTTTGTGTTTCTTGATATTCAAAAGCATAGTGTGGTTCTCTTTCTCACGGCGACAAAGATGAAATATAAAATTGTAGACTCCGGTGTTTTTGCTTCCGACGGGAATTACACCTTTTATACTTTAGAAAATGAGAAAGGTCAAGTAGCAATGCGGATAAATAAACAGCACACTAAAATTGAATTTATTTATCCCAATACGCATATTTATTTGACGGTTGGGAAGTCTACTAAAGCTATACGATAGGAAAGGGAATTCTAGCTCTTTACGGTTTTGTTGGCTTGATGTTTGTCGTAGTTCGGCGCTGTCGGATACGGACTAAATCAAAGTAAAACTATTAGTAGAATTATTTTTTAGCAACTATCATTGACATCTAAATTTAATATCTCTAATTCTAATGCAGATCCTTTTTTAAAAAGATCAATTAATTTTTTAAATTCTGGCTTGGCGATAAGTAAAATGCGTATTTTTTTGATTAAAATTTTAAAATTTATTTCCACAACTATGTTGCTAGCTTCTACGTTTTCTTTTGTTGCAGTAATAAATGGAAACGTATTTTCGAAAGGATAAAAATCTAATTTTGCCGTCAATTGTTGTCCGATAAAAAAGAAGCTATTAATTTGGTTTCTTTTTTATCGGAAAACAATGAATTTAAATAGTTTTACAATTTATTCATATTGCCTGCTAAAGTTTCTATGAATTTCCCAATTGGACCTTTAATCATCATGGCCATCATAGGATTGAAATCGCCTTCAAAATCCAGTTTTACATCACTTGAAGTCTGCGAAACAGCATCTATATTCGCTACTAAAGTAAATGGAAGTTTGTCGCTCGCTGCCCCTAAAACGATTTTGGTAGGAGCTACTTTTTCTTTCATTTTTAACTTTATTTCTGGCATCCCTTTCAGTCCAAAAATGAAAGCGTCGTCACCAATAACTTCAAATTTAGCAATATTTTCGGGCATTAATTTTTCAAAATTTTTCACATCACTCAGTAAATTGAATAATTCTTGAGCTGATTTTTGAACAGTAACTTTAGCGCTTTCTAAATTCATTGTTTTTATTTTTTATTAGATTTTTTAAACTTCAATAGTCCAAGTAGACGGACTCACATTCCACTCTCTTAGAACCTGTTCTTCGTCCTCATTGATATATCTTTTGGCAACAGCCAAATTCAATAAATTTTGATAATTACTCAACGTAAATAAATCTAGATTTGCACTTTTAAAGTTTTGTTCAGCAACTTTAAAGCCGTAGGTAAAGATAGCGGCCATTCCTTTTACATTAGCACCGGCTTCGCGCAACGCTTCCACCGCTAGTAAACTACTGTTTCCTGTGCTGATTAAATCTTCTACTACAACTACATTTTGTCCTTTTTGTAAAAAACCTTCCACCTGGTTTTGTCTCCCGTGTTTTTTTGGTTCCGGGCGAACATAAACAAACGGCAACCCCATACTTTCCGCTACCAGCATACCAATTCCTATTGCTCCAGTGGCTACACCGGCAATAACATCTGGTTTACCAAATTGCTTCTCTATATTCTTGGAAAATTCATCGCGGACATAATTTCTTACCGCTGGAAATGAGAGAATTAATCGGTTGTCACAATAAATAGGCGATTTCCACCCAGAAGCCCATGTAAAAGGATTTCTTGGATTCAATTTAATTGCATTTATTTGCAAAAGAAATTCGGCTGTTTTTTCGGCTGTATCTTTATTAAAAATCATATTACAAATGTATAAAGTTTTTGTTAACGACAAACCACTTTTTTTGACAAATCACATCTCCAAAGAGACAGATTTTCAATTATTTCTATTAGAAAGCATTGACATAGAGCAACTTATAGTTAAAATCTTTCAAAATAAAATTAATAAGGCCTATCTGTATCATCCGGACGAAAGCTTGATTATGAAGACTTTAAAAGCTAAAATTCCAGTGTGTAAAGCGGGAGGCGGTTTGGTTTATAATAAAAAAGGGGAGGTTTTATTCATTTTTAGAAACGGAAAATGGGATTTACCCAAGGGCGGAATCGAAAAAGGAGAGGAAATTGCAGATACTGCCATGCGTGAAGTAGAAGAGGAGACTGGCGTTAATGGCTTGGCGATATCTCACAAACTTCAAAAAACGTATCATGTTTTTAAACGGAATGGCAAATACAAACTAAAAATTACCCATTGGTTCGAAATGCAGTCTGATTTTGAAGGCACACCACAGGGGCAATTAGAAGAGGGAATTGAGAAAGTAGCCTGGATGAATCCGGAACAAATCAAAGAAGCGCTAAAAAACTCCTATGAAAACATAAAATTATTGTTCGAAGAAGAGAAGCTGCTGAAATAGCACTTCATTTTGTAAACAGAAAAGTTGATATAATAAAGTTGAACACGAATTTCACAAATTTCCACTAATTATTTGGTGGAAATTCGTGCTTAATAAATTTTTTAATTCGTGATTTTTTTTAATTTAAAATGCGATACACAGGATATTGTAAATGTGCCTTTTCATAATAAACAGAATGTTTGTAAATCCAGTCCAACTGTGCTTCCTGATTATTGATAAAAGTAACGTCACTTTGTTTTTTCAAATCAAATTCGGCTTTTAATTTTGGATTTTCTTTCAAAATCTGTGTTGCCGAATCTTCAAAAACATAATCGGAATAACCTTCTTTTTGTTGTAACATCGTATCGAAAAAATTCCAGTTGAAAAAAGAATCTATTGCTTCCGGTTCCAAAGTTTCCAGTAGGTATTTGATTCCCTTTTGTTGTGTAGGAATAACGTAATCCCCTTTGGCGAAAGCCACTTTCTCTATTTTAGCGGTTACCGAAGTGTTTCGGTGTAAATAATGACCTTCATACGCTGAACTTGTTGTTTTAAAGTCGGCAATTCTATAGCTTTCGACTTCAATTATGGTATCTTTTTTTAGTAGACGATATGTTATCGTATTACTTTTTAATAATTCGATAACAGGCCAAAATCCTCTTGGAATTATATACGCTTCCGGTATGATTATCTCTTTTACCGATTTAAATTCCTTATTGTAAGGAATGTCTTTTTTGAATGGTTTTGTTTTATCATAAAACAGGCGATTTCCAGTTGTTACATCACTTTTTTTGTAACTGGCTTCGTAGCCTAAAAACGAAAAAGGAATCGTTTTTGTACTGTCAATTTCCCATTTTATCGTGTACGATTGTTGTGGTTTATATTGCTCTTCATTTTTCAATCGCAGTTGTTTGATTTTTTGATAATTAGCATCCGTAAAATCAATTGCGGAACGCATGTATTCATACGTCACTTTCACGCGGTCGGCATATTTTTTAAGCATGTGCGTTTCCACCACAAAACCAATGGTATTAAACAATGAAGTATAACCGGTTGCGAATCTTGGGCTTTCAAAAAATTGACCAAAACCTTTTTCTGGTGTGTCCTGAAAAGCATTGACATAAGGCGTAGTTTCAATATTCTTTTTTTGTAAATCTTTCACCAAAGCAGGCATCATTTCAGTATTTAAAAAATCACCTAATACGGTTCCTAATTTATTATGTTGGGTCATAATGTACGTCAGTTTGTATTGGTAATCTGCGCCATTGCTGACGTGATTGTCAATAAAAACATCTGCATTTACTTTATGGAATATTTCTACAAAGCTTTTCGTGTTACGGGTGTCTGATTTTATAAAATCGCGATTCAAGTCATAGTTTCTGGCATTGCCACGAAAGCCATAGATTTCCGGTCCGTCCTGATTGGCTCTTGAAGTGGAGTTTCTGTTTAAAGCGCCGCCAATATTGTACACCGGAATACCAACGATAACGGTGTTTTTTGGCGCTTTTATTTTACCTAAAGCTAAATCTCTAAAAAGCTGCATTGAAGCGTCAATTCCGTCCGGTTCCCCCGCGTGAATTCCGTTATTAAGCAGAATTACCGCTTTGTTTTTTTGGATGGTTCCAAAGTCAAATTGCTTTTCCGGATTAAAAATAACCATGTGCAAAGGCTCACCACTATCTGTCAAACCCATTTTTTGAATTTCGACAGTAGGGAAATCATCCGCCAGAAGTTTGTAGTACGCAATTGTTTCTTGATAAGAGGCAGATTGATTTCCATTACCTTTTTCGAAAAAAGTATCGTATTTGTTGTTTTTTTGTGCAAAAGTACTGATGGAGAATAGTAAAAAAAGGAATGTAAAAAGTCTCATTTTTCGATTTTTGAATGGAATATCAAATGTAGCTTTTTTTAGACAGCTGTAGATATGAATGTAAGAAAAGGAAATATCCGATTAAAAAAGAATGAAAATTCATAATTCAAAATTCATAACTCACAATTAAAAATTACCTTTGCACCAAATTGAAAAAATGAATAAGAAACACCATTCCAACAATATACTTTTGAATTTAGGCATCGAAAGCCTGAACGAAATGCAGGAAGTAGCGCAAGATACCATCCTGAATGACAATAATGTTTTATTGCTTTCGCCAACAGGTTCCGGAAAAACTTTGGCTTTTTTGTTGCCGATTTTAGAAATGTTACAACCCGAAATTCAATCGGTTCAATGTTTAATTTTGGTTCCGTCACGCGAATTAGGATTGCAGATTGAGCAGGTTTGGAAAAAAATGGGAACTGATTATAAAGTAAATGTGTGCTACGGCGGACATACTATTGATACCGAAATTAAAAATTTAAGCAATCCGCCAGCAGTTTTAATAGGAACTCCGGGAAGAATCGCGGATCATATCGACAGAGGAACTTTCCGTTTGGATAAAATCCAAACGTTGATTCTCGATGAGTTTGATAAATCATTGCAATTGGGTTTCCATGAACAAATGTCTTTTATAATTGGAAAATTAACGAAACTCAACAAACGCGTTTTGGTTTCGGCCACTTCCGATATTGAAATTCCCAAATATACAAGAGTCGTAAACCCAACTATTTTAGATTTTATTCCAGAAAACGTAGCAGAAATGAATCTTACGATGAAAATGGTCGTTTCGAAAGAAAAAGACAAAATTGGAAGTTTGTTTAACTTGATTTGTTCGTTGAAATCACAATCGGCGATAGTTTTTTGTAATCATCGTGATGCTGCAGAACGCATTAGCGATACGTTGAACGAAAAAGGAATTTATGCCACGTATTATCATGGCGGAATGGATCAGGACGAAAGAGAGCGCGCGCTAATCCAGTTCAGAAACGGAAGTGTAAGTTATTTAATCACAACTGACTTGGCAGCCCGTGGACTCGATATTCCGGAAATGAATCATGTAATTCATTATCATTTACCATCCAAAGAAGACGAATTTACGCATAGAAACGGACGTACGGCTCGTATGCTTGCTTCTGGAACTGCTTATATTATTGCTCATGAAAGTGAGAAAAAAATGGATTACATCGATTATGGAATGGAAGCTTTGAAAGTTGAAAATTCCACTTCATTACCAAAACCACCTGAATTTCAAACCATTTATATCAGTGGAGGGAAGAAAAATAAACTGAATAAAATTGATATCGTAGGTTTCTTTTCCCAAAAAGGGAAATTGGAAAAAGGCGATTTAGGATTAATCGAAGTGAAAGATTTTATCTCTTTTGCAGCGGTGAAATTTAATAAAGTAAAAGACTTGCTTCATGCTATTAAGGACGAAAAAATGAAAGGCAAGAAATTCAAAATCGAAGTGGCGCGAAAAGTGATAAAGAAAGAGGAAGAGTAGTAGTTTTTTAGTGTTTAGTGCTCAGTTTTCAGTTAAAAAAAATCGTTAACAGTAAAATATTTTACTGTTAACGATTTTTTGCTGTAATGGAGTCATTATATACTGAACACTTTTTTTACAGTTCAGTCCATGAAAACTGTGATTGAAAACTATAAATACTATATTTTCTTAACATATTGCGTAATAATAACAATAGTTTGACCATCTACTTTACCTTCAATATATTCGGCGTTTTCATGGTCTAATCTGATGTTACGCACTGCAGTTCCTTGTTTGGCTACCATGCTTGAACCTTTTACTTTCAAATCTTTGATTAAAACGACTGAATCTCCAATTTCAAGAATCACACCGTTGCTGTCACGGTGAATTACTTTTGGTTCGTCTTCTTCGCCTTCACCTGTTGCTTGTGCCCAAGCTAAAGTATCTTCATCTAAATACATTTGGTCCAGTAATTCCTGAGGCCAACCAGAACCACGCAAACGGCTTAACATTCTCCACGCGACAACTTGCACGGCGGTATGTTCGCTCCACATGCTGTCATTCAAACATCTCCAATGATTTAAATCTACGTTATCCGGATTTTCGATTTGGTCGATACAGGTGCTGCAAGCCACTATACTTTCATCAAGTCCACCTTTTTTGGTTGGTAATACTTGATATACTTTTAGGTTTTCGGTTGCACCACAAAGTTCACATTTCGATCCGCTACGTTTGCTTAATTCTCTTTCTATACTCATTGTTTGATGGCTTTTATTTTTGGCTAATTTAAGATTTATTGCCTCGTTTCGCAAGTAAAATTGGTAGTGATTATTTGTCAAGTCGAGCGCAGTCGAGACGAATGGATAGTTCTCGACTGCGCTCGACTTGACAAAATCTCTTTAAAATTATTTTACTCGAACTGCATCGGGAACTAGCATTTGATATTGTCCACCATTGCGGATTACATCCCGCACAATGCTTGAGCTGATATACGAAGTTTTTGCTGCGGTCAATAAAAACACGGTTTCTATTTTTGATAGACGACGATTCGTGTGCGCAATTGCTTTTTCAAATTCGAAATCGGCAGGGTTGCGCAAACCGCGAAGGATAAAATTAGCGTTTATTCTGTGGCACAAATCAATTGTCAAACCTTCATAAGTTATTACTGAAACTTTAGGTTCGTTTTTGAATGTTTCTTCAATAAAACGCTTTCTGTCTTCCAATGAAAACATGTATTTTTTTTCGGCATTGATTCCAATGGCAATTACGATTTCATCAAATAAAGAAATACTTCTGTTAATTATGTCTTCATGTCCTAAAGTGATTGGGTCAAATGATCCCGGAAATATTGCTTTTCTCATTATACAAGATATATTTAAATCGAATGGGTTTTATTTGGGTTGAATTAAGTTTTTCTAAGTGTTCGTATTGCTTCGACCCATTCAGATTTTTCACAAACCCTGCACTCCGCATTTCCTGGTTTATGGCTTTCAGTATTTCCGCAAAAGGTGCAGGCATAAACACCTTCAGTTGGAATCGTTTTACTTTTAAGTTTAAATAAGAAAGGCAGAATTGGTAAGCCTGGTTGAACTTCATGGTCTTCATAATAGAAAACACTGATTTCGCCACTAGTTTCCATAAAGGCATTTTTCACCTGTCCTAAATGCTCTACTGATTTTAATCGGAGTTCCGAAAAAAATTCATCTTGTGCCAGACTTTCCTTTTTAAAAGTAGCAATTGAAAATTTGCCTTCGCTGATAATACATTCAGTTTTGCCTTCTATAAACTCTTCAAATCGTTTACTTTTTCCGGTTAGCCAAGTTACTAAGCGGTATAAAAGGATAATTACTAGTAATACGGTTATGGGTGGGATTATTCCAACTTCTTCATAAAACATGGGATCTCCGGCTGCTGATCCTAAAGCAATAATGATGACTGTTTCAAAAACAGATAATTGCTTTACGCCACGTTTTCCAGCTACTTTTAATGTCAATAATAAAACGGTGAACATTACCGTGGAACGGAAAATGACTTCTAACAGAAAGGATTCTGGTAAATCATTGTATAATAATCGGTTCCATTCAAAGATTTCTATCATAGCAACATTTTAATTGGTTACCTCCAAACAGGCTATTTCTGAATATTCATCGGAATTTATAAAATCTTTGATGATTGCATTTTTTGTGTTTAATTGATCTGCTAGAAAATCAGTTTTGGTATTTCCAAAACGGAGCCAAATTATTTTTGGCGGATGACCTTTTAGATTTGCTAAATCAAAAAAATCAGCATCAAAAGTTACAGTTGTAAATTTGTTTTCTTTGGCATACTTCCATATTTCAAGATCAGAACGATTTTCAATTCCGAGTTGTCTGACTTGTTTTGCTTCAGGGAAATTGGATTTAATTTTAGAGATAATTCTAAAAGAAATGTTTTGATCAAATAACAAACTCACGATGCAATTTTAATTTTACGTTCTCTATCAGCAGCGTAAGTAAGGCAAGCTTTGATTTGATTTTCGTCAATTTCGGGAAAATCTTCAATTATTTCATTTGTCGTCATCCCATTAGCCAGCCAATTTAAAACATCAAAAACAGTAATTCTGGTTCCAATTATTGTTGGTTTACCAAAACGAACACCTGAATTTATTCCGATATATTGTTTGTAATTAATCATAATGAGTTTTTTATACAAAGTTAACGAAATAATCAGTTATTCAGGCGAAGCCAATTCTATTGCATTTGTAAACAAATCTTCTAATGAAATTCCGGCGGCTTTGGCTTGTTGCGGAATCAAACTTTCCGTTGTTAATCCCGGAATAGTGTTCATTTCCAGCATGTGTGGTTCTCCGTTTACCAATATAAATTCGCTTCGGGAAAAACCTTTCATTTTCAGGACTTCGTAAGCGCGTTTAGCAATTTCACTCACTTTTTGAGTCATTTCATCCGAAATTCTGGCAGGAGTAATTTCTTGTGATTTACCCAAATATTTGGCTTCATAATCGAAAAAATCATTATCCGAAACAATTTCGGTGATGGGTAAAACGGTTACTTTTCCTTTGTAGTTGATGACTCCTACCGAAACTTCGGCGCCGTCAAGGAAACTTTCTATGATGATTTCGTTGTCTTCTTTGTACGCAATTTCTATAGCGATAGGTAATTCGGCAGCTGTTTTAACTTTTGAAATTCCAAAACTGGAACCGGCTTTATTAGGTTTTACAAAACAAGGCAAACCAACTTTAGCGACAATTTCGTCAGTATTAATAACATCGCCTTTGTTTAAGTAATAGGAAGTGGCGGTTTTTATGCCGTATGGTTTTAAAACAGATAGTAAATCGCGTTTGTTGAACGTTAGAGCTGCTTGGTAGTAATCGCAGGAAGTTTGCGGAATGTGCAATAATTCAAAATAAGCCTGCATCAATCCGTCTTCGCCTGGAGTTCCGTGGATGGCATTGAAAACGCAGTCGAAAGTGATTTTGATACCGGCAACAGTCACTGAAAAATCATTTTTATCGATGGGGAATTCGGTGTCATTAGCATCAACATAGACCCATTTTTCTTTGAAAATATGGATTCGGAATCCGTTGTATTTCGTTTTGTCCAAAAATTGATATACTACGTTTCCGCTGATTAGTGAGATTTTATACTCGCTGGAATATCCGCCCATGATGATGGCAATGTTTTTCATTTTGTATCGTTTAATGTTGCAGGTTTAATGTTTAAAGTTTTTGGATTTAATTTTAAAAAGGTTTTCTTATGAAAACGATTTGTTTTTAGCCCCGATAATAGCGATATCCTTTGCTTTTTTTCTTTAAAAAAGCAAAGATACAAGCGAATAGCGGGAAACAGCTCCTGAAATTCATCAAGAATAATCCTAAAAACGATTAAACAAAATTATCATTTTTTTTGAAACGAAATAGCTTTATCTTTGCCGCATATAAAAATAAATTTATGAGTTTACGTAAGTATCTTAGTAGTCGTGTGTTTGTAGTACAAGTATTAATTGCGATTGCCATTATTTTTGCTTTGGGGTATTTGTTTATGCATTGGTTAACTTTTACAACTGATCATGGCAATGAAATTGAGGTTCCAAATTTGAGTAAATTGACTGAAGAGCAAGTGGAGCAAAAGCTGGACGAATTGGATTTAGATTATGTGCTTTTGGATAGCGTCGATTACAGGAGCAATTTTCCGCAATACAGTGTGGTTGAACAAGATCCGACGCCGGGTACAAAAGTAAAAGTAGGTCGAAAAATATATATAAAAATAAATACCTCTGGATTTTCATCCGTGCGAATTCCTGAATTAGTAAATAAAACGTATCGTGAAGCGGTACCTACTTTGAAAGCTTTAGGGCTTGAAGAAGGGGCGGTTACGTATGTGCCAAATCTTGGAAAAGATATGGTATTGGAAATGCGTTTCAAAGGAAGAAACCTGAAAGCAGGCGACAGAGTTTTGAAATCATCGAAAATCGATTTGGTTTTGGGAGACGGAAAAATGAGTTACGAAGAAGAGGAAAATGCTGCCGACACGCTCGCTGCACCAATAGAAGAAGAAATACCAGTTGATGAACAATAATATAGAAACAATAGATTTAGAGGACGAGTTATTTGAACATTTCAGGTTTGAAGTTCCCAAAGGCCAAGCGTCGTTGCGAATTGATAAATACTTGATGGGCCTTATTCAAAATGCGACTCGCAATAAAATACAAATCGCTGCTACTGAAGGAAATATTTTTGTAAACGACGCTACGGTAAAGTCGAATTACAAGGTGAAAGCCAATGATGTGGTCCGTGTTATGCTTACGCATCCTCCTTACGAAAACCATATTATTCCCGAGAATATTCCACTTGATGTTGTGTATGAAGATGATACGTTGCTATTGATAAATAAATTGCCAGGAATGGTGGTGCACCCTGGTCATGGGAATTATACCGGAACTTTAGTGCATGCGTTGGCGTATCATTTTGATAATTTGCCAATGAACAGCAGCGAACGTCCCGGATTAGTGCATCGTATTGATAAAGACACTTCAGGTCTATTGGTAATTGCCAAAACCGAGGCGTCGATGACCCATCTTGCCAAACAATTTGAAGCTAAAACTTCCGAAAGAGAGTATGTGGCTTTGGTTTGGGGAAATGTGGTGGCTGATAAAGGAACGATTGAAGGAAACTTAGCAAGACATTCAAAAGATCGCATGCAAATGGCTGTTTTTGCTGATCCGGAAATAGGGAAACCAGCCGTGACGCATTACAAGGTGTTAGAGCGTTTTGGTTATGTGACATTGATTTCTTGCCAACTGGAAACAGGAAGAACACATCAGATTCGGGCACACCTAAAACATATAGGTCATCCTTTATTCAATGACGAGCGTTATGGCGGTCATTTGATTTTGAAAGGAACTACGTTTACCAAATACAAACAGTTTATTGACAACTGTTTCAAAGCGTTACCAAGACAGGCTTTACATGCTAAAACTTTAGGTTTTATCCATCCTACAACCGGCGAGATGATGCGCTTTGATACAGAACTTCCTCAGGATTTACAGGATTGTATCGAGAAATGGAGAGGCTATTCAAAATCCCATGGTACGGACGAAGACGAAGAATAAAATAGGAAAGTCTCGATCTTATACTATACAAAAAAGTTTAGATAAATTTATATTTGATTTTGATACTAATGAGCTCAATACTATATTGGGTTCATTCCTTTAATATTTTTTGAGGTGTGCAATTATTTAATTTTTGTAATGCCTTGATATAAAAATTTTTAAGTATTCATCATTCTGTTTATTATCAACTCAAATATTTTTTTCTCGTAAACTAACGTATTAATTCTGTAACTAAACTCGTTTAGGTGCAACTGAAGATGCTCTTTATGAACCAAAGAAAAATAACTTCTCAAAGAAGATTTTAATTAATGAATTACAGTGTGTAATTTTTTTGATGATTTTCCTTTGTCACTCCTAATCTGTTTAAAATCAAACTTTTTTTAAACGAATTACATCCATTCTAGTCGTCAATTTTTATTGATGCAGATTTAGAAATATGTTTCTCAAATATTTTGCGTATTTATTTGCACAAATAATCTTCAAACTGGTCAAACTACACTCTTTTAATTCCGGTAGTATTATTGGTTTCAACGGCGATTATCAACTTTATTTTTTGGAATATTGCTCCTTTCTTGTTTAAGATTTTCTTTGCCACTAAAAATAAATTTATCGACAAAAATATTTACAATCATTGGCAATGAGGCACTATCTGCCACATTAATTCTAACTTTTTTAATGAAATTAGTCGGCCTATTTGTACTAATTTTTAATTGTTTTGCTGTTTGTTTTGTAGAGAAGCCTTTTGTGATTGCACTCATTTCAAAAACAATTGTAAATGCTTTTCGCAAATCAAATCGAACTTTATGAAAAATAGTATCAACAATTGGGCTTTCAACATGATGGCAAACGTCACAATCCCGCGCAAAATTCGTTTTACGAATCGTAAATTTTGTGTGATTACATTACACATTTGAAATCTGCTTTCCACTTTATTTTTGCTAAATATTCTAAGCAATCTAAATCCGTTGTGAACTCATCGTTGGATTTTAAAATACTTTCTCTTGTAAATTTTACGATACTTTGAATAAATGTCAATTGATCAGTAATTATCAAACCCCCTAAAAAAATAATTATACTGTTGCTGTCAATGGACAAGCCGCGATGAGATTAAACCAGCAAAATTCAAAAATTGAATTTCTATATCCCAATACACATGTTTATTTGACGGTTGGGAAGCCAACTATGGCAGTGAAATAAAAAATGAATTAAAAAGCGTGATTTTATTATTATCCGAACGGATCGTGTTTTTGAAATCAAACATGATCCGTGCGGTTTTTTTTAAACAGTTCTACTAATTTAGGACTTTGAAATTTCTTCCAATACTTTTTTCCCGTTTTCATTATTTGGATCTAGCTCCAATGATTTTTTATAGTTGATAATCGCCAGCTTTTTATCTCCGTTTTTTAAATAGGCTTCTCCCAAACTATCGTAGGCATTTCCTGATTTTGGAAACGCTTCTACATTTAGTTTAAAAACTTCTATTGCTTCTTTTACTTTTCCGGTTTGTAACAATTGATATCCTGCGCTATTCATTTCATTTTCGTTGACAGCATAGGTATTTGAATTTTTATTGTCATTAAAATAAGTTAATCCGGATGCAATTCCTTTTTCCAGAATAACGTCTATGAAAGCAACAGCCAATGATTTTTTAGGTAAACTATATGGTTGATTGTATAGAATATTTCTAATTGCTTTACTCATCTCGTTTAAGTTCGTACCACCCGTATTAGTTAACAATACTACTAGATTTTTGTCAGAAGGAATACGGGAAAGCAAGGTGTTGAATCCATTTATTCCACCGCCATGCTCAGTAACCAGGATACTCTCATTTTTTTCTCCATTGAAAGCCTTATTGATAAACCATCCGTAACCATATTGTCCCGGTCCTGCAGGAATATAGGAATTAAATAACAGCTCTTTATTTTTTGTTGAAAGTAACTGTTCTGTGTAAAGCGCTTGATCCCATAAATACAAATCGTCTACGGTAGCATATAAAGAACCGGCAGCGTAGGGGATAGACAAATCAAGATAACTGGCATTGCTGTAGTTTTTACCGTTTTTCTCATAACCGGAAGCTCTGTTTTTCAGAATCGTTTCATGGTGGTCGAATCCTGTATTATTCATTTTGAGTGGTGTAAGAATATTGTCTTGCAAAAACTGCTCATAGGTTTTACCGGAAACTTTCTCTATAATGTAACCCAATAAAAAATAGCCGGAATTGCTGTACGCAAATTTTTCGCCTGGTGTAAACTCCAGCGGTAAGTCAGCGAATTTTTTCACAAAAGCTTCCGGGCTGTATGGATTGAAACTTATTTCTTTCACGAAAATAGGAAACGAAGTATAATTAGGAATTCCAGATGTGTGCGTCAGTAAATGATGAATAGTGATTTTATCGCCCAATGTTTTAGGATAATCAGGAAGATAGGTTGTAATAGGAACATCCAACTTTAATTTTCCCTGCTCAAGTAATTGCAGAATCAACATAGCGGTAAACTGTTTGGTAACGGAACCCAATCTATGTTTGGTATCCGGTTGGTTCGGGATATTCCATTCCATGTTTGCCATTCCAAATCCCTTTTTGTAAATGACTTTACCTGCGTCAGCGACAAGAATGGAGCCGTTAAATTGCCCGTATTCTGAATATAGATTCATCAACTTATCGATTTGTTCTGCTTTGGTTTGGCCAAAGGAAACCGTTATTGTAATTAGCTGAATGAATACACCAATTAGGATTGTCTTTAGTGCAAAATGTTTGGAACGTTGTTTCATGATGATTGTTGGTTTAAGTGATTGATGTTTTTTTTGTTCATTTTTATCTGTTGTTGCAAATTTTGTTTGTTAGTCCATTACAGGCTAGTGTTTATATTCCGAATAATTAATAAATGTTTTTCCATCGTAAAGTGAGAGACCTGTTTCTCTCGTACCCACCCAAAGATTTCCTGTTTTATCTTCCAAAATTGCCCAAACACCGTTATTGATTAGTGCATCTTTTGTTGTAAAACAGGTGAAAGAATTTCCATCGTAACGGCAAAGGCCACCACCGCCACCAAACCAAAGATTTCCGTTTTTGTCTTCTATAATTCGCATAACCGAATCACTTAGCAAGCCATCGCTTTTTGTAAAACGCGTAAATGATTTTCCATCGTAACGGTAGGCACCGCTCCAATTGCTAAACCAAATATTTCCGTTCTTGTCTTGCAATGCGGGCCAAGCCCAATTGTCACCATTTGGTTTAAGATTGGTTATAGATTTTCCATCGTAACGAAACACACCCTTATTACCCCGTCCACCAAACCAAATGTCACCTGCGTTGTCTTCTAAAATATATTCAACGTTATTATTACTGCTCATATAGCCAACTCCGCCCTCATCAATTATAAACGGAGTAAAGGATTTGCCGTCGTAGATGTAAACACCATCAATTGTTGCGAACCATAGTTTTCCGCTTTTGTCCTGCATGATACTGAATACCTCCTGCGTTTTTCTAAACTTATTGGGAGGCAGGTTTTTTCGCAAAGGAATCTGGATTTTCGCAAATGTTTTGCCATCGTGAAGACAAACTCCTGCTGCAGTGCCTATCCAAACTGTACCATCTTTATCTTCTAAAAGGGCATTAATATTATTACTGTTTAGACCATCGGTCACTAAAAATTGGGTAAAGGATTTTCCGTCATATTTATAAAGACCATTTTCTGTGGTGCCAAACCAAAGGTTACCAGCTTTGTCCTGCAGCGCACATTGTACATTGCCATATTTAGGCGAGCCAATGGTTTTTATAAGTTTAGGATGTGCAACAGATAGTATGTTTGATTCACTTCCCTTTTCTTTTGGTACGTCTTTTTTAACGGGTCCGTTGCAGGCAGTGCCAAAAAGTAATATTATCAGAAAAGTAAAAACTCGCGTTTGTGAGAAATATTTATTCATTGTTCAAATTGGCATTAAGATTTTTTATCGATTTGTTGGTTTGGGTGTCGATGTGTAATGGCTGATGACGTACGTTCGTCTAAAAACCTTTACACGAACTCTATTTGGTTAATCAGTAAGTAAATATATGTGATTTAAACTACAACTGAAATTCTTTCTTGAAAAAAGCATTCTTCATTCTTAAAACAAAACAGTCCGTAAAAAGCGTTAAAAAAGGGTGTTAGAACTCCAAAATACAAAGCCAATACTTTTAGATATTATTTTATTAGGTTTTGGTATATTAAATTTAATATTAGACGCAAGTTGTAAGCTGAAAAAATCAAACCAACATCAGCTGAGGCATGTTTGATGGTTTTCTTAGTCATGATATAATAGAAGTCCCATTGGCGTTTTATCACTCTCCCGCGAAGAGCGGGACAGGCTATGGAATTTCCACTATAGCTTGCCTTCTGCGATATACTTCGTAATTGTTTTCGATTCTAACCTTGTTTTGATAAATCAAATGGGCGTGTTGGGAGCGTTCAATGATTTTGCCTTTTCCATTCTTAATGCATTTTGTAAAGAGTTTGCGATTTACACCGAATAGCGGTTTTTGATCAGCGCGGTCCGCCTGCTTGGTATCTTGGCGGTAGCAAAAGTTCAAGTTTCTGTAAAAGCTGATTTTATGGTAAGGGAATTTGTGTTTAAAAGTGAAGGAAAATATGAAAAAAACCAAGCTGAAACCACTCCGCAAAAAAAGAGAAACAAAATCCTCTTGAAAATACCGCTACAATCTTTACGATAACTCCATAGTGTTGACGGCAGGTAATCGGTTCTCCCGTAAAAACGGGACAGGCTGTTTGACCCGGGCTTCATTGTTCGTGCTTCGCAAGCAACGCAACCCTAACTGTTAGTGGCTGGCTTTATATAAATAAAAAAACAGGAAATGACTCCTGTATTTTTAATTTTTGGAATAACCTACTAAGCGTTCAGTTCGCTCAAAATACGTTGAGTAATTGCGACATGTTCTTTAAAAGTAGCTAAAGCAAGTGTTGCTAAATGCCTACCCTGACTTTCGGCTACAGCAGTTTTGCCTTTCGAATTGTTAAGATAATCCTGTGCCAAATCACGTAAGAATTCATGATTTTCAAGCTGTGCCTTTATATAGGTTTTATCAAATTCGTTTCCTGGAGGTGTGTTTTTAATTTTTTCTAGCATAGCTTTCGCTTTTGCATCCATTGGCGGAATTGGTGTGCCTAAATCTTTAAGAACAGTAGTTACTGCAATTGCTTCAGTCAATTCAAAGCCCGCAAATTCCTTTGCGTTTTTCTGTGATGCTTTTTCTGTGGCTATTTTGCTGGTCACTAATGATAATTCTGCAGGCCCAATTACACCCATTCGAAATTCCTTTTCGTTTTTAGCATTTGGGTCATTTTCTTCATCATCTTCGAAAGTAGTAAAGGATTGCATACTTGGCGCTAGAATTGAAATTCCTGTTCCAACAGCTAGAGTACTTAAAAAAGATTTTTTGATAAAGTTGCGTCGAGGTTGTTGCTGATTGTCCATAATTTATTTTTTATTATTATTAAATAAAGTTAACGGGCAATTGAATACTTTTTCTTATATCATTTACTGTAAAAATTATATAATTAACTCATTTTCCGGTTGTTATGAGTCAAAGTTGATAAGCCTACCACTAACGTCAGTTCGTCTAAAAACCTTCAAACGAACTCATTTTAGTTAATCAGTCAGTAAATATATGTGATTTAAACTACAATTAAAATTCTTTTTGGAAAAAAGCATTCTTCATTCTTAGAATAAAACAATCCGTAAAAAGCGTTAAAAAAGGGTGTTAGAACCCCAAAATACAAAGCCAATACTTTTAGATATTGTTTTAATAGATTTTGGTCTATTAAATTAAATATTCGTCGCAGGTTGTAGGCTGAAAAAATCAGGTCGACATCAGTCAAGGTCTTGTCGAAAGTTTTCAGGGCTAAATATTGCGAAAAATTTAAGGCGAAATTGCCTACTCAATACGAACAAATTCGGCAGAAATTATGGCAGAAACCATGGATTGTATTTGCTAAGAAACCTTTTGGAAGTCCTAAATCAGTGGTGGAATATTTAGGGCGTTACACTCATAAAATCGCCATTAGTAACAATCGAATTAAAAGCATTGACAATGAAAACGTAACTTTTGATTACAAGGATTACCGAGTAGCGGGCGTTAAAAAACAAATGACGCTCACACATCAGGAATTTATCAGGCGGTTTGCGTTGCATATTTTACCCAAACGTTTTACTTCGTCAGTTCGCCCTTTGGGCTCGGGTGTAAAAATACGGCATTATGGATTTTTGAGTAGCACTTGGAAACGAAAAAAGCTAAAGCTTTTAAAAGAGAAACTTAAAGTAAAAGTGCTAAAAAAAGCAGAGAAAAAGACCTTTATGCCTAGATGTCCGTGTTGTAAAACGGGCAATTTACATCGGATAGCGGTTTTTGACCAGCGAGGTCCGCCTGCATGGTATCTTGGCGGTGGCCAAAACACCATTCCCTGTAAAAGCTGAATTATGGGTTAGGGAATTTATGCCCAAAAGTGAAGGAAAACACTAGAAAACCAAGCTGAAACCACTCCGCAAAAAAAGAGGAACAAAATCCTCTTGAAAATACCGCTACAATCTTTACGATAATTCCATAGTGTTGACGGCAGGTACTCGGTTCTCCCGTAAAAACGGGACAGGCTCTTCAACACGGGTTTCATTGTTGGTGCTGCGCACGCAACGAAACCCTAATTGTTACCAGTAGTTGTTTTATTCAGGGCGTTTTCCACCATTTTTAATCCAATTATCAACTTTTCGCCTTTTCTCTTTCGGGTTTTGGTTTTCAATTCCATATCTAATAATATCGAAATAATTGAAACTTTTTGGATATTTCGTTTTTCTTGCAATTAGAGAATTTGGAAAAGTTACTCTATAAACATTATAGGCTCTGACCGATTGATTATAAACATTAACATTAGAATTTAGTTTTTCGTTAAAGTCAGTTTCGATATTTTCGGACATTAGCTTTTCATTGATTTTGTATTCGATATATTCAAATTCTCTTGAAAATTCCTTTTTTTGAATATCCCTCGAAGTTTTTAAATAGTGCAGTAAAGTATCATTTTTGATTGTTTCAAGAATTAATTTTTCGTTCCTTAAATTTATATTTTCAGTGTATTTTTTCCAATTTTCTTCAACCTTTTTACTCGAGCTTCCTAAATTAGAGACCACACTATTTCTATAAAAATAGTAACCAACTGTACAAATTAAAACAAAACCAATTATTGTTATTAAACAACCTTTTAAAATTTTCATATTATTGATTTATACTTATTTAGTTTTCGTTTTTCAGAGGTACAATTACTGGTAACGTCAGTTCGTCTAAAAACCTCTAAACGAATAGTATTTTGTTAATCAGTGAGTAAATATATGTGATTTAAACTACAATTAAAATTCTTTCTGGGAAAAGTCACTTTAGGAGTATCAAAATAAAACAGTCCATAAAAAGCTTTAAAAATTGCTCTTAGAACCCCAAAATACAAAGCCAATACTTTTAGATATTGTTTTAGTAGATTTTGGTCTATTAAATTAAATAGTCGACGCAGGTTGTAAGCTGAAAAAATCAAACCAATATCAGCTGAGGCATGTTTGATGGTTTTCTTAGTCATGATATAATAAAAGTCCCATTGGCGTTTTATAACACCATAAGGATGTTCCACTATGGCTTGTCGTCTGCGATAGACTTCGTAATTGTTTTCGATTCTAACTTTGTTTTGATAAATCAAATCTGCGTATTGGGAGCGTTCAATGAGTCTGCCTTTGACATTTTTGGTACATTTTTTATAAAGTTGACAAGTCAAACACGCACTAGTTTTATAATGCTTCATTTGGGTTATTGACTTGCCGTTCTTTTTGGCGTACCAATTTCCGTTGGTCGTTAGGGTTTCATTGGCAGGACAGGTATAGGAATCGGTGGTTATGTTGTATTTAAAATGTTCTACATCAAAAGCCAAATCAGGTGCGTGAGCAGAAACTCCTGGAATAGCTACCAACACATCAATGCCAAGTCTATTAGCATAATCGAACTCACTCCCTGTGTGATAGCCTTTATCATAAATGGCGGTAAAATTGTTGTGACCTAAAATGGTTTTGCTTCGGCGCAACATGCCGCCCATGGCTTTGGAATCGTTTTCATTGGTCACCTTGAAATCAATTGGAATGTTATGCAGCGCATCCACTGTAGTTTGTACCGTATAGGCCACTTCCGAGATGTTGTTTCGCGTCATTATTTGGCGACTATCAGGATCCGAAGTCGAGATTTGGGTAACCCCTGTAGTATCAATTGTGTTTTGATACCCGATGTATTTTTGCTTTTGAATACTGTGTTTTTTTATCTTCTTTTCAATAATTTGTTTTTCTAAAACATCATCTTCTTCTTTAGCTAAAGCCAAGTTATATTCTTCGAGTCTAGCATCGATATAAGCAATGTGACGCTCTATTTTATTGGGATTAAAATTGTTTTTCTTGGAGTTTTGTGCTCTGAGTTTGGTACTGTCACCAGCGACAAGGCTTCCGCCAATGAGTTCAAAATGGGAGGCTAGTTTTACCGTTGCCCGAAAAACGCGCGCAATGGCTTTGGGATTGTTTTTGCGAAAATTAGCAATGGTATTGTGATCAGGAGCCAAACCTTTCAAAAGCCACATCAGCTCAATGTTCCGACTGCATTCTTTCTCCAGAGTTCTGGAAGAACGCATGCGATTGAGATAGCCGTAAATAAAGAGTTTGAGTAAATCCGAAGGATGATAAGCGGGTCTTCCGTTTTCGACAAAATCGAAAGTAAATCCAAAATCAGCAAGTTTAAGACTGTCTACAAAAAGGTCAATGAGCCTGATTTCATTGTCTTGGGCAATGGCATCATTAATCGATGAAGCAAAAAGCGGGAGTTGGTTTCTGTTGGTTCCGTTGATGAATTTCATTCCTAAATTTACATAAAACCAACGAGTTACACAAGTTATTTGACCTATTTTTCATACAAATAAATTAATGGGAAGAAGAGAGGTTATTAGACAGTTTGACGTTATGCCACTTTGAGATGGCTGGAGATTCGTAACCGCTCAGTTTTCGGTTTAAAGAAAACTTGATGCGAAACGGTAATCCCACTAAACTCCAGCTAGCTCAAAATGGCGGTTAGCGGTAGTAGTTATTCTTCTTGTTCATCTTCAATTTCTAATAATTTATTAAACCTAAAGTCAGTAAGATTTCCTTTTTGTGTTTTTTCTTTACCTCTAATATCAGTTGTCTTATTATTTTTTAAGTTAGTTATTTTTATTAAGATTGAGTTTACATTTCCAACTGCATAATAAGTATCATGTACAACATATTTATAATCGCCATTTATAAACTTAATATAATTCAAATCCATTCCTTCATTTTGAATTCCGCCACCACGTAAATAAAATGAGTATTTAAATAGATTCCAGCTTTCTTTCGTTTTTTCGGGAAACTCAAATTCAATTTTATTTTTTGTACCAAATCTATAAATGATGTATTTATCGTTTTGGTCTTTCGCTAAAACAAGTTTCTTACCATTTTGAGTTTCGAAACTATAAATTAGTTTCTCGTTTGGCAAAAGATATTTTTGAGCAAAAATTAAGTTAGAAAAGGCTAACATTAATAATATAATTAAATTTCTATTTGTCCTTTCAGTCATAAACTTGATTTTATTTAGTTCTGCGCTACTATTACCGCTAATAGGCGCGCGCTAGGCGCTGCTTCCAAGTTGCGTTTAACGCGAAGTTGGGAGAAGTTCGCGCCTATTGGGAAAAATGCGTCGCGCATTTTCCCCAACTTCTATATACTCGCTACAAACTAGCGCATATACACCCAAAATCGGTATGCTTTGCGCTACAAATGGCTTTTCTATCTTTCTGCTAATGTAATTAATATATTACGAATTATTAATATTGAAATTTTAAAGTAATCGAAAAAAAATAAATGAAGTTAGGAATCAGATTTCCTAGCCCCGACAGCAGCGGCATCCTTTTCTTTTTTTCTTTAAAAAAGAAAAGATATAGCGAATAGCGGGAATCAGCTCCTAATTCCGACTTCCGCCAAAATGAAAAACCCACTGAAATGTCATCTTGTCAGATTTTTTTACGCCAATTTTAACACAAACTGACAATTCATTGGGCCGTTTTGTATTGGCACAAAGATTGACTTATCGATTCCGAGTCTTTAAAACATGTATACAAAAAATTAAATATATTAAAAATGGGTAAAATAATCGGAATTGATTTAGGTACGACCAACTCTTGTGTTTCTGTAATGGAAGGTAATGAAGCAGTTGTTATTCCTAATGCAGAAGGAAAAAGAACAACACCATCTATCATCGCTTTTGTTGAAGGTGGAGAAATTAAAGTAGGAGATCCTGCTAAAAGACAAGCGGTAACTAATCCAACAAAGACTATTGCTTCTATCAAACGTTTTATGGGTCATTCTTTTTCAGAAATTACAGCTGAAGCAAAAAGAGTTTCTTATTCAGTAGTAAAAGGGGACAACAACACACCACGTGTGGATATTGATGGTCGTTTATACACTGCTCAAGAATTGTCAGCTATGACACTTCAAAAAATGAAAAAAACAGCTGAAGACTATTTAGGTCAAACTGTTACCGAAGCAGTTATTACTGTTCCAGCATACTTTAATGATGCACAACGTCAAGCTACAAAAGAAGCGGGTGAAATTGCAGGTCTTAAAGTAATGCGTATTATCAACGAACCTACAGCTGCTGCACTTGCTTACGGTTTAGATAAAAAAGGTAAAGATCAAAAAATTGCTGTTTACGATTTAGGTGGAGGTACATTTGATATTTCTGTTCTTGAATTAGGAGACGGAGTTTTTGAAGTATTGTCTACAAACGGTGATACTCACTTAGGTGGAGATGATTTTGACCACGAAATTATTGACTGGTTAGCTGACGAATTTAAAGCTGAAGAAGGTATTGACTTACGTCTTGATCCAATGTCATTGCAACGTTTGAAAGAAGCTGCTGAGAAAGCAAAAATTGAATTGTCTTCTTCTGCTGAAACTGAAATCAACTTGCCATATGTAACTGCTACGGCTTCAGGACCAAAACACTTAGTTAAAAAATTAACTAGAGCTCAATTTGAAAAATTAACTGATTCATTAGTAAAACGTTCTATGGCACCAGTTGCTAAAGCGTTGAAAGATGCAGGTTTAACTGTTTCAGATATTGATGAAGTTATTTTGGTTGGAGGTTCTACTCGTATGCCAAGAATTGCTGAAGAGGTTGAAAAATTCTTTGGTAAAAAAGCGTCAAAAGGAGTAAACCCTGATGAGGTTGTTGCAATTGGAGCAGCTATTCAAGGTGGAGTTCTTTCTGGAGATGTAAAAGATGTATTGTTACTTGACGTTACACCTTTATCTTTAGGTATCGAAACTATGGGTGGTGTTTTGACTAAATTAATTGAGTCTAACACAACTATTCCAACTAAAAAATCTCAAGTTTTCTCTACAGCTGCAGATTCTCAACCAACAGTTGAAATCCACGTTTTGCAAGGAGACAGAGCCATGGCAGTTGACAACAAAACTATCGGTCGTTTCCATTTAGATGGTATTCCACCAGCTCCAAGAGGTGTTCCACAAATTGAAGTAACTTTTGATATTGATGCTAATGGTATCATCAAAGTTTCGGCTACTGATAAAGGAACTGGAAAATCTCACGATATTCGTATTGAAGCTTCTTCTGGATTGACTTCTGAAGAAATCGAAAGAATGAAAAAAGATGCAGAAGCTAATGCTGACTCTGACAAACTTTTAAGAGAAAGAGCAGAAAAATTGAATGAAGCAGACGGAATGATTTTCCAAACTGAAACTCAATTAAAAGAATTAGGTTCTAAATTATCTGATGAAAACAAAGTTGCTGTAGAATATGCATTAACTGAATTGAGAATGGCACACCAATCTCAAGACATCCCTGCAATTCAAACGGCTCTTGACAACATCAACGCTGCTTGGAAAAAAGCAACTGAGGCGATGTATGCTCAAGGAGAACAAGGTCAAGGAGAAGCACAACCACAAGGGGATGCTGCTACTCAAGGTGACAATGTTGAAGACGTTGAATTTGAAGAAGTAAAATAATAATTTCCCGTAAAGATACACTGCGGTGCATCGTTACTGTTGATTTAGAAAACCGTTTGCCTTTGGTGAACGGTTTTTTTATGCATTTTATTTTTTAGTTTGTTTTTTACCTCGAAACATTTCTGTAATTACTGCTGCATGGGGAAATGTTATAGCAGCTAAAAAAGAGAAAAATAAAGCATTAAAGAGCTGTTCTCCTTTGCACAAATAGTAGATTAATGTGATTCCTAATATTGAAATGAACCAATAAATTCCTGCTGCTCTACAATAGGCAATAAAATATTTCATGGAAAAAGAGCCATTCAAAAATTTAATTTGGTCAATTATAGAAGGAATACTGTGCCACAACACAAAATAAATAGCGAATCCCCATATTAGACTGGAAGATTTAAAAAGGATTGCAAACAGAACCAAATAGAAGAATTCCAAAAGTAGTTTATTTCTGATTTTTTCTGATTTCCAAAACAAATAAGCACTTAAACCGATAAAAACGATGCCTGAAATTTGCAGTAGTAAAAATAAAGACTGGCTTGGTATACTAATATTTGCGATGTTCAAGATGATATTTTGCACTTCACCAGAGTGAAAATTAAACAATAACAATAAAATTACAAATCCGTATAAAAATTGGAACAGTATTACGAGCCATTTTGGAAATTTATGCTGAATAAAAGTTTGCCATTGCTGTTCTCCAAAATGGTACGCACTCACAATAATGAATAATAGAAGCGCCACATAAGGTATTGTATAAAACAAAAGTATACCTGTTAAAACTACAGCAATATAATACCCTAATATTTTTAGTCTTGAATTGGATTGTTTTGTGGTATCGATATTTTCAATTAAAAGTAGATCATTTGCACCATGCAAAATACCAAAAGTAAAAATTAGGAGGAAACCCAATATTATCTGAAGCTTATCTGTAAAAAAAGAGTCCATCCACAACCCAAAAAAACTGGCTACAATTGCAATATTTGAATAATTTTTCATAAATTTTAATTATCGTTTAAAATTAGTCAAAAAATATTAAACAAAAATCATTTTTTATTGTTTAACTTTTACTACATTTGAGTAAACAAAAACCATTAAAATTATTTATTTATGACAAATTTTATGTTTATTTCAGGATTAGTCGGAAAATTATCCCCAACCGATTACGTAGGTTTTACATTTTTTGTGGGCTGTATGGCAATGATGGCCGCTTCAGCATTTTTCTTTTTATCTTTAAGCCAGTTTGATAAAAAGTGGCGAACTTCAGTATTAGTGTCAGGATTAATCACTTTTATTGCTGCTGTACATTATTTCTACATGAGAGATTATTGGGCTTCATTTGGTGAATCTCCTACATTTTTTCGTTATGTAGACTGGGTACTGACCGTACCGTTAATGTGTTTAGAATTTTATCTGATACTAAAAGTAGCAGGAGCAAAACAGTCATTATTATGGAAAATGATTATTTACTCGGTGATCATGTTAGTAACAGGTTACATTGGTGAAGTTATTTCACCGGAAAATGCAGCATTGTGGGGATTCATCTCTGGAGTAGCTTATTTTTTAATCGTATACGAGATTTGGTTAGGCGAAGCTGCGAAATTAGCAGCAGTAGCTGGAGGCGAAGTACAAAAAGCACACAAAATTTTATGCTGGTTTGTACTTGTTGGTTGGTCTATTTATCCATTAGGATATATGATGGGAACAACAGGATGGTACAACGGATTTATACCAGCGGGCAATATTGACGTGGTTTATAACATAGCTGACGCGATCAATAAAATCGGTTTTGGTTTAGTAATTTATAGTTTAGCCGTAAAATCTTCAAGAGATTAATTATTCGCTTTAAATTTAATATTTATTTTGTTAAAACCGGACTAGAAATAGTTCGGTTTTTTTGTGGTATTACATCAAACAAAATACCCGACCTATTTTTTAAATAAGTCGGGTATTTTAATTCAATCATTATTGTTATTTATCACGCAGAGACGCACCGCAGCACGTTTCTACAAGGTACATTTCTGAAAGAAACATTACATTAAAGTCACATTTAACAAAAAAAAGGGAAAATGTTGTTTGAACATTTTCCCTTTTTAATTTATTATTTAGGATCTAAAGCTTCACCAATTCTAGATATTAAATCAAGTACATGGTATTTACTAATTCGGTCTGACATTCTAGCGGAAGACATTTTTAAATCATTTTTAAGTGAATTCAATTGACCTCTGGCAATAGAAGGTAAATCTGTTTGGGCTAAATTCACTCTTCTGGTATTGAATCCGTACGTTACACCAACTGGTACCGACCTTACTTCTGCATTGCCAGGCTTGAGTAAGCCAATCATTTTATCTACGTATAATTTCTGAATGTTTCTGCGATACATATCGATAGAACTGTTGCTTTTCAATTCAGAAAAAATTCCTTTGTTCAAATCAGTAATTAATTCGTCTACTGAATAATTGTCTTTACTCGCCGTTGAGGTTTCTAAAAGGCGAACCATTCTGTCACCGGCTAACAAGCTAGTTAGTGTTGCATCCTGCATTCCTTTAATAGCTTCAACACCACTTTCCGGGTTTATTTTTGAAAGAACGTTTTGATCTAGTAACCATTTTGGAGTGGTGAACAATTGCGTATTTAAGAATGCCACAGCATCTTTTTGGATACTTTTTGGCACTACTTGAAATTGATTGCCAGACATGTCATAGGTTTTTGGAGAGTCATAAATTCCACCCACGTTTTTAGTAACGTGTCCCATGTATCTTCTGAATTGTCCTGTAAGTGCGCCATAAAGCTCATCTAATTCAGCATAACTTTCACCATCTTCTTTTGTCCATTCTAATAAATTAGGCAGAATTCTTTTCAGGTTTTTTATTCCATATTCAGAGGCTCTCATTGCATTATCACCAATATCTTCTGTTTGGTATCTTGGATCATAAGGACTTGTTTCAGAACCAAACCATAAGCGATTGTTTTTGTACGCTTCCTTAGTCATTTCGTTTAAGAAAGCTTTCTCTTGCGCTTCATTTTTAGTGTCTTCAAAATAAGAATATCCCCATTTGATAGCCCATTTGTCATAATCTCCAATTCTAGGAAATAAAGTTGTAACGTTATCTTCAGGCTGTGCAACATAATTAAAACGTGCATAATCCATGATAGAAGAAGTATGACCGTTTTTCGCTTGGTAATCTTTATCTCTAAGTTTTTCAACCGGAGTGGCTGAACTTGCTCCCATATTGTGACGCAACCCTAAAGTATGTCCTACTTCATGAGAGGAAACAAAACGGATTAACTCTCCCATTAACTTATCATCAAACTTTTTTGATCTTGCAGCCGGATCAACAGCGGCAGTTTGAATCAAATACCAGTTTCTTAAAAGACTCATGATATTGTGGTACCAACCAATGTGGCTTTCTAAAATTTCACCGCTTCTTGGATCGTGAACGTTTGGACCATAAGCATTTTGAATTTCAGCTGCGAAGTATCTTAAAACAGAAAAACGAGCATCTTCCAAGCTCATTGTTGGATCATTTTCTGGCCAATATTCTCCTCGAATAGCATTCTTCCAACCTGCTCCTTCAAAAGCGATTTGCCAATCGTCAATACCTTGTTTGATGAATTTTTTCCATTTTTCCGGAGTCGCAGGGTCAATGTAATATACAATTGGTTTCAAAGGTTCAATTAATTCACCCTTTTTTTGTTTTTGTGCATCTTCAGGTGACTTAGGCTCTAAACGCCATCTCACAGCAAATACTTTGGTGTCTGATTTTTGAGATTCTTCTTCAAACACACCATATTGGTTTGCAAAATAGCCTACACGAGCATCAAATTCTCTTTTGCGCATCGGATTTTTTGGCAATAAAATCATAGAAGTATTCATTTCTACAGTAACTACTCCCGCATCTAAAGCGGATGGTAAATCAACTCCAATTTTTGGTGTTGGTGTCGTATTGATTTTTGGGGGTGTTGTTGTGAAGGTTTTTACACTTCTAATTTCAGTGTTTATTGGAAAGCTACTTACTTTGGAGATAAACGATCTGTCTTTTTGAAACGTTTGGATGTTTAATAATTGTTTCTTAATTGGATCCAAAGAAAAAGTTTGAACATCAGCATCAAAAGTTGTTGCTAAATCTACTACATAACCAGTAATCTTTCCAGTTTCATCTTTTTTGTACGCCAGAACATCATAATTTCCAATGATTGGGTCAGAAGTTGAATTTTTAACCGCCTGAGCCATTGGTTTATCTTCATCCGGAGTCATAATAACGTAAGTAATTGATCGAAGCAGGATGTTGTTATTTAATCCTTTTTCCCATCGAACCACCTGTCTGTTGATTTCTTCTCCACCAAAAATTCCGCCACCGGCCGGAGTTTTAGAATATCGGGTAATGGTCATCATTTCGCTTCCTAAAATTGAGTCTGGAATTTCAAAAAGGTATTTGTTGTCTACTTTATGAACATCAATAAGTCCTCTTTGCGTAACTGCACTTGAATCAATGACTTTTTTGTACGGTTTAGGTTCTTTCTTGGCGTCAGAAGCTTTGGTATCCACTTTGGCAACAGCATTTTTATCTGCTTTTCTTTTTTTTCGACTTTGAGCGAATGTCTCTGGAGCTGAAAAAATCAGCAGAAATACAATAAATAAGGTTAATTTTTTTTTAAGCATTTGGTTCAACATAAAATAGTTAATAATTAGTTTTCAGTGCGTAAATAGGAGAATTTTCTATTTATTCGGCATTAATCTTCAAATCTATTGATATATTTTTAAAAATATATATTTTGAAAATGCAATTTTGAATAATTAACATAAATTAACATTCGTGGAATATGTAATTATTTATTATGCTTACATGATTTTTCTCATAGAAGAGATGGTTATTTCTGTGTATTTTCGCTTTAAAATTAATAAATAGTTAGGCATAACTTTTGATTTTGGCAATGCCAAAAGGCGGAAGTAGCCGTACTTTTGATTTTTTATTGTATTATTACTTTATAAATGATTTTTGAATGAGAAAAATTAAATACAAGAAAGGAAAGAAATTGCAACCTTACAATCTGGAATATACAGGGATTCACAAAACCAAAGATTCAGAGATGCAATTATTTGTTTACGATGATTTGAATTTAGCAGAATATGAGGATTTTAAGGTTTCTAATTTAGACAACTATATAGAAAAACAAAAAACGAATTGGGTAAATATTCACGGTTTAAATAATGTGGAATGGCTAAAATCTATTGGGAATTATTTTAAAATAGATAATTTCATGTTAGCCGATATTTTAAATACAACAAGAAGAACTAAACTTGAAGAATCACACGAATTTTTATTCTTTAATATCAAATCACTTTTACCTGCAGAACATTCTGATAATATTAGTGTTGAACAAATAAGTTTTTTGATAAAGGATGGTGTTTTAATTTCTTTTCAAGAAAAAAGAAGTGATTTTTTTACTCATATTCGGGAGCGGATTCGCACACATTCGGGCTTAGTGAGAGAGAAAAAAGCGGATTATTTGTTGTATATCCTGCTAGACGCTATTATGGAAAATTTCTACATTACTTTAGAAAATGAAGAAGACAAAGTAGAAGAGTTGATCAATCTTACCAAGAAAAGTGTAGATCCAATAATTTTAGAAAAGATTGAGAAACACAGGGATAATTTTAATTTCTTAAAACGATCCATCATTCCGCTGCGCGATTCTTTATATGATATTAAAAGCGTCAAGGACGACAATATTTTTAATGCTATGGAATCAGATACTTTCAGCTTTTTTTCTCGATTGCACCAAAAGAGTTTAGAACTTTTAGAACAAATTGAATCGGATATGGGATCATTAGAAAGTGCGTCAAATTTCTTTTTTTCGGCACAAACCCATAAGATGAATGAGATTATGAAAACGCTTACCATCGTTTCGGCAATATTTATTCCGCTTACTTTTATTGTGGGAGTGTATGGTATGAATTTTGAAAATTTGCCTGAACTAAAATATCAATATGGTTATCATATTGTGATGGGAATCATGTTTTTGATTGTGATGGGAATGATAATCTATTTTAAAAAACGCCGTTGGTTTTAATACGTAAAAAGCAATATCTCCAATTTTTTTGGAATTAATTTAAAAATAAAAAATGAATAAGGCCATTTATATAGCGACAAGCGAGCAAAATAGCGGTAAGTCTATTGTCACACTGGGACTAATGAGCATGCTAATTGGTAAAACTGCCAAGGTTGGTTATTTCAGACCAATAATCGAAGATACCGAAGAAGGAGGATTTGACAATCATATTGAAACGGTGTTAGGTCATTTTGGTTTGGATATCGAGTTTGAAGATGCATTTGCCATCACAAAAAGTAAACTAATCAAGAAAAAAAATAAAGGGAAAATAGGGGAGGTTCTCGATTTGATTATTGAAAAATATAAGAAATTAGAGGAACGTTTTGATTTTGTTTTAGTTGAAGGAACCGGATTTAGTGGCGAAGGAACGGTGATAGAATTAGATATGAATGTTCTGATTGCTAAAAATCTTGGAATTCCAACCATTATTGTAGGTTCAGGAGTGGGCAAAACGCTGGAAGAATTATTGGACAGTTTGTATCTCGCTTACGATTCATTCAAAGTTAAGGATGTGGAGGTTTTGGCCGTCATTGCCAATAAGGTGCAGCAGGAGAATATAGAAATAGTAGCGAATGGATTACGAAAAACTTTGCCTGAAAGCGTAATGGTAAATGCAATTCCATTAATCCATAATTTAAACAACCCAACAGTACAGGAAATCGTCAATGAGTTGGATGCCAAAGTTTTATTTGGTGCCGCTAATTTGAACAATCAAACGGGAAATTTTAGCGTTGGCGCCATGCAATTGTGTAATTATTTGCTGCATTTAAAAGAGAATAGCCTCGTAATTACTCCCGGAGATCGTGCCGACATTATTTTAGGAGCTTTACAAGCCAATGAATCCGTAAATTATCCTACAATTTCCGGAATTGTGTTGACAGGAAATATTTTGCCGGAAATTAGTATTTTGAAATTGATAGAAGGACTTTCGCCGGTTGTTCCAATTATTGCCGTTGAAGAGGGTACTTATTTTATCACCAATAAAATAGGATCCATAAAATCTAAAATCTACGCAAACAACAAGCAGAAGATTGAAATTTCTATTACTACTTTCGAAAAATATGTAGACTTAGACAACTTGGCTGAAAAGCTGATCACTTTTGAAGCTGAAGGAATGACACCAAAAATGTTCCAGTATAATTTGGTAAAAAGAGCCAGAAAACACAGGAAACACATTGTACTGCCGGAAGGAAATGACGATCGAATTATTATGGCGGCTTCCCGTTTATTAGAAATGGATGTGGTGGATATTTCTATCATAGGCAACAAGAAACAAATAGAAAACAAAGTATCAGAATTGGGTTTGTTTTTTGATTTTTCTAAAGTGCAAATCATTAATCCGATAGAATCCGAGCATTATGATGATTATGTAAACACGTATTTTGAGTTGCGAAAAGCAAAAAACGTAACTGTAGGAATGGCGAAAGATTTGATGGAAGATGTTTCGTATTTTGGTACGATGATGGTCTACAAAGGACATGCTGACGGAATGGTTTCCGGTGCTGCACATACCACGCAACATACTATTTTACCGGCGTTGCAATTCATTAAAACAAAACCCAATTCCTCTGTCGTTTCATCGATATTTTTTATGTGTTTAGAGGACAGAGTTTCTGTTTTTGGAGATTGCGCCATTAATCCAAATCCTACTGCGGAGCAATTGGCTGAAATTGCTATTTCATCTGCCGATTCCAGTTTGGCTTTTGGTATTGAACCAAAAATCGCCATGCTTTCTTACTCATCCGGTTCTTCAGGAAAAGGAGATGAAGTGGATAAAGTGCGAACAGCAACTGAAATAGTCAGAAAAAAACGCCCCGACTTAAAAATTGAAGGGCCTATTCAATATGATGCCGCCGTAGATATGGAAGTGGGAAAAAGTAAAATGCCAAATTCGGAAGTGGCAGGACAAGCCAGCGTTCTAATTTTTCCTGATTTAAACACGGGAAACAATACGTATAAAGCAGTTCAAAGAGAAACTGGCGCATTAGCCATTGGACCGATGTTACAGGGACTAAACAAACCTGTCAATGATTTAAGCCGCGGTTGTACAGTTGATGATATTATAAATACAGTCGTGATTACTGCGATTCAAGCTCAAGGATTATAAAATGAAAATAGTAATTATAAACTCAGGAAGTTCCTCCATAAAATACCAATTAATTAATATGCCGGCAAATGAAGTAATTTGTTCGGGGATGATTGACAGAATAGGATTGGAAACTTCGAATCTAACATATGTTACAAATAGTACTAAATTAGAGGAAACGTTGCCTATTGCAAACCATAAAATAGGTTTGGAGAAAATTGCCAAATTACTGATGGATGAAACAATAGGAGTAATCAAAAGTACGGATGAAATAGAAGCTGTCGGTCATCGTGTGGTGCATGGCGGAAGCGCTTTTTCGAATACCGTAATTATTACCAGTGAGGTAAAAGACAAAATCAGAGAACTTTTTGATTTAGCACCCTTACATAATCCAGCGAATTTAGAAGGAATAAATGTGGCCGAGGAAATTTTCAATTCGGCAATACAAGTGGCTGTTTTTGATACTGCTTTCCATCAAACGATTCCAGTTGTGGCGCACAAATATGCATTGCCGAATTCCCTTTTGACAGACAATAAAATACGCGTATACGGTTTTCATGGAACGAGTCATAAGTATGTTTCAGAAAAGGCGATTCATTATTTGAAACAGAATATTATAAATAAAGTTTCGAAAATTATTACCATACATTTAGGAAATGGATGTAGCATGACAGCCATAAAAGACGGAAAAAGCATTGACCATACGCTTGGTTTTGGTCCTATGAATGGTTTGATAATGGGAACCCGAAGCGGAGATGTAGATCAATCCGTGATTTTTTATTTGGTTAACTCTTTGGGATATACGCTTGATGATGTCAATACGATGTTGCAGAAACAAAGTGGAATGCTTGGGCTTACAGGCTACAGCGATTTGAGGGATATTGAAGCGAATGCAGCGATAGGGAATGTTGATTGCCAGTTGGCTTTAGAAATGAATGCCTATCGAATTAAAAAACATATTGGTTCGTATACGGCAGTTTTAAATGGACTTGATGCTATTGTTTTTACGGCAGGAATAGGAGAGAATTCCTCTTATATTCGAAAACTGGTATGTACAGATATGGATTATTTCGGAATAGAATTAGACGATTCTAAGAATGAAATTCGTTCAAATGAAATTCGGGAAATCAATACACCCGACTCGAAAACAAAAATATTGGTCATTCCTACTAATGAGGAAATCGAAATAGCCAATCAGGTATTTAAATTATTGACGAATTAAGAAATTAATCAACTTGAAAAAAGCTTCTGTAAACAGAGGCTTTTTTTATGGCTTTTATTTGAGAAATCTAATTATATTTGGATATAAAACGCCACATTTTGAAAGCAAGAATTACAGTATTGATCCTGTTATATTTTTTTTCGTTTCAACTTTATTCTCAAGAGTTGCTACCTTTTGTTGAAAATTACAACAAATCTGATTATCATGGGGATAACCAAATTTGGAATGTAGCACAAGGAAATGATAATGCTATGTATTTTGCCAATAATTATTATTTATTGCGGTATGATGGCGTAAAATGGGAGAAATATTCGTTACCCAACAAAACGATAATCCGTTCCATAATGGTGGATGGAGATAGAATTTATTCCGGTTCTTATAAGGAATTTGGTTATTGGTACCGAAAAAACGGAAAGATGTTTTATGTTTCTATTTCTGATAAAACAACGATTTTTGATGAGAGTGATAATGAGGAGATTTGGAAAATTTTTAAATTTAAAGATAAAATTTACTTTCAATCTTTTAATGGAATTTTTCTGTATAATGGAAAAATAATCAAAAAAAATAAGTTTGATTTTTTGGTTTCCTATTGTTTTCCTGTCGGTGATGAATTATTAGTTGCTTCAGTAGAAAAAGGTATTTACAAGATGAATAATTCCAAGTTTGAAAAAGTAAAAGGTTGGGATGTTTTAGAAAATAATGTTATTCATGCTATTGAAAAATTTCAGAACCAAACGTATGTTTTTACCAAAAAAAATGGCGTTTATGTTGACAATAATGGTGTTTTAAGTCCTTGGAAAAATCCTTTAAACGATATTTTAAAAATGGCTAACATCAATGTGGCTAAATTTATTAAAAACAATAAATTAATCATTGGTACAGCAAGTAAAGGTGTTTTTGTTTTTGATTTAAACACCAATTCCTATAAAAACATCAATAGAAATAATGTCTTGATGAACAATTCTATTTTGAGTGTGGGTCTGGACAAAGAAAATGATTTATGGCTTGGTCTGGATAATGGAATTGCACATATTGAGGTCAATTCGCCAATATCTATTTTCTATGATAACTCGGGCGTTTTAGGCTCTGTGTATTCTGTCGCTACTATTGATAAAGGTTATCTGATGGCGTCCAATCATGGTATTTTTAAATTAGAAGGCAATCAATTTTCTATAGTTCCCAATACTGAAGGGCAGGCATGGAATATCAGTAAAATTAATAACAAATACCTGATAGGTCACAATGAAGGCACTTTTGTTTACGATAAAGGATTGCTCTATAAATTAAGTGCTATACATGGAGGTTGGAATGTAGCAAAAAGCAGTATCAATAATTCGTATTTGCAAGCAACATATAGCGGCGTAATTATTTATAATGATGTTGATGATTTGAATCAAAAGATAAGTATTAAAAGATTAATTAAACCAATTAAATATGTAGCTCAAAATAGGAAAAATGAAATATGGGCTGCCGATAACAACAGAGGTTTGTACCGCATTCTGTATAATGATGCCTATGAAACTACTGCGATTGAAAATGTTACCCAACGTAGCAAAATTAGTAATGATTTTGGTGTAAAAATATTTGAGTTTAGAAACGACATACTTTTTTTGATAAATAAATCCTGGTATACTTACAATTCAATCACCAATCAACTGGAAGAAAATGAACTATTTAATACTAATTTTAAAAATGTATCAAATATTGTTTCTATTGATGAAAATTACTTTCTAATACTTCAAGAAGGCCTTTTGTACCATGTTTATGCCAATGGCAATAAATTTGTCCGTACTGTTATTCAAGAGAAATATTACAAGGGGAAAATTATTAATGATAATTTAAAAGTTTTTAAAAACAAAGATAATTATCTGTTAAATCTCGATGACGGTTTTATCTCGTTGCAATTAAAGTACACGAATAAAATAGAATCAAATATAAAAATAGAAGCTTTTGTTAATGATAATTTGGTCAGCAATAAAGCAACAATACCATACAATTCGGAACTTCGTGTAGATGTAATCTCAGGTGCTTTTGGTGCAGCAAGGCCGAATTTATTTTACAAAATTAATGGAACTAAAGAATATATACCTGTAAATGAAGGTCTGATTGTCTTGAATAACTTGAATAGTGGTTCTAATGAGATTACCGTTTATCTTCATGATGGACTGAATTATGATAAAATTTCCAATTTTCAATTTGTTGTCGCTAAACCGTGGTATTTTTCTATTTGGATGATTTTATTGTACTTTATTGTAGTTGGAGGAATATTGTATTTGTATTACAAATGGAATAAAATGCGATATATACAGAAACTGGAATTGCGTGACGAGGAATTAAAACATCAAAAGAAAATATTGGAGATGGAATTGAAAGCCGAAAACGAACTGAATATTCAGGAGTATGAAAAGCACATCTTAGAACTGGAATTACAAACTAAATCATCTGAGGTTACCGGCAAATCACTTTCAATTGCGAAACAAGGTGAAATGATTGAAAACATTCAAAATATCCTGGATTCCGATGTGGATTTTAATAAACTGAAAAGTGAAATTAAAAAAGTTATAAAAATTAATGCTGTTAACAAGCATGAATGGGAAACCTTTGAAACAAATTTGAATCAGCTGCACAACGAATTTATAATTAACCTTTCTAAAAAATATCCTAACCTAACTTCGAAGGATATTAAGCTTTGCATTTACTTAAAAATGAATCTTTCGTCGAAAGAAATTGCACCTCTGATCAATATTTCTTTCAGGGGCGTAGAACTACATCGTTATCGTTTAAGGAAAAAATTGAACTTAGTTCAGGACGAAAACCTTTCTAAATTTTTATTGTCAATATAAAAAAAGAGTTCTTTTTATAGATATTATATTATTTAACCTCTTTTATTGTGGAATTAAAGTACATCATTACTACATCATTTAGATGCAGTATAATGTGTTTTTACCTTTCGTAGCTATTGTAAAATGGTGATTTTGTGTGCTAAAATAGTATTTTGATGTATTCATGTAGTAATTCCGTTTTGTCAACTATAACGTTGTAATTATCTAATTTGGCGTTACTAACTTTAACAAATTATTAATATATGAGAAATTTTATTATTAGCTTTTTAGTACTTATTCTACTTCCGGCGTATATGTCTGGCCAAGTAATTAAGGGAAAGGTATTGGATCAAAGTGGAATTGGGATTCCAGGAGCAATTGTAATTGCAGCTGATTCTAGAACTTCTGCCGATACTGATTTTGACGGTAATTTTAATATTAATGCCAAAGTAGGCGAAATATTAAAAATTAGTATGGTAGGTTTTGAAGCTGTATCAGTAACTGCGATTGCGGGTGAAATGACTATAATATTAAATGAATCGAAAGACACTGAACTAAGAGAGGTGGTTATCATAGGATATGGTTCGAGAAAAAAATCAGACAATACAGGATCAATATCACAACTTTCTGCAACAGACATCACCAAAACTAAAGTGTTGAATGCCACACAAGCAATTCAGGGAAAAGCAGCTGGTGTTCAGGTTATTGGAACAGATGTTCCGGGAAGTTCTCCTTCGCTAATCATTAGAGGTATTGGTACATATGGTGCTGACAGAACTCCTTTATATGTAGTAGATGGTATTCCTACCAAAAACATCAATAATTTGAACTCAAATGATATTGCCTCATTTGATATTTTAAAAGATGCATCATCATTAGCAATTTATGGAAATCAAGCCGCCAATGGAGTTGTAATTATTACCACAAAAAAAGGTAAAGGAGACAAGACTACTGTTGAATATGATGGGTTTTATGGCGTTCGTACTCCGCTAAGAACAGTTAAAATGGCAGGCTCAAATCGTTTTGCATATTACTCAGATGTGGCAGAACAAAACACCAGATTTTCAACCGATCAACGTTATAATACCAATTGGTTTGATGAAATTACCAGATTAGGAATGTATTCTTCGAATAACTTATCACTTTCTGGTGCTTCTGAAAAAATCAATTATTTATTCAGTTTGAACTATTATGACGAAAAAGGTGTTTTAGACGGATTGGATTTTAATCGTTTTACTTTTAGAAATAACAACGATTACAAGCTTTCGGATAAATTAAAAATTACGCAAACATTAAGTGGTTCGATTTCAAAGTCTACACCTAAACCGTTATCTGCTTTTACTTCAGCGTACAAACAATCGCCTTTAGTACAAGTTAAATATGACAATGGACGATGGGGAATGCCAATTATTGGTGCGGACGGACAAGCCTCTACCACTGGATCTTTGTTTAACAACGTAGGTAATCCTGTAGCTCAGTTAGCTTATTTTACTGAGGAGCAAAAAAATATATTGTTACAAGGAAGTCTTGCATTGGAATACAAAATTTTTGATGAATTAAAATTTACATCAAGAGTGGGATTGGAATACAACACCTTCAAAAGGTTTTCTTACACACCTACACGTGAATTGTGGTTAGCGGCAGATCCTTCAAGAGAAACAGCTAATTACTCCGCTTCAGAACCAATAAATGAATTGGTAACTGGAAGAAGTGATTACTTTAACTGGAACTTCGATAATTTCTTGACGTACAATAAAAAGTTTGCCGATATTCATGATGTTGAAGTGACATTAGGTATGTCAGCTCAACAATTTGGCAGCCGCGAAGAATTAGAAGTAAGAGGTAGAAACGTACCTGAAAATTCTAACTATTGGAGTTTAAATCAATCTAGTGCTCCTTCTAATAGTCTTGTAACACGACACGTAATAGGAAATCAAAGAAATTTAATTGGATATTTTGCAAGATTCCAATATACATTAATGGAAAAATACCTTTTCACGGGTACGATTCGTAGAGATGGTTCTTCACAATTTGGTTCCGATAACAAATGGGGTAATTTTCCATCATTTGGTTTGGGATGGGTACTTTCTAAAGAAGATTTCTTAGCGGAAAGTAAAACAATCAATTTCCTAAAACTACGTGGTGGTTGGGGAAGATTAGGAAATCAAAATGTTCCTATTAACCAACAAACATTCAATTCAGGAGCAGGTTTAGGATATGATTTTGGAGGTTCGCTTTATTCGGGAACTACTATTGGTGCATTTATTGACCCTACTTTGGGTTGGGAAATTACTGATGAGACTTCAGTTGGTTTAGACTTTAAAACATTAGAAAATAAATTATCAGGATCTTTGGACTGGTATGATAAAAACACTTCTAATGTAATTCTGAATGTTACTCCGCCGCTTACAGTGGGTACAGGAGCAACTCCTGCTCATGCAGGTGAAATCTCTAACACTGGATTTGAAGTTTCTTTGCGTTGGGATGATAACATCAATGATGATTTAAAATATTGGATTGGTGCTAATTATTCGAATAATAAAAATGAAGTTTCAAAGGTATTTAATCCATTAGCGATCAGACAAAATGGTGGTTTCATCAACAACGGACAGTTTACAAAAAGATTGGAAGTAGGACAACCTTTGGGAAGTTTTTATTTGTTTGAAGTAGCAGGTTATGATGCGAATGGGAATTTTACTTATTTTGATAAAGATGGTGGAATTACTTCGAATCCGGTTGAAACAGACAGAAAATTCTTTGGATCGTCACTACCAACTTATTATTACGGTATGAATTTAGGTTTCGAATACAAAAACATTGATTTTTCAGTGGATGCTTATGGAGTGGGTGGAAATAAAGTGTATAACGGTAAAAAAGCGCAACGTTTTGGTAACGAAAATATTGAAGCAAGTATTGCTACGGATTTTTGGACACCATCAAATACAAATGCAGGAAATCCGGCACCGTTTAATTCAGTTCCGTTATCTTCAGATTATTATTTAGAATCAGGAGCTTTCCTTCGAGTAAACAACATTACTTTAGGATACACATTGCCTAAAATAACAACATCTGTTTCTTCAGTTCGTATTTATGCAAGTGCAATAAATCCATTTATATCTCAAAAGTTCACTGGATATTCTCCAGAATTGAATAATGATGGTGATCCAATGGGACTGCAAGGAATTGAGTTAGATGCTTATCCTACTTTGAGTTCATTCATTATTGGTGCTAACGTAAAATTTTAATAAGATGAAAAAAATATTTATACCCATAACTTTAGTGGCTGTTGCGCTGCTTGTTACTAATTGTTCAAATGAATTTATAGAAGTAGCTCCGACAGAAAACATTGCCGAAGCCGATTTATTAACAATTTATAATAATAATGATGGCGCAAAAAGCTTTGTAACGGCTGTTTACAGCAACGCATTGAGTTTTAGCGCGAGTTCTTTTTCATGGAACGGATTAACGAGTATGACCTCAGATGATGCTGATAAAGGATCAGATCCTGGAGATTCAGGAACAGATAAAGACAAGTGTGATGCGCTTACTTTGGATGCTACATCTTTATCCGTTCAAGAAGTTTTTGAAACTAATTATCAAGGGATAAGTAAGGCTAACATCGCGTTGAACTACCTTCCCAGATTAGACAAAGCTGATGCTGCCGTTGTGGCACGATTAACAGGTGAAGCTAAATTTCTTCGTGCTTTAATGTATTTCAATTTGGTAAGATGTTACGGTGGTGTGCCAATTGTGGATCACGTTCCGGTACCATCATCTGCTGCAGATACTGATATGACATTAATACGCAAATCGAAAGAAGAAGTATATAAATTCATCGAAACAGATTTATTAGCGGCTATTGCGGCACTTCCTGAAAAATCAGGTTACGCAATTTCTGATTTGGGTAGAGCTACAAAAGGCTCTGCTCATGCTTTATTAGCGAAAGTATATTTATACCAAGGAAATTGGCAAGGTGTCAAAGACCAATGTGCTGCTGTTACAGGTTATAATTTAGTGGCTGATTATGCTACAATTTGGAGAGAAGTTGGCGAAGATAGTGTTGAATCTATTTTTGAAATCCGTGGTTATGGAGGAAATCCATCTCAAGGGATTGAAGGCTATATGGTCTCTCAAGGAGGCAGAGGAACCAGCGGATGGGGTTGGGGTTTCAATACGCCAACTGCAAGTCTAGCTAATTCGTATGAAGCAGGCGATGTGAGAAGAAACGCTACAATTGTTTTTGCGGGCGAAACAATGTGGGATGGCAGAGTGGTTTCTCCATTAGTTGCTAATCCTAGATATAACGAGAAAGCGTATGTAAGTAACACCAAAGAAACATTCAATGGTGATTGGGAAACGACAAAAAACATTCGTGTATTGCGTTATGCAGAAGTTTTATTGATGCAAGCTGAAGCGGCAAACGAAAGTGGGACTGGTGATGTAACTGGGCCTTTAAACAGAGTCAGAAACAGAGCTGGTTTAGCCAAAACAACTGCTACAGGACAAGTTGCTTTGAGAGCTGCAATTAGAACAGAAAGAAGACATGAGTTGGCTTTTGAACATGACAGATGGTTTGATATTGTAAGAACAGGTCAAGCAAAATCAGCTATGGCTGCTGACGGAAAAACTTTTGTTGAAGGAAAACATGAATTGTTTCCAATTCCTCAAAAATTTATCACGCAAGCGGATGGAAAAGCGACACAAAATCCAGGGTATTAATTAAAAATAAATCCCAAACCTTTTCTCTTTCCTAATGTATTTCGGGAAGGAGCTAGGGTAAAGGAAAACTACATAAAAAATCTAAAAATGATTAAATTTTCAGCTTTATTTATGCTCATTACTTTTCTTGGATGTGATTCTTCCGGACCAAGCACAGATAATGGTCCCGTAATTACTCCACCAGTTACTGTTACTCCGGTTGTAAAACTAACGGACGAGGAATTGTTGGATGTCGTTCAAAAACAAACTTTTGCTTATTTTTGGGATTATGCGGAGTCCAATTCTGGGATGGCTAGGGAGCGCTATATTCCTCAGGATCCTTCATTTGATCAAAATATTGTTACCACAGGTGGTTCTGGTTTTGGTCTGATGGCTATCGTTTCAGGAATGTCTCGTGGTTATATTTCAAAAGCACAAGGAGCAGAACGTCTGAACAAAATCGCTAATTTTCTAAATACTGCGGAGCGTTTTCACGGAGCTTGGCCGCATTGGATAAATGGTACTACAGGTCGCGTTATTCCTTTTGGAACAAAAGATAACGGTGGTGATTTAGTAGAAACCTCTTTTTTAGTGGCCGGTATGATCACCGTTCGAGAATACTTTAAAAACGGAACAACCGAAGAAAAAGCAGTAGCCCAAAAATTCGATCAGTTATGGAAAGGAGTGGACTGGAAATGGTACACCAACAATCAGAATAAATTATTCTGGCACTGGTCTCCTAATTACAACTGGGAAATGAATTTTCCTCTGGAAGGCTACAATGAATGTCTAATTACGTATGTTGTGGCAGCAGCTTCGCCGACACATGCAATTGCTCCGGCTGCTTATCACGAAGGTTGGGCAAGAAGCGGCGGCATAGTTTCATCCAAAACTAAATACAATCTCCCTTTGATTTTAAAACATAATGGTGCCGAAGAATTTGGCGGACCATTATTTTGGGCTCACTATTCTTATTTGGGTTTAGATCCAAATCAATTGACGGATAAATATGCCAATTATTGGGATTTAAATTCCAATCATACTAAAATCAACTATTTATATGCAGTGGCCAATCCAAAAAGTTTCAAAGGATACGGCGCTAATTATTGGGGATTGACAGCTTCGTATTCTCGTAATGGCGATGGTTCTATTGGATATGATGCTCACATGCCAAGCAATGATAAAGGCGTTATTTCACCAACTGCAGCGATAAGCTCGATTGTGTATACACCGCTGGAAAGTATAGCATTCATCCGTAATTTATATGAAAATTATAAAACAGAAACTTGGGGCGTTGCGGGATTTTATGACGCACATAGTCAGCATTATCAATGGACTGCGCAACGTTATTTGGCAATAGACCAAGGACCCGAAATGGTTATGTTGGAGAATTATCGTACCGGTTTATTGTGGCAATTATTTATGAATGCTCCTGAGGTAAAACAAGGTTTGATTAATCTTGGTTTTCATTCTGGTAAATATGGATTTTAAGCAAATCCACTCATATAAATAAAAATTATTAGTAATTAATAAAATATAAAACATGAAAAATAGTATAAAAATATTTTGTCTGACTACGGTGTTTTCAATGCAGTTACTGACAAGTTGCTCGGATAATGTAGACGCGAATGAGCCATTAGAATACCCTCCAATTGGTTCTTATAATACTTCTGATGATGTAAATGCTGGAAATCTGATTGCAAAATGGAGTTTCGATAATAGCATTGCTGATTCAAAAGGCGGCCTTACCGGAACTGGGAAAAATGTAGCCTACACCGAAGGTATCAAAGGTCAGGCTTTTCAAGGTTCTAAAGCTCAGGAGCGCTATGCAGTTTACAACAATGCAACTGCTGTAGGTGCGTTGAGTAGTTTCAGTTTCAGTTTTTGGATGAAATCCGGCCAAACCGTTCCTGATGGCGGTGCTCCGGGACAAGGGAAAGGAATTCAAGGAATCTTTTCTTTAGTAAACCCGGCTGGTTTTTGGGGAGGATTAAACTTGTTTCTTGAAAATCCTGATAATGCCAGACCTAATACTCTTCGTTTGAAAATGGGGATTGAAAACAAGAGGGTTGCTTGGGGTGGACAAGGTCCTATTTTTAATATCGATGGAGCAATTGATACCTGGATTCAAGTGGTTTTAACCTATGATGCTGTAACTTCGAGATACACCGTTTATAAAAATGGAGAAAAAGGAACGACTAGTATTTATGGAACGCCTTATGGTCCTTTTACGGACTTAAACGGTTCTTGTATTCTTTACGGGGATAATCCAGGTGGACCTGACGGAAGCAATGCCAATCCTAATAATGCTCCATTGTACGGTGCATTGGTTTTTGCAACTCCTAATTTATCTCAACTAGTGATTGGATCTAATCAATTCAGTACTTCACCATCGTTAACAACCACGCATGGAGACGAAGGCTGGGCAACAGATTATGCTGGATTGCTGGACGAAATGAGAATTTTTAAATCAGCTTTAAACGCTAGCGAAGTAGTTGCTCTTTATAAATTGGAAAAAACAAATAGATAATAATTCATAAAGTAAAAACAGATTACTGAATCTTAAAAGTAATCTGTTTTTTTAATTCTTTTCTAATGAATCCAAAGCTTCTTTTTCTTCTCTTAATGGTAACCCATTTTTCGTTTTCACAAAATGATATAATTGGTACCATAAAAACGGAAATCGTCCAAAAACGTGAATTAGCGTATGTTTTACATATTCCAAAAAATACCAAAGAAAAAAAACCTCTGCTTATTTTTTTGCACGGTTCTGGAGAAAAAGGAATGGATATTGAAAAAGTAAAAGTGCACGGACCGTTCAAGTATTTGAAAAGTCACGACCTAGACGCCTATGTTTTGGCTCCACAATGTCCGGAGAATGAATATTGGAATGAAGAAGTGTTGTATCGATTGATTTTAAAAATCCAGAAAGAATACAATATTGATCATAGCAGAATTTATCTCACTGGTCTTAGTATGGGGGCTTGGGGCGCTTGGAATCTAGCTTTTGCACATCCTGAAATTTTTGCGGCTTTAGTGCCCATTGCAGGATATGTGGATAGAATTCCAATGGTAGAAAATTGTAAAATCGAAGCTATACCTATTCGGATTTTTCACGGATTATTAGATGATGTTGTCAATGTGGAGTATTCCATTTCGATGTATAAAAAATTAAAAAGTTGTAACGCCAATGTGGAATTAACCATTTTTGATGACGCAAATCACGACAGTTGGTCCCGTGTATATGACAACCAAGAAATTTATGATTGGATGTTTAAACAAACAAAAAACAAACAATAAACGCAGGTCCAACGCATTAAAAATTGAACCACATAGAAACATAGAATTTAATTTAATTTTTGATTTAAATCTGTTCCGAACAGTCTAAATATAGGTGACCTAGAAAAAAAGCCAAACCTTTTTTTTCTATCGTGAACTCCTATCATCGCCAAAAATTTATTTTTAAAGAAATAAACACTATGTTTCTATGTGGTTTAAACTTAATTTATTTTAATGCGTTTGATCTAATAACAAACAGACAAAAATGAAAATCAAACTTATTATACTACTTTTTGGAATTTCTCTCTTTGGCTACAGCCAAAAAAAGCAAACTAAAAAGAACGTTAAAATTAAACCGAAAACAGAATTTGTTGCCGAATTAATATTGAAAATGACTTTGGAAGAAAAAATTGGGCAATTAAATTTACCCACTTCGGGAGATATTACAACTGGTGCTGCCAATAGTTCTAATGTAGCTAAAAATATCGAAGATGGAAAAGTAGGCGGTTTATTCAATATCAAGTCCGTTCAAAAAATTAGAGAAGTACAGAAAATTGCTGTCGAAAAAAGCCGATTGAAAATTCCGTTACTTTTTGGAATGGACGTTATTCACGGGTATGAAACGACCTTTCCTATTCCGCTTGGATTGTCTTGTACTTGGGACATGAAATTGATTGAACGCTCCGCTCAAATTGCAGCGAAGGAAGCCAGTGCTGATGGTATCAACTGGACATTTTCGCCTATGGTTGATATTTCTCGCGATCCGCGTTGGGGAAGAGTTTCTGAAGGTTCTGGTGAAGATCCATTTTTGGGAAGCCAAATTGCAAAAGCAATGGTCAACGGCTATCAACAAAATGATTTGTCTCTTAATAACACCATTTTGGCTTGTGTCAAACATTTTGCTTTGTACGGCGCGCCTGAGGCAGGACGTGATTATAATACAGTTGATATGAGTAGAATCAGAATGTATAATGATTATTTTCCACCGTATAAAGCCGCTGTTGATGCTGGAGTTGGTTCGGTTATGGCTTCTTTTAATGAAGTAGATGGAATTCCTGCAACCGGAAATAAATGGTTAATGACGGATGTGTTGCGCAAGCAATGGGGATTTGACGGTTTTGTGGTAACTGATTTTACAGGAATTCCTGAAATGATTGAGCACGGAATGGGAGATTTACAAACCGTATCTGCTTTGGCATTAAATGCCGGCATTGAAATGGATATGGTGGGCGAAGGTTTCCTGACGACTTTAAAGAAATCATTGGAAGAAGGAAAAGTAACTATCGAACAAATAGATAATGCAACTCGTCTTATTTTGAATGCCAAATATGATTTGGGATTGTTCCATGATCCCTATAAATATTGTGATGAAAATAGAGCTAAAACCGAAGTTTTTACAAAAAGCCACAGAGCTGAAGCAAGAACGATTTCAGCACAATCTTTAGTTTTATTAAAGAATCAAAACCAGTTGCTTCCTTTAAAAAAGTCAGGAACTATTGCTTTAATCGGACCATTGGCTGATGCCAAAGAAAATATGGCGGGTACTTGGAGTGTGGCCACCAATATGGAAAAATCTATTTCACTATTGGCAGGAATAAAAGAAGTAGCGGGGAATGGAACCAAAGTGCTTTACGCCAAGGGAAGCAATCTGGATTATGATGCTGCTTTCGAGGAAAAAGCGACTATGTTCGGGAAAACCTTGCACCGAGACAGTAGAACTACGGAAGAATTATTGGCAGAGGCTTTGAAAATAGCGAATCAATCGGATATAATTGTTGCTGCCCTTGGCGAATCAGCAGAAATGTCCGGAGAAAGCAGCAGCCGAACTAATCTTGAAATTCCACAAGCGCAGAAAGATTTATTACAAGCCTTATTGAAAACAGGAAAACCGGTTGTGTTAGTTTTATTTACAGGTCGTCCATTGGTTTTAGTACAGGAAAACGAAACAGTTCCGGCTATTTTGAATACTTGGTTTGCCGGAAGTGAAGCAGGTGCGTCCATCGCGGATGTTTTGTTTGGAGATGAAAATCCTTCCGGAAAATTGACAACTACGTTCCCAAGAAGCGTTGGTCAGGTGCCTATTTATTACAACCAAAAAAATACGGGAAGACCATTAGGAAACAAAGAAGGTAAGTTCGAAAAATTCAGATCGAATTATATTGACGAAAGAAATGAACCTTTATTTCCTTTTGGTTTTGGATTGAGTTACACGACTTTTGGATATTCTAACTTGAAAATTTCATCTGATAAAATGAACTTCAATGAGAAAGTAAAAGTTACTGCAGATGTAACTAATACCGGTAATTATGATGGTAAAGAAGTGGTTCAATTGTATATACGAGATTTAGTGGGTTCAGTTACAAGGCCACTAAAAGAGTTGAAAGGATTCCAAAAAGTATTCATTAAAAAAGGAGAAAAACAAACACTTACTTTTGAAATTTCTGTTGAAGAATTAAAATTTTACAATTCGGATTTACAGTTTATAGCAGAACCTGGTACTTTTCAGGTTTTTGTTGGTACAAATTCGAACACAGACATCAAAGTTAGTTTTGATTTGATTAAATAGATTTGGTTTGTTTATTTATGATCGGCCCTTCAGTACTTTTACTGAAGGGTTTTTTTTAACAAAAAAATAGTATTTGTTATAAGTTACACTTTGAAAAACGGCTATTTTATTTACTTTTATCAATTCAAAAAAATCATTCAAAATGAAATATTTATTTTTTCTTTTTCTACTTTTTCTGTTCAATTTTGGGAATGCCCAAAGCGTTCAATCCCCATCTGGGAAAATAGTCTTAAATTTCAAATTAGCGGCTAATGGACAACCGTCATACGCTGTAAGTTACAAAAACAAAGCGGTTATTTTAGAAAGTGCATTAGGCATAAAATTAAAGGAAAAACCAGCTTTAGATGCTAATTTTGAAATCCTGACTTCAAAAACTTCTAGTTTCAACGAATCTTGGAAACCAGTTTTAGGGGAACAATCCAGCATCGTAAATCATTATAATGAACTTATAATTTCTTTAATCAGCAAAGAATCTAAAGTAAAAATGAATATCATTTTTAGAATTTTTGATGAAGGAGTAGCTTTCAGATACGATTTTCCAAAACAGGCGGAGCTAAATTATTTTATCATTTCTGATGAGGTTACGCAATTCAACTTAACCGAAAACAATAAAGTATTCTGGATTCCAGGAGATTTCGACAGCAATGAATACGAATACAATGAAACTAAATTTTCAGACATTGATAATAGCAAAATCAATATGAACAACGGAATTGGAGTGAAATCGATTCCTGGTAAATATATGGTCCAAACGCCATTAATGATGAAAGTGCCATCAGGATTGTATCTTAATATTTTTGAAGCGGCATTGGTCAATTATCCGGTGATGCACCTGAATGCTGATGTGACGAATTACAAATTGAAAGCTGAATTGGTTCCTAATGCCATTGGTGATAAAGCCTATTTGCAAACACCCTGCGTATCGCCTTGGAGAACAATCATGATTAGCGATGATGCCAGAGATATTGTGGCTTCTAAAATGATTTTGAACCTTAACGAACCATCAATATTAGAAGATACTTCTTGGATTAAACCTATGAAATATGTTGGGATTTGGTGGGAAATGCACGTAGGGAAATCCACTTGGGATTATGCAGGCTCTCAAAATGCCACTAATTTTGCAGATGCACCAAAAGCGTCTGGAAAACACGGCGCTACTACTGAGAATACTAAAAGATACATTGATTTTGCTGCAAAAAATGGTTTCGACGGTGTACTTGTTGAAGGATGGAATGTAGGTTGGGAAGATTGGAACGGGAATTGGAAAGAAGAAGTTTTTGATTTTACAACGCCGTATCCGGATTTCGATATTGCGGCTCTTTCAGCTTACGCCAAAGAAAAAAAGGTTAAAATGATTATGCATCATGAAACATCTGGTTCTGTTAGTAATTATGAAAGACACTTGGATCGCGCTTTTGATTTAATGAAAAAATACGAGTATCCGGCTGTAAAATCAGGTTATGTGGGTAAAATTATACCACGTGGAGAGTTTCATGACGGCCAAACGATGGTGAATCATTTCAATTTTGTTGCAAAACGTGCGGCCGATTATAAATTAATGGTTAACTCTCATGAATCTTCAAGACCAACTGGTTACGGAAGAACGTATCCTAATTACATCGCTGCCGAAGCGGCTCGTGGTAATGAATTCAATGCCTGGAGCGTTGGAAATCCACCTATGCACGAAACTATTTTGCCATTTACAAGACAATTGGGCGGACCTATGGATTACACGCCGGGAATATTTGAAATAAAAATGAGTTATTATGATAAAAATAAAACGGAGCAGGTTCATACGACTTTAGCCAAACAACTGGCTTTGTACGTAACCATGTATTCTCCGTTGCAAATGGCAGCCGATTTGTTAGAAAATTACGAGAAATACCCAGATGCTTTTCAGTTTATCAAAGACGTTGAAACAGATTGGGACGAAAGCAAGTATTTAGAAGCAGAACCGGGAGATTATATTACTGTTGCCCGAAAAACAAAAGGAAAAGAAACTTGGTTTCTTGGCGCAATTACTGATGAGAATGCCAGAAAATCAGAGATCAAATTAGACTTTCTGACCAAAGGCAAAAAATACAAAGCCATAATTTATGAAGATGCGAAAGATGCCGATTGGAAAAACAATCCAATTGCGTACCAAATCAAAACAATTGTGGTGACCAGCAAATCAAAAATTAATTTGAATTTGGCTCCGGGAGGAGGAACAGCAATCAGTTTTGAACCTATCCAATAATACTTAAATCCTTCAAGAATTTAAAACTTGCACGATTTTTTTTGAATCATACCTCAGATATTCGTTAAAAATTACGAAATTGCCACAGCAACCAAAACCAAAATTGTAAAGAAAAATACCAAAAAAGACCTGAATTTATTATGAAAAAATCAATTGTTTTAGCCACACTTTTGTTTGGTGGAATTACTGCTTTTGCGCAAACCAAAGACGAGCAAACTTTAAAGGAAATATACAAATCATCCTTGACCGATGCTAAATGCTATCCTTGGCTGGACCATTTATCCAATACCATTGGATCCCGATTATCAGGTTCAACTGGAGCAGAGAAAGCGGTTTTGTATGCCAAAGCACAGTTGGAAACACTGGGATTAGATAAGGTGTATCTTCAGGAAGTAATGGTGCCAAAATGGGTGAGGGGCCAAAAAGAAATCGCTTATTTACAAGTGGGAAAACAAAAAATAACTTTTCCAGTATGTGCGCTTGGTGGCTCCGTTGCCACTCCTAAAAAAGGAATACAAGCAGCTGTGCTGGAAGTAAAGAGTTTAGAAGAATTAACCGCATTAGGGGAAGAAAAAGTAAAAGGAAAAATCATCTTCTTCAACAGAGCGATGAATCCTGAATTTATCGAAACTTTTAAAGCATACGGAAGTTGTGTCGACCAAAGATCATCAGGAGCCAGAGAAGCCGGGAAACTGGGTGCAGTAGCCGTAATTGTCAGATCGATGAATTTGCGCTTGGATGATTTACCGCATACCGGAGCAACTAATTATGGTGAAATCGCCAAAGGACAACGAATTCCGGCTGCTGCTATTAGTACAAATGGAGCCGAACTTTTAAGCAAAAGTTTAAAACAAAATCCGAACGCATTATTTTATTTCAAACAATCCTGTCAGACCTTTGACGATATTTTATCGTATAATGTGGTAGGAGAGATGACGGGTTCTGAACATCCTGAAAGAATAATGGTCGTTGGCGGGCATCTTGATTCCTGGGATTTGGGAGACGGATCTCACGATGATGGCGCTGGTTGTGTGCAAAGTATGGAAATACTGAATATCTTCAAAAATATTGGGTATAAGCCTAAAAATACGTTGCGTGTGGTGTTGTTTATGAACGAAGAAAACGGTGTTAGAGGCGGTAAAGAATATGAAACACTATCTAATAAAAACAATGAGAATCATATTTTTGCTTTAGAAAGTGATTCGGGCGGGTTCTCACCAAGAGGATTTTCAATTGATTCTGATGAAGCTAATTTCAATAAAATCAGTAGTTGGGCCACGTTATTCGAACCATATTTAATTCACAAATTTGTAAAAGGACATTCCGGTGTTGATATTGGTCCTTTACAATCCAATCATATCGTAAAAGTGGGATTGCAACCGGATTCACAACGTTATTTTGATTACCATCATGCTTCAAATGACACTTTCGATGCTGTCAACAAAAGAGAGTTGGAACTTGGAGCAGCGGCTATGGCTTCCTTACTTTATCTGATGGATCAAAATGGTATAGCAAAATAAAAAAACTCTAATTTGAAGGTGCTAAAATCATTTTTTTTTTTTTTTTCAATATTTGAAAGAAATAGTGAAGGTAGCACCTTCATTTATTTTACTCTCCACTGCAATTTTGCCACCTAATCTAGTAATATGATTGTAAACCAGATACAATCCTATACCGTTACTATCAACATTGCTATGGAATTTTTCGTACAATCCAAAAATCTTATCTTTAACTTTTTCCATATCAAAACCAAGTCCATTATCAGAAAAAATTAATTGATTCACTCCGTTGACTTTTCTAGATTGGATGGTAATAACGGGTGCTTGATGCGGTTTTGTATATTTAATGGAATTAGTGAGTAAATTTAAAAAAATACTTTTGATGTATGCTTTGTTAAAAATAACTTGTTCAAAAGCTGAAAAGTCAATATTAATAATTGCTCTTGAATCTCTTACCAAAGAATTTATAGAGGCAAGGACTTCGTGAAGGGATTCATTTAAATTTATTTCTTCTATTTGAGTATTGATACTCTCATTTTCAACTAATTTATCGATAGAATCATTTAAAGTTTTTTTTAAGTTTTCACTGATTAATTTAAGAATTTCTATTAACTCTAACGTTTCTGGATCATTAATTTTTGAAACATCAATAAGGCTGAAAACAGAAAGCATATTATTTATGGGAGACTTTAAATCATGTGAAGTTTTATGAGACAAAAGCGTAAGTTCCTTATTGATTTGTGTAAGGTTTGTAAGAAGTAAATTCCGTTCTTCTTCAACTCTTTTTTTATGCGTGATGTTCTTGGCAATGGCGTACACTAATTTCTCGGATTCCACGGGCATTGATGTCCATGACAACCAGACAATCTCCCCGCTTTTAGTTAAATAACGGTTTTCGAAATTCAAAAGAGGTTTATTTTTGTATACTTCTTCCCTTGTTTTTATGGTAATTTGGAGGTCGGCGGTGTAAATAAAACTGCTGATTGGTCTGGAATATAATTCCTCTTCCGTAAAGCCTAATAATTTTGAAACAGCAGGATTTATTCTTTTAAAATAACCATCAAATCCTGCAATGCAGATAAAATCAGCTGAGATATTAAAGAAATTATCAAAGTGATAGTCCGTTTTTAAAGAAGATATAATGGTGTTATTTTTGGTCATTTATAATTTTAAAGAACTTTTTCGTGTTAACATTATTCAACTTGAAATAAACAAATTCGATGGTTAAATTTAACTAATTAAAATTTAAATAAAGAAAAAAAATCAAACAATTCAACGGTTGTTAATTTTATACTTTTTGATTTATTTTAAGTGAAATTCATAAAAAAAGCCATCATAAATGACAGCTTTAATGATTTTTGACAATGGATGTATTAAATTCTAAAAATTCCTCCCACGGCAATGATTCTCTGAAAAAAGAAAAAATCTTGTGAGGCACTGTCTTCGGCATTTTCGGTAGTTCGTATGTCCTGCATAGTAATATAGCCACCTTTCAGCTCTCCTTGAATATAAAAGTGTTTGAAAAAAGTAACATTTAAACCTGCTTTCAATGAAGTTCCATAACCTGAAACATGAAAGTCATCGTGACGTTCTTTTCCTAACAAAGTTGTGTTTGTTTTTGGGTATAATAATCCAAGACCAACACCCTCTGTTAAATTAACTTGAATTTTGTCGGTATTTCCAATTTTGAAAATAGACGAAATATCATCATGTCTTGATAACTCAGTATTTACATAATTTAAACCATCAGTGTGTTCGTACTTAAGAAATTCTTCAGTCAGAAGCACTTGATTATTGCCCAATAACTCATCATAAGATCCCGGATTTGGATAATACCCATTGATGTCAACGGCCTTATTTTGTGACATCACATATTTCATGTGATCTACGCCTATAGCAATACTGTAATGATCGTTCATGAAATACCCCATTCTAAAATTAGTCTGAGGTATGGTCATACGGGCTGGATTGATGTAGTCTACATGCCAGCCTTTTGGTTTGTCGTGTGCTTGAACATTTTCTAGGGTAAAATCGTAATCTTTACCTTGAAAAGTTATGTCTGATTTGGAGTAACTGTCTCTGTTTCCTCCCCATGAAATAAAAAATTTCCCTTTGTTATGAGTTGAATATTTACCTCGAATTTCTGTAGTTTCCTGTGCAATTGTGTTATTGGTAAATAAAATAGTAAGGAATGCGGAATATAATAAAAAATGTTTCAATGAATTTGGGGCCTAAATTTAAAATGAATTTATTGTTTTTCTAATTGCGACTAATTTGGTCATTAAGGATTCAAAATAATCCAAATGCAACATATTAGCACCATCGCTTTTTGCGTTAGCAGGATCAAAATGGGTTTCTATAAAGATTCCATCCACGCCTACCGCAATACCAGCTTTGGCAATAGTTTCAATCATATCAGGCCTTCCACCAGTTATACCAGCCGTTTGGTTGGGTTGTTGCAAGGAGTGCGTAACATCAAGAACAGTGGTAGCGTATTGTTGCATCGTAGGAATTCCTCTAAAATCAACAATCATGTCTTGGTAGCCAAACATCGATCCTCTATCTGTAACCATCACTTTTTCATTGTGACAATCCAATACTTTTTGAACAGCATGTTTCATGCTTTCAGGGCTCATGAATTGTCCTTTTTTCAAGTTGACTACTTTTCCTGTATTGGCAGCAGCCATAACTAAATCCGTCTGACGCACTAAAAAAGCTGGAATTTGTAACACATCAACATATTGAGCCGCCATATCCGCATCTTCATTGGTATGAATATCCGTAACAGTGGGAACTTTAAAAGTTTCCGAAACTTTTCTAAGGATTTTTAATGCTTTCTCGTCTCCAATTCCTGAAAAACTGTCAATTCTAGAGCGGTTTGCTTTCTTGAAAGAACCCTTAAAAACGAAAGGGATTTGTAAATTTTCAGTAATACCAACTAATTTTTCGGCAATTCGCATCGCCATTTCTTCTCCTTCAATGGCGCAAGGCCCTGCAAGTAGGAAGAAGTTGCCGCTGTCAGTATATTTGATTTGTGGAATATGTTGTAGGTTCATAATATGATTTTTTAAAGGTGCAAAGGTAGTTATGATTTGCGATTTACGATTTACGATTTCCAAATAATTTCCCGCATTAACTTTTTTTTAGGAGCTGTTTCCTGCTGTCCGTTACAATCTCCCTAAAAAACAGGAGGATTTTCCCTTCCATCAGGGCTACGGATTTGGTTTACAAGGATGTTAGGGTATTCTAAAATCTATTATTTTTTTAATGAAAGTCCCAATGGAACCATCAAAACTCCTTTTTCATAGATGTTTAAATATAGTAAAACTGGTTTTTTCTGGCCCACCCATTTTAATTCATAAACATCCAAAAATCCTGCACCCAACTCGCTTCTTTTTGTTGGAAACGGGCAACAGCTTTCCAGTTTAGAAAATGTGATATTTTCGCCTTTTGGACCCGCTAACGCATTCAAAAACCTACCTTGATTTATTGTTTCGTTTTCGGTGTTGTTAAAGAAAATATTGATTGGGTAATCTTTGTCGTAGCCATATTTTTTGTCTTTACTGTATTCGGTAATCACAAAAGTATTGTCTTTTGAAAGAGTAAGATTTGGCGCTTTATCATCTGTGTTTTTCAAAGTAGATTGTGTACTGGAGCAAGATGTTATTCCAATTAGTAATGCAATAAAAAGGATTGATTTTTTCATATTTAAAATAATTTTACAGGTAAAGTTTAAAATAGCAATTACAGTACCATGTAATTTAAATAATACAAATATAAACAGAACTTTAAACCTTACAGCGTGTTCCCGTAATAATTTGAATTCGCACTTTTTAACTGTCAGAACTATTTCTTCCAAAATTTCGTAAAATGCTTCTTATCTTTGCACAAAAAAACAATATGGATATTATTTTTCAAACATGGTCCTGGTATTTTTCTGGGTTTTTGATTGGTATGATTATGCTTTCTTTGATTTATTTTGGAAAGTCGTTCGGGATGTCTTCTAACTTGCGTTCATTGTGTTCAATGGCTGGTTTAGGAAAACGAGTAGCCTTTTTTGATTTTGATTGGAAAGCACAACGGTGGAATTTAGTAGTCGTTCTAGGAGCTATGTTAGGTGGTTTTGTTGCCGTGCATTTTATGAGTGATGCTTCAAATGTGGCTATTAATCCAAAGACGATTGCACAATTAGCACAACTTGGTATTGAAGCTCCAAACGGAAAATTATTGCCGGATGCTCTTTTTGGAACAGCAATTTTACAATCACCAAAAAGTATTTTCATACTACTCATTGGTGGTGTTTTGATAGGTTTTGGTTCTCGTTATGCCGGTGGTTGTACTTCTGGACATGCAATTTCAGGTTTGAGTAATTTACAAATTCCTTCTTTAAAAGCAGTTATCGGATTTTTTATCGGTGGGTTGATAATGGTACATTTTTTATTGCCATTAATTGTAAAGTAGAAAATAGATAAGCTCTAATTATTTAAAAATTTAAAATATAAAGCATGAAAAATATACTAAAATATATATTGGTTGGATTTATTTTTGGAATTGTTCTAACCAAATCTGAAGCTGTTTCTTGGTATCGCATTTATGAAATGTTTCAATTTCAGTCGTTTCACATGTTCGGAATTATTTCTGTGGCTATTTTGACAGGAATTATTGGTATTCAAATCATAAAAAGAAATAACATAAAAGACATTAAAGGAGAATCGATTGAAATTCCGGATAAAGAAAAAGGATCTGCACGATACTGGATTGGTGGATTGTTTTTTGGATTGGGATGGGCTTTGGTCGGTTCTTGCCCAGGTCCTATATTTATCTTGTTGGGAGCCGGTTTTTGGACTGTTTCAATAGTACTTTTTGGCGCACTTTTGGGAACTTATTTATATGGATTATTAAAAAATAAATTACCTCATTAATCGAAAAATAGCTTAAATCAAAGTAGCGTTTTCGTATGAAGATGCTACTTTTTTTTGTTTAATTTTAAAATCCCAATGACAATCAAATACTGCGCAAGCAAATAGGTAGCCATAATCAGTAAGGAACTGTATTGCAACGGCGCATAGAATTTATCAAAGGCCAAAAGACTATCAGAAGCTACAAAAACGATAGCTCCAATTAAAATATAGCTATTGGCAGGTTTTTGCCAGTTTAAGAATCCTTTGAGCGCAAACAATAACATAATTGAAATTGTCAGCGCATAAACAAAAACAGGAATTTTTAAATCACCCAGACTTGGCAGTAAAATCAGCATTATTACTATTAAATAGAAGGCAATTGCGGTAACTCCAACCCAAAAAATGATTTTACTTTTTTTTAAATTAATCTTTAATTGTTTGCTAAATAGTATTATGTAGGAAATATGCGAAAGTAGAAAGGCAATCAATCCTGCGATAAAATACAATTCTCCTTTGTCAGCGAACATCAAAATAATATCACCTACCCATGACAAAGTCAAAGCGGTTAAAAGAATGTTCTTAGTAGAGAACCTTTCTTGAAAATAAACAGCTAAAAGTAAAAATGGCAATAAAAAAGGTTTTAAAAACCAAGCTGTATATTCATTCCCAAAAAATATAAACGAAAGATAAACGAGACTAAATCCGATAAAACTATTTAATATTACGTTGCTTTTCATATTTTGTTTTTAAGATTGCGTTACAATCATTTTTTCTTTTTCGAAATTAATACTGACAAAATATATAGTTACAATCAATGACAAGATCAGATAAACTGCAACGACATAACTCGCAAAAGGAAATAGTTGGTCCATGCCAAACCAACCTCCAAAATAGAAGATTAGTCCAATTCCGAATGTAAAACGAATACTTTCCCAGAATACAGAAATTTTCCGGGTGTCCATCAGTTCTGTGTAACTGTAAACGGTCAGGAAGATGAATGCGCCGTAAATAAATACATTTGGCAAACCTATTTTGGCAATGGAATTATACATATAACTAATAAGTAACAATGTAATGATAGCTTGAAATAAGGACCAGTACATCAGTTTTTTAGAATGTTGAACTCCATATTTTTCAAAATCATAAACATTGGTGATTTTGGTTACGGGATATTTCTCTTCAAAATTTTCTGGACGCCAGCCTGTTGGTTTAAACCAAATGGTAAACTTGTCTTTCCAGTTTTCAGCGCGCCAAGAATCTGTAATCAGCAACCATAAATGCTGAAAATTAATCCTAATGGGATTCCAGGTTCTCGCTGGTCTCGTGATTCCAAAAACTGGTGGAACAGTTTCTAATTCCGCTTGAAAAGTACCAAACAATTTATCCCAAATGATGAATACCTGTGAATGATTCTTGTCCATATATTCTGGGTTAATGGCATGATGAACCCTGTGATGTGATGGCGAAACCAGTATGTTTTCCAGAAAACCAATTTTCTTTATGTGCTTGGTGTGATACCAGAATTGGAGGAATAAATGAATCGGCAACGTTATTGCAATTACTTTGGAGGGAACTCCTAAAAGAGCAGCCGGGATTAATAAAAAGGTAAATAGATTGACAAAACTGGAAATAGGTTGGCGTAGGGCACAGGCCAGATTGAATTCCTCACTACTATGATGAATAGCATGTTTGTTCCATAAAAAATTAATTTGATGAGACCAACGATGACTCCAATAGCCATAAAAATCTATAGCAATAAATCCAATAAAATAGGTGAAAATGTTAGCCTCAAGATCGAATAATGCTATTTTAGAGACAATCCAATTGTAGGAAACCAGCGTAATGCTAAGTCCCAAAACATCTTTCATCGAGTTCACCATTCCAGAGCTCACGCTGGAAACAGAATCCATGTTAGGTGACGTATCTTCCCCTTTGTAATGCCCATAAATTTTCTCGATGATAATCAATATCAAAAAGACGGGCATCACAAAAACTAAAATTTTACCATATTCTTCCATAAAAACACTTTATATTACTCAAATATAGAATAAAAGAGAATGTTTTTGAATTATTCACAGTAATTTATTTCTCAATGGGAAGTTCTTATTCTTCTTAAATTATTTCTGCATTCAATCCTGCTTCTAATAATTGGGTGCATTGTGGTTTCAATTTTTCGTAAGGACCCGTTTTGACGGTACATTTGCCATTATAATGCACAATTAATGAACATTGTTCGGCTTGTTCCGGAGTGTGATTACAAACGCGAATTAAAGTTTCAATGACATGATCAAAAGTATTTTCATCATCATTATAAACAATGATTTCGTTGTTTAAACTCGCGGACTCTTTTACACTAACTCTCTCTCTTACTTTTTCTTTAGTACTCATTTTGTACGTTTTTGTACTTTCGTAATTAATAAAAAAATAATACCACTAATTTACGAATTTTAAAGATACCCAATTGTTTCTTTCAAATTTTTTAACATACGTAAGGCCTTTTTCGGTGCACGAAGCGTCTATAAATGGTATATCTTCGTGATAAAACCCGCTTAGAAGTAGTGTTCCATTAGAATTTAAACTGTCTACGTAATTTTGCATATCGTTCAACAAAATATTCCTGTTAATGTTGGCTATAATTAAATCGTATTTTTTGCCTTCCAGTAATGCAGCTTCACCTTCATAAACTGTAATATGTTTGCAATTATTGCGTTCGGCATTTTCAATGGAGTTTAAATAACACCAATTGTCAATGTCAATAGCATCAATTGGTTGGGCACCTTTCATCTCTGCAAGAATCGCTAAAATGGCAGTTCCGCATCCCATATCAAGGGTTTTCATTCCGGTAACATCCATTTCCAACAAATGCTGAATCATCATGTGTGTAGTCTCATGATGACCTGTTCCAAAACTCATTTTTGGCTCGATAACGATATCAAATTCGGCATTCGTTTTTGGGTGAAAAGGAGCACGTACGTGACAATTTCCCTCTACATCAATGGCTTTAAAATTCTTTTCCCATTCTTCATTCCAGTTTATTTGGTCAATTTCTTCAAAAGTATAATCAATCGTAAACTCTTTGGATTGTAAAATGTGAATATCTTCTAAAATAGTTTCATCCCATAAATCCTTTTGAACAAAAGCCGAAATCCCTGTTTCAGTTTCTGTGAAACTTTCGAAGGCTTTTTCGCCCAACTCTGCAATTAGTATTTCAGAGCCTAATTCTTTTGGAGTAACAGTAAAATGATACCCAATATAAATGTTTGACATGCTTATTTTTTTTGCAAAGGTAACAATCACTATTTAAACCGCATTTGTAAATCAAATTTTATTTTACATTTGCACCGTTAACACACAACTTTACAATGAAAAAAATTATTTTATTTTTTATTTTTCTATCCAGTTTTACCAGTATTGCTCAAGTTAATATAAAACAAAACAAACAGGATAATGATTTAAAATTATCGGCACTTCCTTATTATAGTTTTGGTAAAGGAATTGGAATAACTTCACCTGACAGTCTCTACCAATTAAATATTCGTTTTCGAATGCAAAACAGATTAACTTATTATGAAAATGAGGATGAAAAAGGCGCTTACGATGGACAAATCCGAAGATTACGTTTGCGATTAGACGGGTATGTGGGAAGTCCAAAATTTTTATATGCAGTTCAATTGTCATTTGCTCCGGGCGATGTTGGTGAAATTAGAGAAGGTGAGAACATAAATATTATCAGAGATGCAGTTGTTTTTTACAGACCTAACAGACACTGGAATATCAGTTTTGGACAAACAAAATTACCAGGAAATCGCCAGCGTGTGAATTCTTCAGGCGGATTACAGTTAACAGACCGATCGATTAACAATGCCAAATTTACAATTGATAGGGATTTTGGTTTTCAAGTTCACAATATGAACGAATTTCAAGAGAAATTTTCCTATAATTTTAAAACAGCTATTTCAACAGGAGAAGGTCGAAATATCACGGGGAATACAGATACTGGTGTTGCCTTAACTGGTAAGGTAGAGTTGTTACCGTTTGGAGCGTTTTCAAGAGACGGAACCTATTTTGAAGGGGATATTGTAAGAGAAAAAAAGCCAAAATTAATGTTTTCAGGAGCTTTTCAGCAAAATAATCACGCCAAAAGAACTCAAGGTCAATTAGGGAATGATTTATTCGAAGCTCGTACTATGAAATCATTGATGCTGGATGTTTTGGTTAAATACAACGGTTGGGCCGCCATGTCAAGTTATATGTCGAGAACTACTTCAAGAAATGCCGTTACGATAAATCCATATGATATTTCACAATCTAATTTTGCTTTTGTTGGTAACGGATTTGATCATCAATTGAGTTATAATTTTCCTTCCAATTATGAAATTATCGGCAGATATTCCACTCAAAAAGTAGGAGCGGATATCCGGACTTTGGCTCCAAATGCTAAACAATACACTATTGGTTTAACCAAATATGTTTGGGAACATACTTTTAAGTTGCAAAGTGAATTGACTTTTGATGCTTTAAATTATTTTGACGGAAGCACAAAAAATAATTGGTATGTACGTTTTCAGGTGGAAATAGGAATTTAAAAAAAAAGCGATGAAATAAATCATCGCTTTGTTTATAAAGTTTAAAAATGATATTTAAATAGCATTGACAATCGCAACAAAATCATCAGCTTTAAGCGCAGCACCGCCAATAAGACCACCGTCTACATCAGGTTTTGAGAATATTTCTTTTGCATTATCCGGTTTTACACTTCCGCCATAAAGAATAGATACATTTTCTGCAATCTCGCTTCCATATGCTTTACGAACTGTTTCTCTGATAAATTCATGCATTTCCTGCGCTTGTTCTGGTGAAGCTGTTTCTCCGGTTCCTATTGCCCAAACTGGTTCGTAAGCTAAAACAATATTATCCCAGTCTTTTGCTTCAATATGAAATAAACCGTCTCTTAACTGATTTTCTACTACGTTAAAATGATTTTTTGATTGACGGTCTTTTAACTCTTCTCCAAAACAAAAAATAACTCTCATGTCATGTTCCAAAGCTGTATTTACTTTGTTAGCAATTAAAGCATCCGTTTCATGAAAGATTGCTCTGCGTTCTGAATGTCCCAGAATTACAATATCTACACCAACGCTTTTAAGCATATCAGCTGAAATTTCGCCTGTAAAAGCGCCACCTTCTGCTTCATGAACGTTCTGTGCAGCTACGTCAATATTAGTAAATTCTAAATGATCAACAGCGGAAGCCAAGTTTATAAAAGTAGGAGCTACAATAACTTGAACAGCTGTGTCTGTTGGAATTTTCGCTATCAATTCATTTAATAAATCCTCTGTTTGCTCTGCATTTTTATGCATTTTCCAGTTTCCGGCAACAATCTTCTTTCTCATTTTAATTGGGTTATATTTAGTTTTTGGCTATGTTATTTAAAATTGTAATTGAACAATTGAATGTATTATTTTAAATCTTTAAGGGTCTTATTGATTTTATCAAAATCGGTTTCTATGGCGCGGTATAAAACAATATTGCCATTTTTATCCACAATGATGTATCTTGGAATCCAGTCTACGTCTACGGCTTTAGCAAATACACCTTTCATTTGGTCATTTGCCATAAAATGACCTCCTTTTAATTGGTGTTTTTCAATTCCGGCTTTCCATTTATCGGCGGTTTTATCCATCGAAATAAATAAGTAGGCGACTTCAGGATTATTAGCTTGTAATTCTTTTAGTTTGGGCATTGCTTTTACACAATCTCCACACCATGAAGCCCAAACTTCTATTACCAATGTTTTTCCTTTATATTTTTTTAGGATATCCTTAAAAGCGACTTGGCTTCCGTCAGTGGCCAAAAGGGTTTCTGATAAAGCTTCTTTGGAGAATTCAGTTTTTTCTGTACTTGAGGTGCAAGAGAATGTTGCAAACGCAATCAGTAATGCTATTATTCTTTTCATTTTCAATTTGTTTTTAACAAAGTTAAACAAACAATTTGAATGCGTTGTTAGCAAGAAGTAATTTTGAAAGCATTTTCCGAAAATTACAAAGCAATAACGTTATAGTCTAAAAATAATCGAAAGCATTTATCATTTCTTTTAAGTCCAAAGTCGTAAAGGTATCCATTCGGGCTTCACGACTTTAAACAATATAATTTTTTTAAAATTTTAAATCAGCAATATCATTGTGATGTACCTTTTGTTGTATCGTTCCTTTTTCAATCAAAATAATACTTGGATTGGCTCTCTCAATCGTTTTTACGGTAATAGCATCACAAAAATAGAAGTCAAATGTCAATTTAAATTGTTTTTTTGCAGCAGCTATTTCTTCTGCTGAAGATGCAGTCATACCAACTACTTTATAACCTTTTTCTTTAGCTTCTTGATTTAACTTTTCCATTTTTGCCATTCCACTGTGATCTGCTTTAACCAAATCATAAGCGGTTATTAACATCAATTTTGGTTCTGCTAAAAATTCGTCTTTATAATCGGAACCGTCTTTTTCCATTGTAAAATCATGAATAGGAGGAACGTACCCTTCCGTGATGACTTTGTCTTTTCGGTCAACAAATACAGCACCTTCAGGAATTGCCATTAACTCTTTTTCAGTAAATTCTTTGTTGACACCGCCAACTTTGTAAATAAATACCATTTCCACTACCGATTTCTCAGCTCCGTCAGGAATTCGCATTCCTTTTTGAATATTGTTCCCTACTTTATAAGGTCGGAAATCGATTAAAGGTAAATGGTTCAGTACCCAAACTCCCGTAAGCGAGGATAAAACGATACTAGCGTAAATAACTATGTTTTGTACGCTATTACTAAACAACGGTTTTACTAATTTTTGATTAAAAAATAATATCAGAATAAAGAAAAGTAAAACGATATCTTTAGTGAACGATTGCCAAGGTGTCAGTTTTAATGCGTCGCCAAAACAACCACAATCTTTTACCACATTAAAATAAGCAGAATAAAAAGTTAGGAAAGTAAATAATACAATCAAGATTAATAAACTCCAAACAGTAAATTTTGTCTTGTAACCAATGAGCAGCATAATTCCCAAAACTACTTCTAGAATTACTAAAAATAAGGCAATTCCCAAAGCAAATGGAATGAAGAAGGGCATGTTGAAAACGGGTTCACTGAAATATTCCGCTAATTTATAAGAGAACCCAATTGGGTCATTCAGCTTGATTAATCCAGAGATAATAAATAGAATTCCAACGAAAATTCTAGAAAATTGAGTAATTATATTTTTCATGTTTTGTTATTGCTTTTAATTAATTATTTCCAAAACCCATTAGAATCAAGGCAAAAACCGAATAATTTATCATATCCTGATAGTTAGCATCGATTCCTTCAGAAACTAATGTTTTTCCTTTATTGTCTTCAATTTGTTTGACACGAAGTAGTTTTTGCAAAATCAAATCTGTCAGTGAACTCACACGCATTTCTCGCCAAGCTTCTCCATAATCATGATTTTTATCTTCCATTAAATTTTTGGTCAATTTGATTTTAGCATCGTACAATTCAGTCGCTTTTGCAACTTCTAAATCGGGTTGGTCCGCAACGCCTAATTCCAATTGAATCAACGCCATGATAGAATAGTTGATAATCCCGATAAATTCGCCCGTTTCATCTTCATCAATTTTGCGAACTTCGTTCTCTTGTAAGCTTCTAATTCTTTGGGCTTTGATGTAGATTTGGTCTGTCAATGAAGGTAATCTTAAAATGCGCCAAGCACATCCGTAATCTTTCATTTTGTTGATAAACAGCGCTCGACAAATCGCAATTACAGTATCATATTCATTTGAAGTATTCTTCATTATTGGTGTATATTTGTATTCAAATTTTTTCAAAAATAAGATAATTTTTTTGAATGTAGAATTTTGAAGTCTTTTAAACTGTAAACGAATGACGATTAACTGCAAAGGATTACTTGTTGACTTATCAACTCCCAAAGTAATGGGGATTTTGAATGTGACTCCAAACTCTTTTTTTGATGGTGGAAAGTATAAAAATGAAACTGAAATATTATCTCAAGTTGAAAAAATGCTACTTGATGGCGCAACTTTTATAGATATTGGGGCTTATTCCAGCAAACCAAATGCAGAATTTGTCTCGGAACAAGAAGAAATTTCGAGAATTGTTCCTGTTGTTGATTTGATTCTAAAGCATTTTCCAGAAACAATAATCTCGATTGACACCTTTAGAAGTGAAGTGGCCAGAGCTTCTATTGAAAGCGGTGCAGCTATCATCAACGATATTGCAGCCGGAAATCTGGATGATAAAATGCTGGAGACAATAGCAAAATACAATGTTCCGTATATTATGATGCACATGCGAGGAAACCCGCAAACGATGCAAACACTTACTGATTACGATGATATTGTAAAAGAAATGTTGTTCTATTTTTCTCAAAAAATAGCGCTGGCCAGAAGTTTTGGAATTAATGATTTAATCATCGATCCGGGCTTTGGCTTTGCTAAAACAATAGCTCAAAATTACGAAGTATTTCAAAAAATGGAATTGTTTAACATGCTGGAGTTGCCACTTCTTGTTGGGATTTCAAGAAAATCCATGATTTATAAAGCGCTTGACATTACAATAGAAAATTCGCTAAATGGAACTACGGTTTTGAATACTCTGGCATTGACTAAAGGAGCAAAAATCCTGCGTGTTCACGATGTAAAAGAAGCTGTGGAATGCGTTACATTATTTAATAAAATCAATTTATAAAGATGAAATATTTTACTCTGATTGTTCTTTTTATGCTATTTTCTTGTGGAAACAAAGAAGCTGTTTTATTACCAAAAGCCAACACAACGATTGTTAAAGATGTTGTAGATCTTTCGCCAATCTATATTTTTTTTAGGACAAAAGGCAAAGATACGCTGGCAGAAGTAAACCGAAAAAACAGTATTATTTCTACCAATTGGATTCTAAATGTAGACAAACGTTTGCCGTTGCGACTTACAATTCCGGAAATCATGAAATTGCAACAAAAAAAGCGTGAAGAAAAAGCACACAAGAATGAAAAGGCCGAAAATTATTATTCTTACGCCGATACGATTGGTAAAAATCTCGCCTTTATTCCTTTTACAAATGTGTATTACAACATGGAAAAACCAAAGTCAGGAGTTGTTGTCTTTTTTACCAAAAACAATGAAATTTTAGTAGATGATATTGTGGTAAAACAAGAAAAACTGCAAGCCTATTTTAATAAAGCACCAAATAACAAATCCAGCCAATACATTTTTTGCTTTGATAAAAACTTGAATTTTGGAAGTTACATTCAAGATAAAATTTTCATAAATAGTTTAAAGTTGCCTTCATCGGAATTTAATATAAAACAGGAAGAGTTTATTTTTTAATCAAATCAACTGAGAACTGAGATTAATTATTAAACACTCAATTTCACTGATGATGATAAGGTTCGTTTCTTAAAATCGTGAAGCCGCGGTACAATTGCTCTATAAAGAATATCCGCACCATTTGATGCGAAAAAGTCATTAAAGACAGTGATATTTTGCCTTGTGCTTTAGCATATACGGCATCTGAAAATCCATAAGGACCACCAATTACGAAAACTAATGTCTTTACTCCGGAGTTCATTTTCTTCTGTAATTCTTCTGAAAATCCTACACTGGATAGATTTTTTCCGTTTTCGTCCAACAAAACAAGTTGGTCCGTTGGTGTAATTTTCGCCAAAATCAGTTCGCCTTCTTTCTCTTTTTGTTGACTTTCGGATAAGTTTTTTACGTTTTTGATATCAGGAATAATATCTAAGTCAAACTTAATGTAAAAAGACAACCGCTTCATATAATCGTCTATTAAAGATTGTAAGGCTTTGTTATCAGTTTTACCGATAGCAATCAATTTGATGTTCATTTTTGTTGAATTTCAGAGGCGCGAAGATAGAAAAATTAACAGTTTCAAAGCATATTCTCTTTGATGGAAATTGATAATCTGACTTTAAGTTTGTATAATGAAAACTAAGATGATATTTATTTCACTTCAATGCTATCAATTTGTAATCGAAATGGTTCTTCTTGTTTATTACCTATCAGGAAAGCAATTTCCTCTAAATTAGAACCGTCATAATTAGGTAGATCTAGTTTTTGTCCTCTGAAAGCAGGATATAATTCGCTAATTGGAATTTCTATAGTTTGCCAATCTGTAGTAGTTTGAAAAGGAAATACATACGAATGGGAATCAGTTTGATTGGGCTTAACTCTGAATTGGTATTGTTTACCATCACCTTTAAGACGGATAGAAATGTGTTTAGCATCTGTCAAATCAATTGGTTCACAAACATATTTTACGGAACAAAATCCGCCATTATTTTCTAACGAAACGCTGCCTTCAAAAGTTCCAAATCCATCGGAATTCAGATAGAATTTACTTTGAGATTTTCCGCCCATCACAGTGTCGTTTACAATTTTCCAATTGTTTAAGTCACTTTTTAAATTAAAATCAAAAATTAAAATTGGTTCCATAATTAATGGGTATAAGAAATTATTTAGTGCTAATTAATGTTTTTATTAAATGCAATATTTAAGATTTAAAAACTAAAAGTAGCGTCAACTTTTTAGGATTTATACCTAATTATTTTGGCAACGGAGCACCAACAGCAATATCACAGCGATGATTCGTTTGTCCGTGTGGCGGATTCATGCCTTCAGCGGTAGGCGTTGTTTCCGGTTTAGTTGTGGTTACTGTGTTAGCAGGAACCGCTGCGTTTTGTTGTGGAGTTGCTGAAGCATTTTTAGTGATCGGAGCGCTTAATGGTGCGCCTACAGCAATATCGCAACGATGACCCGCTTGTCCATGCGCCGGATTCATTCCTGCTGCTACGGTTGTTGGCTGCGTATTTGTATTTTGTTGTTGTTGGGTGGCAGTTTGAGACTGACTTTGCATTTGTCTGCCAACCTCAGTAAAAGGAACTACATTTGTTGGAGTGGTATTTGATGTTTCTACTTCTTTTTTACAAGAAGTGAAAAGTAATGCTGTTACAAAAAAAAGGCTTAAAAAAGATTTCATAAATATTGATTTGATTACTATTTTCAAATATAAGATTTTAAATAATAAATGCCTAAATAAAAATTATTGATTTCGTAGAAACTTGTTTGGATTAAATCTGCCAAATCGTTATTTTTAGGTTTAAATCCACGAATTTGAGATAAAATTGATGGTGGTTTTTTCCTGTCTAAAAATCAGAAAATATTATTTTTTTTATAGCCTTGTTTACTAACGGAATGAAGCCACAGATTCTGATTTTGGGTTGTAGTTTAGTAAATAAAATAGATCCGTTTGCTACTTTTTCTAAAGATGCCAGTTCGTAAATTTTCAATTCCACAAAATATGCATTACTTTAGCATTCTATAAATTTCCTATAAAAATGATTAGCGATATACAGTTCAAAAACGAGTTAGAGATATTGATACAAAATGCCATTCGGGAAGATGTTGGACCAGGGGATTATAGTTCATTGGCTTGCATTCCGGCATCAGCAACAGGAAAAGCAAAACTACTTGTGAAAGAAGACGGCATTATTGCTGGTGTAGCTTTTGCAAAAATGGTTTTTAAGCATGTGGACGCTAACCTTCAGATTGAAACTTTTATCGAGGATGGAACTACAGTAAAAAAAGGAGATATTGTTTTTCATGTTTCTGGGAGTTCGCAATCTATTTTGAAATCAGAACGTATAGTTTTGAATTCAATGCAAAGAATGTCAGCAATTGCTACTAAAACCAAAGAATATGTTAGTTTGTTAGAAGGAACAAATACAAAAATTCTCGATACTCGTAAAACAACACCAGGTTTTAGAGCATGTGAGAAATGGGCAGTCAAAATTGGAGGAGGCGAAAACCATCGTTTTGCGTTGTATGACATGATAATGCTTAAGGACAATCACAATGATTTTGCGGGCGGAATTACTTTGGCGATAGCCAAAACCAAAGCATATCTCAAAGAAAACAACCTGGATTTAAAAATAATTGTGGAAGCCAGAAATCTGGATGAAATTAAAGAAATTCTGGAGAGCGACGGAGTTTACAGGATTTTAATAGATAATTTTAATTTTGAGGATACTAAAAAAGCAGTAGCTTTAATAGGTACAAAATGTTTGACAGAATCCTCCGGAAATATTAACGAAAATACGATTCGGAACTATGCGGAATGCGGCGTAGATTATATTTCGTCTGGCGCATTGACGCATTCTGTTTTTAACATGGATTTGAGTTTGAAAGCATTATGAGCAAAGAAATTGAATTGAAACTACGAAGAATTCCAATTTTACGGAATCTTATGTTTGGTTTAAAAAAGATAAAACTACCTTGGTTAGAAGGTTTGTCTTTGTATGATTTGATCGAAATATATGGCCTTGGAATCATTGAAAGCGCTTTAACTTATCACGCCAGTGCCATTGCGTTTAGTTTTTTCATGGCATTATTTCCTTTTGCATTATTTATTTTAAATTTAATTCCATTTATACCTATTGAAGGTTTCCAAGAAGATTTTTTGATGTTTGTTAAGGACGGAGTGCCACCAAATACTTATGATGCTATTTACAAAATCATCAGCGATATTCTGAATAATAGTGATTCCGGATTGTTATCTTCGGGATTTATATTGTCGATTTTCTTGATGGCAAATGGATTAAACGGAATTTTAGGAGGTTTTGAAACCTCTCGTCATGTGCTTATCAAAAGAGGTTTTGTTCGTCAGTATATAGTTGCATTGGGAATGTCATTATTACTGTCCTTACTGTTATTAGTCACAGTGGCAATAATCGTAGTTTTTGAAGTTTTTATTCAAAAAACAGTCTTTAGTGATCAAATTCAATTAATCGTAATTGGCCGTTACGCTTTTGTTATTTTGATGATTTTAATGACCACTTCGATACTTTTCAAATTTGGTACAAAACACGACAAAAACCGCGCATTTATCTCAATAGGTTCAGTGTTTACAACGATTTTAATTATTTTAGATTCGTATTTTTTTGGGATATGGGTCACAAAATTTTCACAATACAATGAATTATATGGCTCAATAGGAACATTATTGATTTTGATGTTTTATATTTGGATCAACTGTATGATATTGCTGTTGGGATTTGAATTGAATGCCACAGTAAATAAACTAAAAGCAAAAAAAGAGTAAAGTATTAAATTAAAAATAGGTTTAAAATTAGGAGCTATTTCCTGCTATTCGTTTTAATCTTTTCTTTTTTAAAGAAAAAAAGAAAAGGATTTCCACTGCTATCAGGGCTAAAAAAAGAAAAAATGAAAAAAATTATCACAATTCTGGCATTATTTGCTTCAATGGCTTTTTATGGTCAAAATCAAACTGTTCTAGGAAAATGGAAAACCATTGACGACGAAACCGGTAAAGCAAAATCTATTGTTGAAATCTACGAACGTTCCGGTAAAATTTACGGTAAAATCGTTGATATAATTGATGCCGAAAAGAAAAAAAGCTTGTGTACGCAATGTACCGGCGAGGAGAAAAATAAACCGGTTATGGGCCTTGTTATTATCAAAGGACTAAAAAAAGATGGTAAAGAGTACAATTCAGGAAAAATTCTTGACCCAACTACGGGGAAACAATACAAATGCTTTTTAGCTTTGGATGGAAATGATAAATTAAAAGTTCGAGGATATATTGGTGTAGCCTTATTTGGAAGAACACAAACTTGGAATAGAGTAAAATAATTATAAATTAAGAGTTATGAGTTTAAAGTAAAAAACTACGCATAACTCACAACTCACAACTCTTAATTACTATTAAATGCATTTCGTCGAAGTAATTTTACCACTTTCTCTAGCTAAAACCTTTACCTATAGTGTTTCCGAAGCGGAGTTTCATTACATCAAAAAAGGAATGCGGGTTGCGGTTCCTTTTGGAAAAAGTAAAATTTATACGGCTTTAGTTATTGAAATTCATCAAAATAAACCCGCATTATACGAAGCCAAGGAAATTCATCAAATTCTCGATGAAAGACCCATTGTAACCGAAATCCAAATTGCGCATTGGCAATGGATTGCTTCTTATTATATGTGTGCCATTGGGGATGTGTATCGTGGCGCCATGCCAAGTGCACTTTTGCTGGAAAGCGAAACCCTTATTTCTCAAAAAACCGATTCGTTTATCGATACCAGCCTACTTTCAGATGATGAGTTTCTGGTTTATGAAGCTTTGCAACAGCAAAATTCATTAAAAGTGCAAGATATTATTGCGATTTTAAACAAAAAAAATATTTTCCCTGTTATTCAAAAACTGGTTGATAAGAATATTTTAGTGCTTCAGGAGGAAATTCAAGAAAGTTACAAACCTAAATTAGTTCGATACGTACGTTTACATCCAAAATATGAATCCAATCAAGGCTTAAGTGAGTTATTGGAAACATTGAAAAATGCCAATAAACAAAAGGAAATCGTAATGCGTTATTTCCAATTGTGCGCAACTGAAAAGACACAAGGTAAAGCAAAGCCCATTACCGTAAAAAAATTAATTGAGGAAGCTAATTCTTCTGCTGCGATTGTAAAAGCGTTAATCGAAAAAGAAATTTTTGAGGATTATTTTCTACAAGAAGACCGAGTAAATTTCAACGGGAAAATAAAAGAAGATGAATTACGATTAAGTGCAACACAACAGACGGCTTTCGAGGAAATTAAAGAAAGTTTCACTCATAAAGAAGTGTGTTTGTTGCACGGGGTAACTTCCAGCGGAAAAACTGAGATTTATATTAAACTCATCGAAGGATATTTGGCAACGGGAAAACAAATCCTTTATTTATTGCCCGAAATCGCTTTGACGACTCAATTAGTGGGACGTTTAAGAGCGTATTTTGGAAATAAAGTGGCTGTTTTTCATTCGAAATACAACAATAATGAGCGAATTGAAGTTTGGAATCAAGTCTTGCAAAAATCTGAGAAAGCACAAGTGGTAATAGGAGCAAGGTCTGCTCTGTTTTTGCCATTTCATGATTTGGGATTCATAATTGTAGATGAAGAGCATGAACAAACCTTCAAACAAGTAGATCCGGCTCCGCGATATCATGCGCGCGATGCGGCCATAGTGTTGGCAAATTCGCATAAAGCAAAAGTACTTTTGGGTTCAGCGACGCCAAGTATAGAAACGTATTTTAATGCCACATCAGATAAATTTGGTTTAGTGGAAATTTTCAAGCGCTTTGGAAACGTGATGATGCCCAAAATCGAATTGGTGGATTTGAAGGACAAGTACTTTCGTAAAAAAATGACGGGACATTTTAGTGATGTTTTAGTTGAAGAAATTACAAACGCATTGTCATTAGGAGAACAAGTAATTTTATTTCAAAACAGAAGAGGTTATTCTCCCATCATTGAATGCATCACTTGCGGTCATGTGCCTCACTGTTTACAATGCGATGTGAGTTTGACGTACCATAAAAATAAAAATCAATTGCGCTGCCATTATTGCGGATATAGCATGGCTAAGCCTACGCATTGTCACGCGTGCTCCAGTGTTGATTTGACTACAAAAGGCTTTGGAACCGAACAGATCGAACAAGAATTGATTTCTATTTTTCCAAATTCAAAAATAGGTAGGATGGATCAGGATACTACACGCGGAAAATTTGGTTTCGAGAAAATCATTGATAGTTTCAAAAATAGGGAAATAGATATCTTAGTTGGAACTCAAATGCTGGCTAAAGGATTGGATTTTGATAACGTAAGTTTAGTGGGAATCATGAACGCAGATAATATGTTATTTCATCCTGACTTTAGAGCTTTCGAAAGAAGTTTCCAGATGATGACGCAAGTTGCAGGAAGAGCTGGACGTTCTGGAAAACAAGGAAAAGTAATCATACAAACTTATAATCTCAATCATAATACGATACAACAAGTAACTAACAATGATTATTTGGGAATGTATAAAGAGCAATTGTATGACCGGCAAATTTATAAATACCCGCCGTATTTCAGAATTATAAAACTGACTTTGAAACAGCGTGATTATGATAAATTAAAAGAAGGTTCTATGTGGTTGTATCAAGTGATGAGTCAAAACCTGAATATGCCGGTATTAGGTCCGGAGGAACCGGCTATCAGTAGAATTAGAAATGAATACATTCGAACAATAATTATCAAAATCCCTCAAAATGCGTCTATTGGAAACACAAAAAAAACTATTCAGAAAATGTTAAATAGTTTTGAGGCTGTTGCTCAGTACAGAGCGATTAAAGTTACGTTGAATGTAGATTTTTATTAATGACAAGATATTAAGAAAAGGAAAGGGCTCGAACTAAATCTTCTTTTTTATGGCGACTCAAAGGAATTTTTGTCATTCCAATTTCAGCGTATTTGCTGTTGAAACGTTCCACTTTATCAATATTGATGATATAGGACTTGTGTACTCTGACAAATTTTTCTTTTGATAAATCATTCTCAAAAGATTTCATGGTAGAAAGTACTAAATTGCTATCTTCTTCGGTGACAACTCTAACATAATCACCAAACGCCTCAATCCATTTTATTTTAGAAGTAAATATTTTTAGTTTTTTCAAATTACTTTTAATGAAAATATGCTCTCCTTCTTCTTCTTTATTGTCCTTTTTAAGTAAATAAAAATCTATAGCTCTTTTGACCGAAGCATTGAATCTATCGACTGCAATTGGTTTCTGAAGGTAATCAGTGGCATCATAATCAAAAGCTTTCATTGCATATTCAGCCTTTGAAGTGATAAAAATAATTTGTGGTTTTACTTTTAAGCCATCTAGAAAATCAAAACCGTTAATTACTGGCATCTCGATATCAAGAAAAATCAAATCCACATTATGAATAGACATACAACTTCTTGCTTCGATTGCATTAGAAAAATCACCTATTAAATGTAAATTCTGATGATTATTAACTAACTTAGCGATAATCATTCTCTGGATAGAACTATCATCCACCACGACACAGTTTAATTTCATAATTTTGTATTTTAGATTTGGCTACGTAAACGTAATACTTTTTTATTAAAAAAAAATTAATAGAGCCGATTTTTTTACTACACATCGAATAAAACGAAAGAAGACTTGTTTATTAAGAATTAATGGTTACTTTTGCACCCAAAATAACAAATAAATATATATTTATGAATCATTATGAAACTGTTTTCATTTTAAATCCCGTTTTATCTGAAGTTCAGGTAAAGGAAACAGTAAGCAAATTTGAAGATTTTCTTACTAGTAGAGGAGCAGAAATGGTGTCGAAAGAAGACTGGGGCCTTAAAAAAATGGCTTACGAAATTCAAAACAAAAAAAGTGGTTTTTACCATTTATTCGAATTCAAAGTAGCTGGAGAAGTTCTTATTGCTTTTGAAACTGAATTTAGACGTGATGAAAGAGTAATGCGTTTCTTGACTGTAAGTCTTGACAAACATGCTATTTCTTGGGCTGAAAGAAGAAGAACTAAATTAAAATCTACAAAAGCTTAATTATCATGGCAACATTACAACAATCGGCTTCAGGAAAAAAAGACGGAGATATCAGATATCTTACGCCTTTGAACATAGAAACTAACAAAACTAAAAAGTATTGTCGTTTCAAAAAATCAGGTATCAAATATATTGATTATAAAGATGCTGATTTCTTATTGAAATTCGTTAATGAGCAAGGAAAAATTCTTCCTCGTCGTTTGACTGGAACTTCATTGAAATACCAAAGAAAAGTGTCAGTTGCAGTGAAAAGAGCACGTCACATTGCTTTAATGCCATACGTGGCTGATTTACTAAAATAATAAAATAACTCAGTTGTTGGTTTTCTGAAATAAGAAACCTAACTTCTATAACAAAGGACAACAACATGGAACTTATATTAAGACAAGACGTTCAAAATTTAGGATTTAAAGATGATATTGTAACGGTAAAAAATGGTTATGGTCGTAACTTTTTGATCCCACAAGGTCACGCGCATTTAGCAACTTCTTCTGCAAAGAAAGTATTAGCTGAAAACCTAAAACAAAGAGCACACAAAGAAGCTAAAGTGGTAGCAGATGCAAAGGCATTGGCGGAAGCTTTGAAAGCTATCGAAATTAAGATCTTTGCGAAAGCAGGTGGTGAAAAATTATTTGGTTCAATCACCAATATTGATATCGCTGAAGCTTTAGCTAAAGGAGGACAACAAATCGAAAGAAAATTCATCACAAGCGGAATTGTTAAACGTACTGGTAAATATACTGCCAGCGTTCGTTTACACAGAGATGTTATTGTTGAATTAGATTATGAAGTTGTTGCTGAAAAAGCATAAATTTTTATAAATTTATATAATTAAATCTCGATGGAAGTCGGGATTTTTTTTGTTTAGTCTGAACTTGTTTCAGATTCTTTAATTCATAAATAAAGAGCATCTTAAATAATTAAGATGATGAAATAAATTTAGCATAAATGAAATACTCAAGATTAACAAAAGAGCAATTTGAAGAATTGAATCAGGAATTCAGTACTTTTTTAGCAACTCAAGCTATTGATAGAGCAGAGTGGGATACAATTAAAGCTTCAAAACCAGAAGTGGCAGAACAAGAGTTAGACGTTTTTTCTGATTTAATTTGGGAAGGTGTTCTCTCAAAAGCAACCTATTTAGAACATTTTTCTAAAAATCATATTTTCCTCTTTCATTGTTTTGATACCCATGTTCAATCGATTGTTTTGAAATCGTTGGTGCCTGAAGTTGATTTTTTGACCAAAGAAGGATTGCAATGGCTTAGCGATAATATGTTTACGGATACTATTGAAATGAAAGTGGGTAAAAAAGAGTTTACGGAAGAGCGTAATACTTCAATTTTTGAATTAATACAACAAGGTTCGTTTTTGAGTGATGGACTTTTATTCCAGCAAATAAATACAATTATAGCATCATAATTGCATTGTTATTTCTTTTAAATTGGTTATTTTAGTACACTTTTTCAAAACTAAAATAGCCAATTTTTATTTTCTATGGATATTCAAAATACGATTCAAAAATTAAGGGAGGAATTAAATCAACACAATTATAATTACTATGTGTTAGATAAACCTATAATTTCTGATTATGAATTTGATTTTAAATTAAAGCAACTTCAAGAACTTGAAAGTCAGTATCCGGAATATTTTGACGAAAGTTCACCATCTCAACGTGTAGGAGGAACCATAACGAAAAACTTCCAGACTGTAACGCATGAACACCGTATGTATTCTCTTGATAATTCGTATTCTAAGGAAGAATTAATCGAATGGGAAAAACGAGTTCAGAAGGTCTTAGGCGATGTCCCGCTAGAGTATACCTGTGAATTAAAATACGATGGTGCTTCAATTAGCATTACCTATGAAAACGGAATTCTCAAATGTGCTGTTACGCGTGGAGACGGTTTTCAGGGAGACGATGTAACAAATAATATTAAAACTATAAAATCAATTCCGTTGAAATTAAAAGGAAATTTCCCTTCTAAATTTGATATTCGTGGCGAAATAATTCTGCCATTTGCAGGTTTCGAAAAGATGAACCAGGAATTAATTGAAATAGGTGAAACACCTTACTCAAATCCGAGAAATACTGCTTCTGGAAGTTTAAAATTACAAGACAGCGCTGAAGTTGCAAAACGACCATTGGATTGTTTGTTGTATTTTTTAATTGGCAATAATTTGCCTTTTAAATCGCAATTTGAAGGCTTAGAAACGGCCAGAAAATGGGGATTTAAAGCTCCTAAAGAAGCTAAACTGGCGCATAATTTGGATGAAGTTTTTCAATTCATTGATTATTGGGACACTCACAGGCATAATCTTCCTTATGAAACCGATGGTGTAGTAGTAAAAGTAAATTCTTTTCACTATCAGGATGAATTGGGTTTTACTGCAAAATCACCTCGTTGGGCAATTGCCTATAAATTTAAATCAGAACAGGCTTCGACAAAATTAAATTCTATTTCGTATCAGGTAGGACGAACAGGTTCTATAACTCCAGTGGCAAATTTAAATCCTGTGCAATTAGCCGGAACTATTGTTAAACGCGCTTCTTTGCATAATGCGGATCAAATCGAAAAATTGGATATTCGTGTTGGAGATACCGTTTTTGTAGAAAAAGGAGGGGAGATTATTCCTAAAATTATTGCTGTTGATTTGACTAAGCGTCTGGATACTTCAGAAACTACAAAATACATCACCCATTGTCCGGAATGCAATGCTGAATTGGTAAGAAGTGAAGGTGAAGCCAATCATTATTGTCCTAATTTTTACGGTTGTCCGCCGCAAATTATTGGGAGAATCCAACATTTTATTTCAAGGAAAGCAATGGATATTGAAGGTCTTGGCGGTGAAACGGTAGCCTTATTATTCAATAACGGGTTGGTTCATAATTATGCCGATTTGTATGAATTAACAGTTGAGCAAATTCGCCCTTTGGAGCGAATGGCTCAAAAATCTGCAGAAAATTTGGTGAATGGTGTAGCGAATTCAAAGGATATTCCTTTTGAACGGGTTTTATTTGCACTTGGAATACGCTTCGTTGGAGAAACAGTAGCGAAAAAATTGGCTAAACATTATAAAAGTATCGATGCATTGCGTCAGGCTACTTTGATGGATTTGATTTTAGTAGATGAAATTGGTGAACGAATTGCACAAAGTGTACTAGATTTTTTTGATAATCAGGAAAATAGTATTATCATTGAAAGACTTAAAAAATATGGAATACAATTTGAAATTATTGAAAAGGTAAATCCAAATGCTACAGATAAACTTAGCGGCAAAACGTTTGTAGTTTCAGGAGTATTTGAGAAATTTTCCAGAGACAATTTGAAAAAAGCTATTGAAGATAATGGAGGAAAAGTGGGAAGTTCCATTTCGGCAAAAACGGATTATGTTATAGCTGGCGATAATATGGGACCCGCTAAATTAGACAAAGCCAATAAACTAAATGTTTCAATAATTTCGGAAGATGATTTTATCACTTTAATTAATAAAACTGATGCAGCTACTGACAAAAAATTATAATTTTACACAAGGAAACGCAATCGTTGGTTTAATTTTTTCTTTTGCAATTATCGAAGTTTTGGCAGAATTATTTTCATTCAAAGTAATTTTGTTTGCATTTCGACCTTTGACGGCGTTACTAATACTCTGTCTTTATTGGCTTACTTCTGAGGAAAAGAGCATGCTTTTTTTTGTAAGCTGGTTTTTTTTGCTGCTGACTAGTATTTTAATTCTTTCAGAATCATTACTTTTTTTAATGTTAGGATTAGCCGGAATTGTAATCCATCGAATTTTACTCATACTATATATTATAAAGTTGAATAAGGTCAGCGATTTTGTACCAATACTAATAGCAGTAATTCCTTTTGTTTTTATTTTTTCTTATTTGCTTTCTATTTCGGATGAAATTCCAAAGGAGAGTTATTATCCTTTAATAATCCAAAATATTTTGGTATCTATTCTTGGAGCAGTTGTTTTGTCTAATTATTTTATGAATGAAACTAAAAATACACCTTGGCTGTCAATCTTTGGAGTATTATCTATAGCGCTGTATTTTACTGTATTTATTGAGAAATGTTTTTTGTCTAACTTACCTCCAACGTACTTTAGACCATTGGGAATGGTTTTGTATGTAACGAGTTATTATGCTTTTTATAAATTTGTCATTGATACCGAAAGATTCAATGCAGATGTAAATGAAGATAACAAACAAACTACTAAAGTTTATTTCAAATAATAAAATCGGTTATAGCTACACTATAATCGATTTTCCTTCAAAAGCTTTTGATTTATTATTATCTACATAAAAATCTATTCTTCCTAAGTTAATACCGTAGCAACCTACCTGATTTACCAAAACTTCTTTGCCCACAAGATTCTTTGCAACCGTAGGTTTGTGCAGAAAAGTATGAGTGTGACCACCAATGATTAAGTCAATATCCTGGGTCAGCTCGGCTAATTTTAAATCACAAATCTTATTTGGCTCGTCTCTGTATTTGTATCCTAAATGCGACAAACAAATCACGATATCACATTGCTTTTCTTTCTTTAAAATCCGAACCATATCTTGAGCAGTGTCGACAGGATTATTGTACACGGTTTCCTTGTACATTCCTTTGTCAACCAATCCTGCAAGCTCGATTCCAAGCCCAAAAACACCCACTTTTATTCCGTTTTTATTAAATATTTTATAAGGCTTTACAAAACCATCCATTACAGTATTTTTAAAATCATAATTGGCGGACAGAAATTCAAATTTAGCGTGGGGCATCTGCGCATGTAAACCTTCAACACCATTATCAAAATCATGATTTCCTATTGTAGACGCATCATATTGCATCATACTCATCAACTTAAACTCTAATTCTCCACCGTAATAATTAAAATAAGGCGTTCCCTGAAAAATATCACCTGCATCGAGCAACAATACATTTGGATTTTCTTTTCTGATCGTTTCAATCAAAGCTGCTCTTCGTGCCACGCCACCCATATTTGCATTTCTAGGGTGATCCGCAGGAAATGGATCAATATAACTGTGAACATCATTAGTGTGTAAAACCGTCAATTGTCTGGTTTTAGAGATATCAAAACTGCTTAATGACACACCTAAACTCAATAAAGCTGAACCAGCAGCTGTTTTCTCAATAAATTCTCTTCTTTTCATTTTATATTTTTTTGGAGCTATTTCCCGCTTTACGCTATATCCACGCAAAAAAGCGTGGGATGCCGCTTCAATCGGGACTAAGGCTTCATATTTTCAAAATTACTTTCAGTTGTTTAAAACTAAATAATGCGTCTGAACTCTTAATACTTATTTTTATTGTACCGTAATTCTAACATCTTTTATTACAGGAATAGTGTCAACTTCTTTAAAATAATCAATAAGGATATTTCGTAATTTGTATTCTAAATCAAATTTCTGAACACCTTTTTTGAAGAAATTCATGTTGTCTCCACCATTAGACAAATAATCGTTGGTTCCCACATAATAAATGGTTTCTTTTTGAACAGGATTCCCTTGAACTAAAATATTTTTGGCAACATTATTTTTATCTATTGTGAAAGTTACTCCGGCTAATGGATGCGGTTTCTTTTCAGCGATAAAAAAGTCGACCATTTCAAGAATTTGCTCTCCTTTTAATGCAATCACAACCAAACTGTTTTCAAACGGCATAATTTCAAAAGCTGTTCTGGCTGTTACATTCCCTTTTGGAAGTATCGAACGAATCCCTCCGCTGTTAAGCAAACAAATATCAATATTCTTTTTTTCTCTGGCTTGAAATACGACATTTCCTCTCATTAAGGTAACATCAGCCATCAAATTACCGATTGTAGTTTGCCATTTACCACTGCTTTTATCCAATGTTTCCGGACAATAAGCTAACACGCTGTCTAAATCTTTGTTAATGTGTTCCCGATACGGTTTTATAAAATTTTCAATTGCAGGAACTTGATTCTCCTTTTCAGTAATAGGAATTCTTTTTCCTTCTATTTTGGTGACGTAATTTTGTTTGCTGCAAGAGGCAACAAATAAAAATGTTAAGAATATAACAAAAAGTTTAGAAACGTCGTTATACTTTTTTAGATTTACCATTTTAAATGCGACTTAATTAATTAATTTTGTAACCAAGTAAAAGTAATATGTTTTTGAATTATATAAAGAATTTTTTAGTAAAAAAAACATTAAAAAATAGCTTGCAAGATTCAAAAATGAATCACTCCTCAGGTATTGTACAAACAGTTGGTCTGTTGGTAGATGTAACTAATTTTTCGGCAACCGAATTATTGATTGCAGAGTTAGTAATAAACGGAATTTTAGAGAAAAATATAAAAACAATCCTTTATTGTGATGCTGTTAAGAAAAAAAAAGTATCGAAATATCCCATATTTAGCGGAGCACAGCTAAAATGGAATGGAGAAATTAGAGGTCATGAGATTAATGACTTCAGCAATGAAAAGTTTGATTTGTTAATCAGTTTTTATGACATCGAGAAAGCAATTTTAATGCAAATTACGCATGATTCTAAAGCGCAATTTAAAGTTGGCTTTTCATCAATAGACAAAAGATTAAATCATTTTATAATCAAAACGGAAATCAATAGTGACGCCGTTTTTGTAAGTGAGTTATTTAAATATTTAAAATTATTAAACAAAATATAGATATAATATGCAATCATTAATAGGAACTGGAGTTGCTCTTGTAACTCCGTTTAAACAAGATTTTTCAATTGATACTGAAGCATTAAAAAGAATTGTGAATTTTTCTATCGATGGAGGAATTGAGTATCTTGTCGTTTTGGGAACCACGGCAGAAAATGCAACTTTGTCTCAAGACGAAAAAAAATTAGTTATACGTACCGTAATCGAAGCAAATAATGGCGCTTTGCCATTAGTTTTGGGAGTGGGAGGAAATAATACAGCAAAAGTTGTTGATGAGTTAAAAACCAGAGACTTGTCAGCATTTTCGGCTATACTTTCTGTTTCTCCATATTATAATAAACCAACGCAGGAAGGGATTTACCAACATTTCAAAGCCGTTGCTGAAGCTTCTCCAATCCCAGTAATTTTATATAATGTTCCAGGAAGAACAGCAAGTAATATGCTGCCTTCAACTGTTTTGCGTTTGGCTAATGATTTCGAAAATGTTATAGCTATAAAAGAAGCGGCAGGAGATATTGTTCAGGCGATGCAATTATTAAAAGACAAACCGAAAAATTTTCTGGTAATCTCCGGTGATGATATGATTGCTTTACCGATGGTTTTAGCAGGTGGATCAGGCGTAATATCAGTAATTGGTCAAGGTTTTCCGAAAGAATTTTCTGAAATGATTCGGTTGGGCTTAAATCGCAAAGTAGATGAAGCATTCAAAACGCATTACCTTTTAGCGGAGTGTATCGATATGATTTTTGAGCAAGGAAATCCAGCTGGAATCAAACAAGTATTTCTGTCACTGGGAATTTCTGAAAACACAGTGCGTTTGCCATTGGTAAATGTTGATGATACGTTAGCAAACAGAATTGATAAATTTGTCAAAAAAGTAAATAGAAAAGGTTAAAAAATCGGTCTTTTTATAAACAAAAAATATATTTTGAAGTCGCTGAATTAATAACTAAATTTGCCACCGAAACTTCGGTATAGTTTTGTGGGTTGTTTCAACTTGCAAATCATGATAAAAGGAAAAAAATGAAATCAAAGATTCACGAAATCTAAAAAACAATATTAAATGTTGAGTAAAAAAATAATATCTCTATTGCTTCTTGTTGCTGTTTTCAGTTCTTGTAACGAGTACCAAAAAGCATTAAAAACCGAAGATGTTGCTGTCAAGTTCGAAATGGCGACTCAGTTATATGATGCAGGAAAATATTCGAAAGCGATTCGTATTTTTGAACAAATTGCTCCGGCTTACAGAGGAAAACCTCAAGCGGAAAAACTGTTTTATATGTTCTCGCAATCGTATTACAAAACAAAACAATATTATTTAGCCGGATATCAATTTGAAAGTTTCGTTTCTGGTTATCCTAAAAGTGAAAAATTAGAAGAAGCTGCTTATTTAGGTGCAAAAAGTTATTCAATGTTGTCACCAGTTTACAGTTTAGATCAAACTGAAACTAATAAAGCACTGGATAAACTGCAGTCTTTTATAGACAATTATCCAAACTCACAATACATTGCTGAAGCAAATACTGCAGTGAAAGTATTAAGTGAGAAAATTGAGAAAAAAGTATTTGAAAATGCTAAAGGATACAATACAATTTCAGATTTTAAATCGGCTATTGTGGCTTTAGATAATTTTGTTGCTGATTATCCTGGAACGCCTTACAAAGAAGATGCATTGTATTACAAGTTAGATTCTGCATATCAATTGGCCATCAATAGTGTTCCTGCAAAAATGGAAGAACGATTAAATGTTGCCAAAGTTTCACAATCAAATTTGATAAAATTTAATGCAGAAACGAAATACAAAAAAGTAGCTAACGAAATGTTAGTTCGAATAGAAAAAGATTTACAAAAATTTACTAAATAAATAAAGTCATGGATTTAAAAAAGACGAATGCTCCAGTAAATACAATAACATACAACAAAAATGTTATTGAAGAACCTACTGGTAATGTGTATGAAGCGATAACCATTATGGCTAAAAGAGCAAACCAAATCAACTCTGAAATTAAAAAAGAATTGACAGAGAAATTAGAAGAATTTGCTACATATAATGACAGTCTTGAAGAAGTTTTTGAAAACAAAGAACAAATTGAGGTTTCAAAATTTTACGAAAAACTACCTAAGCCACACGCTTTAGCAGTTCAAGAATGGTTAGACGGTAAAATCTACCACAGAGATTCAAATAAATAATAGTACGATGTCAGTTTTAAGCGGTAAGAAAATTCTATTTGGAGTTTCTGGTGGAATTGCAGCCTATAAAACAGCATCATTAGTACGACTTTTCATAAAAGCAGGTGCACATGTCCAAGTGATAATGACACCTGCTTCTAAGGATTTTGTAACTCCTCTTACTTTATCCACGTTATCAAAAAATCCTGTTCATTCCAGTTTTTACAATCAAGACGACGAGAATGAAAAATGGAACAATCATGTTGAATTAGCACTTTGGGCTGATTTGATGGTTATTGCTCCCGCAACAGCAAATACTTTGTCAAAAATGACAAATGGGACTTGCGATAATCTTTTGATCGCAGCTTATTTATCGGCAAAATGTCCGGTGTATTTTGCTCCTGCAATGGATTTAGACATGTACAAACATCCTTCAACGATAGCTAATTTCTCTTCTTTGTCTCGATTTGGCAATGTTATAATTCCTGCTGAAAGCGGTGAATTAGCAAGCGGATTATCCGGTGAAGGAAGAATGGCGGAACCTGAAAATATTGTAGCTTTTATTGAAGCCGATTTAAACAGCAAATTGCCACTTAAAGGAAAAAAAATATTAATTACTGCTGGCCCCACTTATGAAGCAATAGATCCGGTACGCTTCATAGGAAATCATTCTTCGGGTAAAATGGGTTTTGATATTGCCTCAAGCGCTGCGAATTTAGGTGCTTCTGTAATTTTGGTTTCGGGACCTACAAATTGTAAAGTTTCAAATCCTTTGATCGATGTTATTTCAGTAGTTTCTGCCGAAGAAATGTACAATGTTTGTCATCAGTTCTTTGCTGACGTAGATGTTGCAATTGCAGCGGCAGCCGTAGCTGATTATAAACCTAAGAATGTTGCTCTACAAAAAATCAAAAAAGAAGCGGATAACTTTACAATTGAACTCGAAAAAACGAAAGATATTTTAGCTTCTTTGGGTGCTCAAAAGAAAAATCAGTTTCTGATAGGTTTTGCTTTAGAAACAGAAAATGAAATTGAAAATGCAAAGCTGAAAATTCAGAAAAAAAACTTAGATTTGATAGTTTTAAATTCATTACAAGATCAAGGTGCAGGTTTTGGTAAGCCAACGAATAAAGTAACTTTTATTGATAAATATTTCAATATTGAACCGATGGAATTAAAATCAAAAGAAGCAGTGGCAGATGATATCCTAAACAAGGTAATAACGCACTTAGGAATTCAACGATAGCGAACAATACGTTCTGGCTTACAATAGTTTTGATTTGGACAAAAGCAAAATAATAGAAATCTACAGATGAATAAAATAGTTACTTTTTTGCTGCTTTTTATTGTTGGTTTTGCCCAAGCGCAACAACTAAATTGTGTGGTTACCGTAGATTCAAAAAGGTTGAGCGTCACCAATCAGCAAGTTTTTAAAACCTTAGAAACATCTATAAGCGAGTTTTTAAATAAAACAGATTGGACGGGTCAAGCTGTTAAGCAAAGTGAAAAAATTAATTGTTCAATGTATATTACTGTTTCTGGCAACAGTTCGGATCAATTTACAGCAACAATTCAAGTACAATCTTCCAGACCAGTATTTAATTCTTTTTATTCTTCACCTGTATTAAATTACAATGACAAAGACTTTAATTTCAGATACATAGAGTTTGAGAATCTAGTATTCAATCCCACTACGTTCGATTCTAATTTAGTTTCGGTGCTAGCTTTTTACAGTTATGTAATTTTAGCAATGGATGCCGATACATTTGTGGCTGAATCTGGAACACCTAATTTTGAGATTGCTCAAAATATTTCAAATGTGGCGCAATTAGGCGGTTCCAAAGGTTGGAGTCAAGCTGATGGAAACCAAAATCGTTACTTTTTGATAAATGATATTTTATCTCCAACTTTCAAACCAGTCAGACAAACCATGTATGATTATCATAGTGGATTAGATTTGATGAGTCAGGATTTAAAAGTTTCGAAAGAAAAAATAAAAGCATCATTGGTTAATTTAGCAAAATTAAACCTTTCAAGACCGAATGCCTTTTTAACACGTGTCTTTTTTGATGCTAAATCAGATGAAGTCGTTTCTATATTTTCTGGTGGACCCAGTATTACCATATCAGATTTAGTTGATAATCTGAACAAAATTTCTCCTTTAAACTCAAGCAAATGGGTAGCAATTAAATATTAATTGGTCTTCAATTTACTTTTATTTTACTTCTCCCTAAAACACAATATATTAAATGATAACGTCACTTTCGATAAAAAACTATGCTTTAATAGAAAAATTGACTATCGATTTTTCAAAAGGTTTTTCAACAATTACCGGTGAAACCGGTGCGGGTAAATCAATAATTTTAGGAGCATTAGGATTGGTTTTAGGAAAAAGAGCCGACTTGACTTCTTTAAAAAATAAAGAAGAAAAGTGTATAATTGAAGCTCATTTTGAAATTTCTAAGTATAGTTTGCTTCCTTTTTTTGAGGCCAATGATTTAGATTATGAAAATGATACTATAATTAGACGTGAAATTCTTCCTTCCGGAAAATCAAGAGCTTTTATCAATGATAGTCCCGTAAATCTGCAGGAATTACAGGAACTGAGCTTGTTCTTGATTGATATTCATTCGCAGCAGCAAACTCAAGAACTTTCGGATGAGAATGTGCAGTTCGAAATTATTGATGCAATTGCCAACAATAAAGAAACAATTCTGGAATATCAATCGCTTTTAAAAAGCTATAAATCGGATAAATCCAAATTAAATTCGCTGCTGAAAAGGCAAAGCGAATCTAAAAAAGAGCAAGAATACAATACTTTTTTATTGGATGAATTAATATCAGCACAATTAAAATCAGGCGAGCAAGAATCTCTTGAGGCTGATTTTGAAAAATTAAATAATGTTGAGATTATAAAAGAAGCTATCGACAGATCTCTGGCTGTTGCCAATGAAGAACAAATTGGTGTACTCCATAATTTGAATGAAATCAAGGTTTCATTACAAAAAATAGCCTCTTTTTCATCGGAATATCATACTTTGCTTGAGAGGATTACAAGCTTGACAATTGAATTTGATGATATTTCGGATGAAATGAACCGTTGTTCTGAAAAACTGATAAATGATCCGCAACAACTGGATTTGATAAGTCAGAAGCTTCAGGTAATCTTTACTTTGCAAAAGAAACATCAGGTTTCATCTGTGGATGAATTACTTCAAATTCAAGCAAATTTGGAAAATTCAGTTTTGGAGCTAGGTAGTATGGAAGAGGAGATTGCTGCACTGTCGCTTTCTATCAAACAAAAAACGGTTGAATTGGATGCTTTTTCGATAACAATTCATAATAATAGATTGGTTTCGATTCCAGTTTTATCTCAAAAATTGATTACTATTTTAGAAACGTTGGGAATGCCAAATGTTCGTTTCAATATTGATATTAATACGACGGAAACCTATTTCCAAAACGGAAAAGATGAGCTTCAGTTTTTATTTTCTGCCAATAAAGGAACTGATTTCGGTTTGTTGAAAAAAGTAGCTTCCGGCGGCGAAATGTCAAGAATTATGCTTGCGGTAAAGGCGATATTGGCACAATATTCAAAATTACCGACATTGATTTTTGATGAAATTGATACAGGTGTTTCCGGAGAAATCGCTATCAGAATGGGCGAAATTATGAAAGAAATGAGCCAAAAAATGCAAATTTTTGCAATTACGCATTTACCCCAAATTGCGGCAAAAGGAAATGAACATTTTAAAGTGTTTAAATCGACTGTTGGCGAGGATACGCAATCGGAATTGAAGCTTTTGAGTGACGATGAAAGGATTGTTGAAATCGCGCAAATGTTATCAGGAACGGTTGTCTCTGATTCGGCCTTAAATCATGCTAAAGCCTTGCTGAACTAATATTTTAAATTATATTTGTCATTTTTTAAGCTTATGAAATTGCTTGAGAAAAAGAGTATTTGAAGAATAAATAAACGAATAACCAAAGTTATGATTATTGAACCAAGAATGAGAGGATTTATTTGTACGACATCACACCCAAAAGGATGCGAGCAAAATGTTAAAAATCAAATAGAATACATACAATCAAAAGGCGCAATTGACGGTGCTAAAAAAGTATTAGTAATTGGAGCTTCAACTGGTTTTGGATTGGCTTCCAGAATTACAAGTGCTTTTGGCTCTGATGCAGCAACTATTGGTGTATTTTTTGAAAAAGCTCCTTCTGAAGGAAAAACAGCTTCTCCAGGTTGGTATAATTCTGCAGCTTTTGAAACTGAGGCACATAAAGCAGGTTTATATGCAAAAAGTGTTAATGGTGATGCGTTTTCAAATGAAATAAAACAACAAACATTAGATCTTATAAAAGCTGATTTAGGGCAAGTAGACTTAATTATCTATAGCTTAGCTTCTCCGGTTCGTATGCATCCGGTTACCGGTCTTTTGCATCGTTCTGTATTGAAACCTATCGGTGGAACGTATACCAATAAAACGGTTGATTTTCACTCAGGTAAAGTTTCTGAAATCTCAATCGAGCCATGCAGTGGAGACGATATTGAAAACACAGTTGCCGTTATGGGCGGTGAAGATTGGGCGATGTGGATTGATGCTTTAAAAGCAGAAAATCTTCTTGCTCAAGGAGCTACAACGGTTGCTTATTCTTATATTGGACCGTCATTGACAGAAGCAGTGTATAGAAAAGGAACTATTGGTCGTGCCAAAGATCATCTTGAAGCGACAGCCTTCGCTATCACGGATAGTTTAGGTGCTATTGATGGAAAAGCATATGTTTCAGTAAATAAAGCATTGGTTACACAAGCAAGTTCCGCCATTCCGGTTATTCCATTGTATATTTCTTTATTGTATAAAATAATGAAAGAAGAAGGAATTCATGAAGGTTGTATCGAACAAATTCAACGTTTGTATCAAGAAAGATTGTATACTGGAAGAGACGTTCCGGTTGATGAGAAAGGAAGAATCCGTATTGACGATTTAGAAATGCGCCCGGATGTTCAGGAAAAAGTAGCTAAATTATGGATTGAAGCTGTAACTGAAAATTTAGCTGAAATTGGAGATTTAGAAGGATATAGAAAAGATTTCTACAATCTATTTGGCTTTGACGTAGCGGGAGTAGATTATAAAACAGATGCAAACGAAGTGGTAAACATCGAAAGTATTGGCTAATCAAATTAATGAATTTAAAATTTATAAAACCATCAATTAATAGTTGATGGTTTTTTTATCGATAAAGATTACATTTGTTAAAATTTTTTAAGTCTAAAAATACACATTATATTTATGTTTTTTTCCCTAATTATACCTGTTTATAATCGTCCTGACGAAGTTGATGAGCTTTTAGAAAGTTTATCGCATGCAACGTATCCTGAAATATTTGAAATTGTTTTAGTTGAAGATGGGTCTACTTTAGTTTGTAAAGATGTTGCTCAAAAATATGGTGACAGATTGAATATTTCTTATTATTATAAAAAAAATACAGGACCTGGCGATTCCAGAAATTACGGAATGCAGAAAGCCAGAGGAGATTATTTTATCATTTTCGATTCGGATTGTATTATTCCAACACAATATTTATCGGAAGTTGATAAAGCTTTAAAACAAAATTATGTGGATTGTTTTGGAGGACCTGATAAAGCCTTAGATAGTTTTTCGGATATTCAAAAAGCGATTAATTTTGCAATGACTTCGTTTCTGACTACAGGAGGAATTAGAGGCGGTTCGGAAAAAATTGATAAATTTCAACCCAGAAGTTTTAATATGGGATTATCCAGAAAAGCTTTTGAAGCATCAAAAGGTTTTGGAAATATCCATCCGGGGGAAGATCCTGATTTGTCAATTCGTTTGTGGAATTTGGGTTTTGAAACCAAACTGTTTCCTAACGCTTACGTGTATCATAAGAGAAGAATTGATTGGGAAAAGTTTTCAATTCAGGTGAATAAATTTGGAAAAGCAAGGCCTATTCTCAACAGTTGGTATCCAAAATATAGTAAACTGACTTTTTTCTTTCCTTCCGTTTTCATCATTGGATTTTTTACTTCCATTGTATTGTTGTTCATTTTTAATTTTGATTACCTACTTCAGTTGTATTTTTTTTACTTTTTCGTGCTGTTTTTGGTGTCTTCTTACCAGAATAGAAGTGTTAAAATAGGCTACTTATCAATAATAGCGGTTTGGAAACAGTTTTACGGATACGGTTTAGGCTTTATAAAATCGTATTATAAGGTAATTATTTTGAAACAAAAACCCCAAGAAGCTTTTCCCGAATTATTTTTTAAAGTGTAACATGACAAAAATTATTGGTTTAACTGGCGGTATCGGAAGCGGAAAAACTACTATTGCAAAGTATTTTCAATCCTTTGGGATTCCAGTTTATATTGCTGATGATGAAGCGAAAAACATTATGCAATCTTCGGAAATTATTGCTACGATAAAAAATACATTTGGCGAAGCAATTTTTGAACACGGAACATTGAATAGAGAGAAACTGGCCAACATCGTATTTAATAAACCGGAAAAATTAGAATTACTTAACAATATTGTTCACCCTGCCGTAAAAAAGCATTTTGAACACTGGCTTTTGCAGTATAAAAAAAGTCATTATGTAATTTATGAAGCTGCTATTTTATTTGAAAGTGGAGGTTATAAAAACTGCGATTTTATTATAACTGTCGCAGCTCCAACAGATACAAGGATTCAACGTGTTGTCGAACGTGATAAAACCACTCGTGAACTTGTTTTAAAAAGGATAAATGCACAGTGGACAGATGAAAAACGAATCTCTAAAAGTGATTTTGTTATCGAAAATATTTCACTTGAAAATGCAAAACTGGAAGTGTATCGAATTCTTAAAATTTTAAAGATTAAACAAAAACATTCATAGGTGTTAATGTTTGGTTAATCTATTATTTAATATATTGTTAAAATACTAAATTTGTTTTGATGAATAAACTTTTTTTTAGAGTACTTGTTTTATTAATGAGCTTGTCCCTAATTGGGATTATTCTAGTTCAGGTGTATTGGTTTAATACCTCATTTAAAAATAATGACGAGCAATTTAAATTTCATGTTAAGCAAGTTATTGGCAGTGTGGCTGATAAGATTCAAAAACAGGAAGCGTATAACTTTTATGATAAAATAAATCACTATCGTGACAGCACGGGAAAAGTACCAAAAAAGGATGATATATTGGAATTTTATTACGTTCAAAAAAATCCAAGGACCAATAAGACAATAATATATTCAAATAGTATAATTTCTGAAGATTACAATATTTCACCTACGTTCTTTGATAAAAAATTTGATAGTGAAAAGTTTAAGAGCTTCAATTCTAAACGTGTTACAGAAGTTTACAACAATAATTCTATTGATAAATCCAACGTAACACAAAGCTTAATACCAGATATCAGGATTGAAAAAACTGGTAATTTAGATGTTTTAGATAATGCTTCTTTTGAGATATTTTATAAAGATTTTGCTTCTGTTTTACCAATTCAGGAAAGAGTTTCAAAAGAAACGCTGAATAAACTTATCAAAAAAGAATTAGAGGAATCTGGTGTTAATACGAAATTTGAATTTAGTATTTACAATAATAATTTGGCCACTAATGTAAAATCGAACGAATTTAAATACAATAAAGAAGCAACGTACTCCACTCCAATATTTTCTGATAATGAAGGGAATAGTAAGTACCAACTGTTAGTTACGTTTCCCCACAAAAAGAAATTTTTACTATCTGAATTGGTAAGTATAACGGTTCTTTCAATAATTTTTACATTAATTATTTTAATTGCGTATTCGAGCGCGTTAAATCAATTAATTCGCCAACGTCAGATTTCTGAAATCAAGAATGATTTTATCAATAACATGACACACGAGTTCAAAACTCCTATTGCTACGATAAACTTAGCTTTGGATGCCATCAGAAATCCAAAAATAATAGATGATAGAGAAAAGGTATTGCGATATCTGCAGATGATAAAAGATGAAAACAAGCGGATGCATGCACAAGTAGAAAATGTACTGCGCATCTCTAAATTAGAAAAGAAGGAATTAAATATCATCAAAGAATCACATAATATCCATGATATAATAAACGACGCGATTGAGCACGTGAATTTGATTCTGGAAGATAGAGAAGGTACAATTAAAAGTCATTTTGATGCTGTAAGAACCACAGTTTTGATTAATGATGTTCATTTTACCAATGTAATTGTAAATATTCTGGAGAATGCTATAAAATATTCTCCAAACGTTCCTGAAATTGAGATTTTTACTGAAAATATCAAGGACATGATTATTATCAAAGTAAAAGATAAAGGATTGGGAATGAGTAAAATTGCCCAAAAAAGAATTTTTGAAAAATTTTACAGAGAACATACTGGCGATATTCACAATGTCAAAGGACATGGTTTAGGTTTAGCGTATGTAAAAAGAATTGTTGACGACCATAACGGTCAAGTTTATGTAGAAAGTGAAAAGGGAAAAGGTAGTACCTTCATAATAAAATTACCATTAATAAATTAGAATATGGAAAATGTAAATAAAAAAATACTTCTAGTCGAAGATGACCTTAATTTTGGTGCAGTTTTAAAAGATTATTTAATGCTAAATGATTTTGATGTCACTTTAGCGAAAAATGGAATGGAAGGATTTGAAAAATTCAAGAAAGATACTTTTGATTTATGTATTCTTGATGTGATGATGCCATATAAAGATGGATATACATTAGCCAAAGAAATCAGAGAAAAAAACAATGAAGTGCCAATCATTTTCTTGACAGCAAAATCGATGAAAGAAGATGTGTTGAAAGGTTATAAAGCAGGTGCTGATGATTACTTGAATAAACCTTTTGATTCGGAAGTATTATTGATGAAAATAAAAGCCATAATTCAAAGAAAATCATCTGATACGAAAGCAGAGCAAGTACAATTTGAATTTAATATTGGTAAATTTCATTTGAATTCAAAACTTCGTTTTTTAACTTTTAATAATGAAGAACCAATAAAACTGTCTCCAAAAGAGAATGAATTATTGAAAATGTTAATTCTTTATGAAAATGATTTGATGCCAAGGGAATTAGCCTTGACAAAAATCTGGAGAGATGATAACTATTTTACTTCAAGAAGTATGGACGTGTACATCGCTAAGCTTCGAAAATATTTGAAACTGGACGAAGATGTGGAAATTTTAAACATCCACGGAGAAGGATTTAGATTAGTGGTTAAAAATAAAGTAGCAGAATAAATAGAAGCAAGCCTCAAGAAATTGAGGCTTTTTTTTAGAACAAAAAGACGTATTTTATTTCCAGTTCAATTGTAGAGCAAAACTCGTTTTGTCCTCTTTTGTGATACTAAAAACAGTTTCATTCTCTGCAATACTTTCGTGAATGATAACCTTATCATTTAGGGATAATTCTTTTAAAAAATTCATCTCAAAACTTTCAATTTTTTGATTTAGGATTAATTTTTCATCGACAAAATCCAAACACCATTCCAGATATTTGACATTATTGACATGATTTACAATATCTAAATCGGATAAAAAGACGTTTTTTTCGAAAACAATTTCTTTCTCATTATTGAAATTTATTTTGGAGAAACCATCTTTAGTAGCTCTTTTTTCGGGATATAATTCAAAATGTTCGAATGGCAATTTCAATCCTTCCGGCCGACGCTTTTTAGTATTAAAAACAGCCCAAAAAGTCTCAGAACCCACAATTTTTTCTCCATTTACATGCATTTCCAACGCACGAACGGAACGAGAATTTTCTAGGGAATTGATCCATGTTTTCACAGTTACTGTATCTCCCCATTTTGGTAATTTAGTGATTTCAACTCTCATTCGGCTTAATACCCAAGCTTGGTTAAATTCTTGCATGTCTGTAAAACTGATTCCGCCAACTTCGGAATGTGCAGCTGCTGTTAATTGCAAAATATTGCACAAATCAGTATATTTTAAAAATCCATTTGGCGCACATTGGGTGAAATTAATTTCCCAGTCTTTGCTTAAAACAGATGTGAAGTTAGGAGATATAGGCATGGAGAGAATTATGAATTATAAATTATTAATTTGGATTCTTTAGTTTTATTTTTTCGAATTGATGTAATCCACAATAGTTTCATACGGAGTTTCGAAATCAAACCATTTTGTATTTTCATTTCTTTTGAACCAAGTCAATTGGCGTTTTGAAAATCGTCTTGTGTTTTTCTTTATTTCTTCAATGGCAAATTCCAATGAAATTTCTCTGTCAAAATAACTGAATAATTCCCGGTAACCCACGGTTTGTAGCGCATTGAGTTCTTTGTTCGGAAACAACGTTTTGGCTTCAGCCAGAAGTCCTTCATTCATCATGATGTCAACGCGTTGATTGATTCGGCTATAAATTATCTTCCTGTCGGCTTCCAGACCAATTAAAATAGGAGTAAATTTTCTACTATTTTTTTTCTGGTTTAAAAAAGATGAATACGGTTTTCCAGAACCCAGACATACTTCTACAAAACGCATCATTCGTTGCGGGTTTTGCAATGTTTGAGGATTCTCAGCAGTCAAAGTTTTGTAATAATCGGGATCTATAACTTCGAGTTTTTGTTGCAAATATCCAATTCCCAGTTTCTCATAGTTTTTGTTTACTTCTGCACGTACTCCAGCATCTATTTCGGGAAATTCATCAAAACCTTTTAGAATTGCATCTACGTATAATCCGGAACCACCCACCAGAATTGCGAAATCATTGGTCAAAAATAGTTCGTCCAGTTTTACAATCGCTTCTTTTTCGAAATCCCCAACGGTGTAATTTTCGAATATAGATTTGTTTTGGATAAAATGGTGTTTTGCTGTAGCTAACTCAGATTTGTTGGGAACTGCTGTTCCAATAGTCATTTCCTTAAAAAACTGTCGGCTGTCACAGGAAATGATTTCACAATTGAAGTAATTTGCTAAAACAATGCTTAAGGAAGTTTTTCCTATAGCTGTAGGTCCGATGATAGTGATTAGGTATTTCATATTTTTTAGCCCAGATGGAAACGGAAACCCCGCAGTTATGGAAGTTAGTTTTTCTTGGTGTAAAAGAGCGACCGTAGGAAGCTCCTTTTATGCCTTAGAAAAACAATTGAAATAACGAGGAGTTGCAGTGTACAGCTGGAATTGCTTAAAATTAATAAATTATAGTTCTGCTCCGCAATGGAAACAGTATTTGGCATTAAATTCGTGGCCTTCGGTTCCGCAAACAGTGCATGGATTGATTTTTCTGCTCTTGATTTTTTACGGTTGCTGTTTGCAAATTCAGCCGAAACAATTCCTGTAGGCGAGGCTATTATTCCGTAACCCATAATCATTATTACCGACTCGATGGCTTGTCCCAATGTCGTTATGGGCGAAATATCTCCGTAGCTTACTGTTGTGAGCGTGACTATGGTCCCATAAATACTGGTTGGAGTACTACTGAATCCTCCTTCTTCTCCTTCGACATCATAAATTATGGAACCGATTATGTTACTGCTGATGAGCATAAAAAAGATAAAAATCAGTATTTTTCCCCTGCGGGCAATCAGCGCTTCTTTTAAGCGAGTGAACTGGCCGGAGAATATAGGATGCTTTGAAATTTTATATAAACGCAATAATCCGAGTGCTCTGCCGATCGTTAAAGTATTTTGTCCAACAAAAAATAACGAGAAATACAAGCGTAAAGTCGCTATTAAATCAATAGTGCCGTAAAAACTAAAGTTGTATTTGAGTGGTTTCTTTAGAGAAATAATTCGGAATAGGTGTTCGAAAGTGAAGAAAATTATAATAACCCACTCCAAAATAATAAGTTCTTTGTGGTATTTTGTGCCAAAACTTTTTAAAGTTTCCAGCATGACGATTACAATACTTACCAGAATTACTCGTAAAAGAACGAGATCAAATAATCGTCCGGAAGCTGGATTGGTTCCGTAAAGTACGACATTTGTCTTTTGCCTTAAAGGGTCGGAATTTGACCTTATTCTTTGCATATTTATTTAAGGATTGGTATGCGTTTAGAATTTCACAGTCTTTAACGTTTGGTTTTTTCGGATGTGTCCTTGAATAATATTTTTGGTGTCACGATTATTTTGCATCGGAATAATGATGTTCTTCAATATTTCGATATTGTTAATTTGATAGTTTAAATCATAGAAAGCGTAACCTTTGTAAATCCCGTTTTCTATCAAAACTGCTGAACGTTCGCTGATGGTTCTTCCTTTATCAATCAAAACCATATTTTGATTTTGGAATGTATTTTTATCTATAAAATTTTGTACTCTGGCATTATATTCTTCAGGAGAAACCTCGCCAATACAAGCACCGTCACACTCTTTTATACTGTATTGAAAACAGTTTGTTTTGGAATGATACAAACCGCTAAGTTTTTGACATAAATTGTAATGGGAAGTGATTCTGAACAACGCATTTTTTCCTTCTTGAATGGAAGTAAAAGAGGTAATTTCTTTTTTTCGGCCATCCGCTTTTTGAAGTTTTAAATTAATGTATCCCTTTTCATCTTTTTCCGCGTACAAAGCTAATTGAAAGATACTTTTTCGCTGTGCTCTGTTATATATGGGTTTATTGATTTTTATTTCTTCACTTTCTTTCAATAATGCAATCAATTCACTTCCGGTTTCATCATACGTTACCGTAAAAACTTCGGCTTGAATCTTTTTACATTTAGTGGAAGTTCCTGTAAAATGCTGGTTGATGCGTTTTTTTATATTTCGGCTTTTGCCAATGTAGACCAGGTTTCCTTTTTCATTATGAATGTAATAAACACCTGTTTTGGCAGGTAAGCCGGCAACAATATCTAGTAATTTTGGAGTAATTCCTTTTTCGATTTCCAGTTTTATAAAATCCTTTACAATTTCTTTTTCTAAATCTTTTTCCAAAAGGATTTTAAATAATTTCACAGTAGCCAAAGCATCACCGCTTGCTCTGTGGCGATCTGCCATTGGGATTCCAAGAGCACGAACGAGTTTCCCTAAACTATGAGATGGCTGTTCCGGTAATAATTTTTTTGATAATTCGACTGTGCAAATTGTTTTGGCTTCAAAATCATACCCTAATCGTCGGAATTCAGTTCTTAGAATTCTATAGTCAAAAGAGGCATTATGAGCCACAATGACACAATCATTTGTCATTTCGATGATGCGTTTAGCTACTTCGAAAAACTTGGGAGCAGATTGCAACATGGCATTGTTGATTCCCGTCAGTTTTACAACAAATGGCTGAATTGGGATTTCCGGATTTACCAAACTGATGAATTGATCTACTACTTCATGACCATCAAATTTGTAGATGGCGATTTCAGTGATTCCCTCTTCGTTAAATTGTCCTCCGGTGGTTTCTATGTCTAGTATTGCGTACAAAATAAGTATTCAGTGTTCAGTTTTTAGTATTCAGTTTTGAAGTAGAGATTTTTAAATCTGAAATGCTTCGCCAGTTCGCTACCGTTTGGGTCAATATTCGTTAATCTCAAATCAAAAATCAATTTCGTTCCCCAAAGATACTACTTCCTATTCGAACCATTGTGCTTCCGCATTCAATTGCGAGTTGATAATCGCCGGACATTCCCATCGAAAGAATGGTGAATTGTGAATTATTCATTTTGGACTGATCAAAAATAGATTTTAATTGATTAAATTCTTTTTTGACTTGTTCTTTATCATCTGTGAAAGTTGCCATTCCCATTAATCCAACGACTCGGATATTTTTTTGTTGCTGAAAGTCATCCGAAGATAGGAGTGAAACTAGTTCTTCCTTGTTAAGACCAAATTTAGTTTCCTCTTCAGCAATGTGAATTTGTAATAAGCAATCTATAATTCTGTTGTTTTTCTTAGCTTGTTTATTGATTTCCTCTAATAATTTGAAACTATCCACACCGTGAATCAAACTTACAAACGGCGCCATAAATTTTACCTTATTTGTCTGAACGTGACCTATCATGTGCCATTGAATGTCTTTTGGCATTTGTTCCCATTTCTCGGTCATTTCTTGGATTTTGTTTTCTCCAAAAATGCGTTGACCAACTTCGTACCCTTCCATTAAATTCGAAACAGGTTTGGTTTTCGAAACCGCAACTAAGATTACATTTTCTGGTAAAGTGGATTTTATTTGGAGTAAATTTGTTGCTATTGCCATTTTAATAGTATGATTTTAAAAGGTTATTGAAATCTAAAGTTCATATATAACCAATCCACTTCTGAATTTAGGTTCAATGTACGTACTTTTTGGAGGCATAATTAAATTGGAATCGGCTAATGCTTTTATTTCTCCAATGTTCGAAGGAAATAATATAAAACCGATTTCAAATTCTCCTTGATCTATTTTATTTTTTATTTCTAAAACGGATTGTTTTCCTGAAAGATATTCGATTCGTTCGTCGTTTCGTAAATCTTCAATGGCAAGTATCGGCAGCAACACTTTTTTGTATAAAATTTGTGTGTCTAAACTGTCCAAAGCAGTTAAGAAAACTTCATTTTCTTTTCGTAAAATTAAACTATAAAACTCATTGTGCAGGTACATTCCGAAATGATGCTTTTGAGAAGGGTGAAAAGGTTGCTGAAATTTATTTTCAAGAATAAAATCCTTTTCTAATTCTTTGATAAAATCTTCTTTCGTGAACCCGTTTAAATCTTTTACTAACCGATTGAATTCGTATATTTTGACATTATTTTCGGAAATTAAATAACTCAGAATGTGATTTTTTGCTGTATTTTCTGGATCATCATTTTCCTCAGATAATAATTTCAGCGCTTCGGTGCGATGGTGACCGTCCGCTATGTAAAGATTATCGGTCTTTTCAAATATATTTTGCAACCAATCGATTTCTAATGCGTCATGAATTTTCCACAGATAATGAATTTCTTTTTTCGTCGTTGAAAATTCAAAATCGGCTAATTTTTGGGTACAATTAAATATCCAATTTTCAATCGTTTTATTATCAGGATAGGTCATTAAAACAGGTTCGGTATTGAACTCTGAATATTTCATATATTCTTTTAATAATCGAACTCTGAACGCAATAATATCTTCGTGTTTTTTAATGATATTGTTGCAATAGTCTACGACACTTGTACCTACGATAATGCCGGTGAAAGCGTGTGTTTTAGTTACAATTTTATGAATATAAATTGCTGGTTTATTGTCTTTTATTAAAATAAGCTCATTTTTGAAATCCTCGTATTTTTGATGTACTTGTCGGTATCTTTTTTCAAAAGAAACAGTTTCAGGATTGGTATATGCAGGCTTTAGAATATGTAAAAAGGACAACGGATTAAAATCTAATTGTGCTGCTAATTCAGCATTTACATATTCTTCATAAGAACGACAAGTGACAAGACAAACCTTATCACGAGTGGGACGAACTGCTTTAAAAGGAACTATTTTAGCCATCTGATTTAGTTTATAGTCACAGTCGCAGTTTTCAGGTGATCGTACAACCTGAAAACTGCGACCGAAAAGGATGACTTTTTATATAAATTGTTTAGAAATTTTCTCAGCTTTTTTGCTTTCAGAATAATCGTAAAAACCTTCACCAGACTTTACACCCATTTTCCCTGCACGAACCATATTTACTAATAATGGGCAAGGCGCATATTTTGGATTTTTGAAGCCGTCATACATTACATTTAAAATTGCTAAACATACATCAAGACCAATAAAATCAGCAAGTTGTAAAGGTCCCATTGGGTGACCCATTCCAAGTTTCATAACAGTATCAATTTCATAAACACCGGCCACTTTATTATACAAGGTTTCGATAGCTTCATTAATCATGGGCATCAAAATTCTATTGGCAACAAAACCAGGATAATCGTTCACTTCAACGGGTGTTTTTCCTAATTTTCCTGAAAGATTCATGATGGTTTTAGTCACTTCGTCCGAAGTGTTATAACCACGAATAATTTCTACCAATTTCATAATTGGCACCGGATTCATAAAATGCATTCCGATAACACGTTCTGGATGTGCCACAACTGCTCCAATTTGAGTAATAGAAATAGAAGAAGTATTGGTTGCCAAAATCGTATTATGAGAACAAGCTTCGTTTAATTGCTTGAAGATATTTAATTTCAATTCTACATTTTCAGTTGCCGCTTCAACCACTAAATCTACACCTACAACACCATCTTTGATATCCGTGTAGGTTATAATATTGGTAATCGTATTAGCTTTGTCTTCTTGGGTAATACTGCCTTTTGCAATCATTCGATCTAAATTAGCGGCAATTGTTGCTATTCCTTTATCTAATGATTTTTCAGAAACATCTATTAATTTTACGGTAAAACCGCTTTGTGCAAAAGTATGGGCGATTCCATTCCCCATTGTTCCTGCTCCGATTACAGCTATTGTTTTCATTCTTATTTTGGATTAAAATATTTTAATTTTAGGATTTAAAGATTATTTTTTGAAACAATCAATAATTTGGTACGCTACTCTTAATGCTTCAGTTGCTTGTTCCAATGTCACAATGGGAGTAGTGTTATTATTTATGGCATCTGCAAATGATTCTAATTCATCAAGAATTGCGTTGTTTTGATATACATCTGGATTGGAGAAGTAGATTTGTTTTTTTACGCCTTCGGCATTTTGTAAAATGATATCAAAATCGCCAGGAATTTCCGGAGCATCTTTCATTTTTACCACTTCACATTTCTTTTCTAGGAAATCAACCGAGATGTAAGCGTCTTTTTGGAAAAAACGAGATTTACGCATGTTTTTCATCGAAATTCTGCTCGCCGTCAAATTGGCAACACAACCATTTTCGAATTCGATTCTCGCATTAGCAATATCCGGTGTATCACTGATAACTGAAACGCCACTGGCATTTATATTTTTTACTTTAGATTTTACAACACTTAAAATAGCATCAATATCATGAATCATCAAATCTAAAACTACAGGAACATCGGTTCCACGAGGATTAAATTCAGCAAGACGATGGGTTTCAATGAACATAGGGTTTTCAATCATGTTTTTGGTAGCTATGAATGCAGGATTAAAACGTTCCACATGCCCAACTTGACCTTTAACATTATATTCTTTTGCTAAAGCAATAATTTCTTCGGCTTCTTCCACCGTATTTGAAATGGGTTTTTCTATAAAAACATGCTTGCCGGATTTGATGGCTACTTTGGCACATTTGTAATGAGAAAGAGTTGGGGTAACAATGTCAATTACATCAACTGCATGAATAAGAGTTGCAATTGTGCTAAAATGTTTATAGCCAAATTCTTTGGAAAGCTTTTCGGCATTCTCTTGATTTGGGTCATAAAAACCGACTAATTCATATTTATCAGATTGTTGTAATAGTCGCAAATGTATTTTTCCCAGATGACCAGCACCTAATACTCCAATTTTCAGCATAATGATGTAATTTTTACAAAAATAAGAATAAAATGATTAATCTATTATTGATGCAGGACAATTCTTCAGTTAATTTAAATTTTAAAATCCAACATTTGATTTCAAAAATTGTTTTCTATTTTTACCAAAATAAAATAGTAAATTTTGCAAGACAAAGCCAAGCATCAAGGACTTAGAAATCAATTAGTAAGCGTTTTAGAGCAAAAAGGAATTACAGATAAAAATGTTTTGGATGCGATAAAAAAGATTCCGAGACATTTATTTTTGAATTCCAGTTTTGAAGACTTTGCGTATCAAGATAAAGCATTTCCTATCGGAGCTGGCCAAACGATATCACAACCGTACACTGTAGCTTTTCAATCTCAATTATTAGAAGTAAAAAAAGAACATAAAATTTTAGAAATAGGAACCGGCTCCGGATATCAAACGGCTGTTTTGTGTACTATGGGAGCAAAAGTATATAGTGTTGAAAGGCAAAACGAGTTATTCAAAAAAACATCTGCTCTGTTTCCAAAATTGAATATTCGTCCCAAACATCTTTCTTTTGGAGATGGTTATAAAGGATTGCCAAGCTACGCTCCTTTTGATAGCATAATTGTAACGGCAGGCGCTCCATTTATTCCCCAACCTCTGATGGCACAGCTAAAAATAGGAGGAAGGCTCGTTATTCCATTAGGCGAAGAGGTGCAAATAATGACTTTGCTAATCAGGAAAAATGAAACTCAATTCGAAAAGCATGAATTTGGAGAATTTCGATTCGTTCCTTTATTAGAAGATAAAAATTAAATAAAAAACACGTCGCGCTTAAATAGCGAAACGTGTTTTTTACTGACCGATAATATTTAAATACCGTTCTAAGCTTTCTTTTTCCATTTGAGCGATGAACAATAAAAAATCTTCTTTATTGTTTTTAGTTTGAGCCGTTTCTAATGTCTGATAATATTGCATTCTACTATCATAATCCCCTTTTATGTTAGCGATGATATAGCCATGTTGTAACAATATCAAGTTCATAACCAAGCGGGAAGTTCTGCCATTTCCATCAATAAATGGATGGATAGTGACTAATCGTTCGTGTATTTCGCCAGCCAAAACTATAGGATGAAGGATTAATTTATCGGTTTCATACCAAATAAAAAAGTCTTCCATTTCTTTGGCATTCAGAAAAGGTTGTGACGGCACATGGCTGCTTCCTTGAATCATCACCTGAACCTTCCTGTAGCGACCCGCATCTTCCGGATGAATCCCCCTCAAAATAAGATTATGAATAGACAGTATTTCGCGTTCATTTATGGAAGTATTTTTTTGCATCAAATCTTTGATGTATGCAATTGCTTCATGATGATTAATTACTTCAAGATGTTCCCGCATGCTTTTTCCTGAAATAGTTAAACCTTCGTTGATAACCAAATCAGTTTCTCGAAGCGTCATCGTGTTTCCCTCGATACGGTTACTTTCAAAAGTATATTCCAGCTCTAAAGCTTGTGCAATGCGATAACTTTCAAATTGACGAAGCCCATCTAGTTTTGTCTTCAAATTATCTACTTCGTCTAAGACTTTCTGCAGTGTAGTAGATAATTTTTTCTTTGCAGGTTTACTTTGATATCTAATCTCTTTTTCAGCCACGAGTAATGCTTTTAACGCAAACTCGTCATGACCAATTTCATGAATAATTTTTTCTTTAAGCCAGGCGACCATTATGGTTTCTAAATCGATTTCCAATAATGATGCTAGTTTTACAACCTGCTCTCTTGTTGGTTTTCTGGTCCCACTTTCAAATTTACTTATTAAGGCTTGATCAATTCTTAAAAGTTGCGCCACCTCCCTGGTTTTGAGTCCTTTTTGTTCTCTTGCATTTTTGAGTAATGTTTTCATTTCAAAGTGAATGTTTTAAATTGTCTTGACAAATTCAGTCATTTTTTTTAAATAAAAAAATTATTTAAATCAATTTAACCTTAACTTAAAATGATTTTTTGATTCGGTCCAGATCGCGTTTGGTATCCTGTTCTTTAAGAGATTCGCGCTTGTCATAAGTTTTTTTACCTTTACAAAGCCCTATTTGTAGTTTAGCCAATCCTTTTTCATTAGTAAACAATTTCAAAGGAACTATTGTTAATCCTTTGGCTTGAACACTTTTTAACAAACCTTTTAATTCCTTTTTCTTTAAAAGTAATTTCCGTTCGCTTCTGGCTTTGTGGTTGAATTGATTTCCAAAAGTGTATTCTTCGATATATGTGTTTATGGCAAAAAGTTCATTATTGCTAAATTCACAAAAACTCTCTGTTATGTTTGCTTTTCCTAGTCGAATGGATTTGATTTCGGTACCAGCCAAAACAATTCCAGCATTAAATGTTTCGATAATTTCATAGTCGAATCTGGCTCTCTTATTGAATATATTTATTGTTTTTAGCATAGACTGCAAATGTATAATAAAATTGAAAATTTATTTAGTACTAAGCCCTAAAATAAGTGTAAATAATTTTCAAACTATGATTTATATCAGTTAAAAATGAAAGGCTCAAACATACATTTGTTTAACAATTTAAACTAAAGTTAAAATGAAAAAAATTATCTTAGCCTTTATGGCGGTGTCTTTTTTGACATTAAATGCACAAGCCCAAGAACAAAATAATACTCAGGATTTTAAAAAATGGCAGGCTCGAATCAGGGGAATTGCGGTTATACCATATGAAAGTGCCAAAATCGGAATTATTGGAGGTGATGTCTCTCTTTCAAACACATTTGTTCCGGAACTGGACTTTACTTATTTTTTCACAAAGCATTTTGCAGCCGAGTTAATTTTGGGAACTACCAAGCACGATGTCAATACTGTCGGCTCCGATATTTCTGCTATTGGAGGACCAACTAATGTCAACATAGATTTAGGAAATGTTTGGTTATTGCCTCCAACATTAACATTGCAATACCATTTTACACCTTTTGAAGAAAAAGTATTTAAACCTTATGTTGGTGCTGGTGTCAACTATACTATTTTTTACAATGTAGAGGATGGAAATACAATTAAAAATGTTAGTTATAAAAACAATGTCGCTTATGCTTTCCAAGTTGGTTTTGATTTAATGTTGAACGACACTTTTTTTATCAATGTTGATGCTAAAAAATTATTTCTAAAAACCGACGTAACTGTTGATGCTTCAAATGTAGCAACAGGGCTAAGTATTCCTGCGGATGTAACTATAAATCCATTAATTTTAGGAATGGGAGTATGAATGAAATTTTAAAAAAAAACTGTTAAAAAAGCACGATAATATAAAAAGTAACTATCATTCGACAGTGACTTTTTTTTATTTTCACTTTATTTTTAGGGAGTGTTTTTATTCAAATTTTAATAATTGATAAGAAATTATATTATCTACTACGGTTACCATATATAGATTCCCAAAAGTTCCATCCTCGATATCTGCGTATATTTTTTGATTAATAATCTGATTGACAAATGTTGGTGTGGTATTGCTATGTCCTACGATTAAAACTTTTTTTCCTAAAGTTTCTTTTTTGAATGATTCAATGTTTAGGGTTTTAGGATTATACAATTTTATTTGAATCTTCTTCGCTGTAGCGGTAGGACTTGCGGTTTGTGTAGTTCTTTTATAATCCGTTGAATATATTTTATCAAAACTAATTTCTGAAAATATTTTGTTCCAAAGTTCCGCTCTTTTCAACCCTTTTTCAGATAGATCAGGATTTTGAGAATTATCGACTTTTTCAGCATGTCGAATGAAGTAATAAGTAGTTGTGCTTTGTTGTCCAAAACTGATATTTAAAATTAATAGTGCAAGTAGTAATAGAATTTTTTTCATTTGAATGAATTTAAAAAATTAGTATTTCACGATTTTATATATTTGCTAAATGGAAAATTTAAAATCGAAAGATCCGCTTCACGGAATCACACTTCAAACGATAGTTGAACAATTAGTAGCTCATTATGGATTTGATACTTTGGGAGAACTGATTAAAATAAAATGTTTTACGGACAATGCCAGTGTAAAATCCAGTCTGACTTTTTTACGAAAAACGGATTGGGCAAGAAAACAAGTGGAAGATTTATACTTAAAATCAGTCAGTAAATTTACAAAATAAAAGGTGATTATAATTTGTAAGAAACCATTACGCCACCTCTATATGGGAACCATTCGCCGCTTTTGTTATATTTCTTTGCTTTGTCGTATCGTTCTCCGGTAGTTAAATCATAACCTTTGTAAAATCCTTGATGCCAGCCGCCACCTAAGAAACAGTCTAACATGAATTTATCATTTATTTTAACCCTGTAACCGATGGTTGCGCCTATAAAATAACCCACTCCTTTTTCATACAAATTAGTATTTAAATAATTCCATTTTTGAAAATTAAAGATACTCGCGCCAATGTGCGCGCCTGCATAAAATCCATTGTATTTTTCTTGAAAATGATATCTGTATTCGGGTGTGAAAGTATAAAATTCTCTGGGTTTGCCGTTTATTGATTTCCAAAAAGAGGCAAGAGCATCAAAGTGTAACGTCGATTTTTTTCCGATACTGGTTTCAATACCCACGTTTGGAATTGTCAACAATGTAGTAAAAGCATTAACTTTTACATACGTTTGCGCTTGCAGTAAGATTGAGAAGAGCAGGAAAAAAACAATAAATAATTTTTTCATAAAAAGAGTTTTTTAACACTTAAAATCAATTAAATACAAATTCTGAGTATTACAAATGTAGTATTAATAATTCAAATTTTCTTGTTGAAATTAATTAAACGTCCTAAATTATTTTAGTCATACAACACAAGTACTATCTATTCCACGTAGAATAAATTACTGTATCCAAAAATCGCCCTTCATAAAATTTATTTTCTTTTAAATGCGCTTCCTTAATAAAACCGTTTTTTTCTAAAACTTTTGCAGAAGCATGATTATCAGGGTCAATTACAGCCTCTAACGAATGCAATTTCATAACAGTAAATCCATAGTTTACGGCTTCTTTTACTGCTTCAGAAACAATTCCTTTTCCATGAAATTCAGGCAATAACATGTACCCAATCTCGGCGCGATAATTTTCCGATTTTATTCTGTGGTGTCCAATAACTCCAACGAGTTTGGGGTTGCCTTTCAGCGTAATAGCCCAATTTATACCTTCATTACTATCTATTTTACTGTCAATCATAGCAATGTGTTCCAAGGCATCTTCATCCGTTTTTACTAAAGGTCTTGGAATATATTTCATGGTTTCGGGATTAGATCGCAATGCAAAAATCTCCTTTATATCATTAGAATCTACTCTTCTTAAAAGTAAGCGTTCGGTTTCTAAATTTGGAAATGGACTGAAGTTTATAGTTAACATATTTTAGGAATTAAAGGATTTCAATACTGAATTTTGAATGGAAAGTTGCATTTGATTCTAAAATTTGAATGCCTTCTTTTTCGAATAGACTTCCGTAATTTTCAGTGGTATCCGCATAACCAAACCAAGGTTCAATACAAATAAAAGGAGCATTCTTTTTGGTCCAAATTCCTAAACTCGGAAAATCCTCAAAGTGTACTCTTAAAATTGGATTTTCATTTTCTAAAATCGTCAGCGATTTGGATTTGATTGTTTTAAAAATCAATGCGTCGTCTTCAAATAATTCATAATTCAGAGGAATCTTTTTATCGTGAACTTCTAATTTCTTGGTTTTATTTGAAATTAAATCATTCTGTAAAAGATAATATTCCAACGATTCATCTTTTTCAAAAGTAATAACATAATTTTCAAATTGATTTGGCAAAGCAAAAGCAGGATGTGCTCCAATGGAAAACGGCATCGCAATTTTTCCTTTATTTATTACTTTATAGATTATTGATAAATTATTCTCTGGTAATGTGTAAATGATTTGTAATTCAAATTCAAAAGGATACACTTTTACTGTTTCTGCAGAGGATTGTAGGGAGAAAGTAGCGCTATTTTCGGTTGCATTAATTAATTCAAACTCCATGTCTCTGGCAAAACCGTGTCGCGATAAATGATATTCTATTTCATTATGATGAAAGGAATTATTTTTTAATGTACCAACAATTGGAAACAAAACAGGAGAGTGCTTGCCCCAAAATTCTGGATTTCCTTCCCAAATATATTCTTTATTCAGATTTGTTTTTAAGGAAATTAATTCGGCACCAAAATGTTTGATTTCAGCCGTGAGAATTGAATTTTTTATTATGGTTGTCAAAATTGTTCGTCTTTGATTTAAAAATTGCTTTTCTATGGTAAATGTATTTTATAATTTTTAATTCTAATTCAATTTAAGGTTGATTTTATATATTTAAAATGGAATCATTTCTTTCCAAATAGCTTAAAATTCTCTTTTTTTTCCTTAATTTGTGATATAAAATACAAGAATATGAAAAACATTCGTTTCGGAGTCATATTACATTTGACTTTATTATTGGGAGTTACGTCCATTTGGGCGCAACAAACTCCAGCAAGTACAATTGGTAGCGCTGTTTCTAAGTACGATTACCATGATGCTTTTGCTCCGTTTTTTTACTCCAATAATGGAACAAGTACACGATCTGCAAGTGGCCAGCCCGGAGCTGAATACTGGCAAAATAGTGCCGATTATAAATTAACGGCAAAACTGGACGAAAAAAGCAATGAAATTTCCGGAACAGGAATTATAACCTACACAAATAATAGTCCGGATAAAATGGCTTTTGTTTGGATGAACTTAGACCAAAATTTATTCAAAGCTGATTCTCGTGGAAATGCAGTTGTACCTATGACAGGAAGCCGAAATGGGGCTCAAGGCCAAATTTTTGATGGCGGTCATAAAATAAAATCGGTGAAAGTAATAACTACTTTAAAAGGAGTTTCTACTGAAAAAGAAGCTAAGTACGTCATTACGGATACTAGAATGCAGGTTTTTCTTCCGCAAGGATTAAATGCTAAAGGAGGTTCTGTTAAAATCAAAATCGACTTTTCCTTTATCGCGCCTTTTGAAGGCTCGGATAGAATGGGAATTTTGGAAACTAAAAACGGTAAGATTTTCACCATCGCGCAATGGTATCCACGCATGTGTGTTTATGACGATGTGCGCGGTTGGAATACAAATCCGTATTTGGGAGCTTCGGAATTTTATTTAGAATATGGTGATTTTGATGTCAGTATTACAGCGCCATCAAATCATATTGTGGTTGCTTCCGGCGAATTGTTAAATTCTACAACAGTTTATTCTACTGTGGAGCAAAGCAGATTAGCACAAGCAAAACAAAGTGATAAAACAGTTTTTATCCGTACTGCGGCTGAAGTTGAAAATTCATCGAAAATGGTTACAGAAACTACTAAAACGTGGAATTATAAAATTAAAAATGCTCGAGATTTTTCTTGGTCTTCGTCCGCGGCATTTATTTTAGACGCGGCAAAGATAAATTTGCCAAGTGGTAAAAAATCATTGGCAATCTCAGCTTATCCTATCGAAAGTGCTGGTGAAGCAGCATGGGGACGTTCAACAGAATATACGAAAGCTACCATAGAGAATTATTCTAAAAGATGGTTGGAATATCCATATCCTGCAGCTACCAACGTTGCCGGTAATGAAGGCGGAATGGAATATCCAGGAATTGTTTTTTGTAGTTGGGAGTCAAAAGGAGCTGATTTATGGGGTGTTACAGATCATGAATTTGGACACATTTGGTTTCCTATGATTGTTGGGTCAAATGAAAGAATGTTTGCTTGGATGGATGAAGGTTTCAATACTTTTATTAATTCATTGAGCTCCATAGATTTTAATAATGGCGAATATAAAGACAAGCCCGCCGATATGCATCAAAGAGCTGAAGCATATACAAGTCCGAATCTTGAAACGATAATGAGTTCTCCGGATAATATGAAAGAAAGCAATATTGGTCTTTTAGCTTATTCAAAACCAAGTTCGGGATTAGTGATTTTGCGAGAACAAGTATTGGGACCGGAACGTTTTGATTTAGCATTGAAAACTTATGTAGAGCGCTGGGCATACAAACATCCGCAACCAGACGATTTTTTCAGAACAATTGAAAATGTTGCAGGAGAAGATTTAAGTTGGTTTTGGAGAGGTTGGTTCCAATACAATTGGCGTTTAGACCAAGGAATAAATTCGATAAAATATGTAAAAAACGATCCTAAGAAAGGCGTTATAATTTCGATAGAAAATTTTGAAAAAATGGCAATGCCGGTAAGTTTAGACGTGAAATCGAAAAGCGGAAAAATAACTCGTGTAAAATTACCGGTTGAAGTGTGGCAAAAAAACAAAGCGTGGTCATTCAAACATAATTCGACGGAGGAAATTGAGAGTATCACGCTAGATCCGGATCATGTTTTACCAGACAGTAATGAAGGAAATAACATTTGGACAGCAGCTACAGGTTTGATTGAAAAAGATGTAATTCTGGATGGTTATTTAGGAACATATTCTACTAAAATGGCACCTTTAAAAATTACTTTTTCAGAAAAAAATGGTGCGTTAAATGTTTTGATACCGAATTATCCAAGTTTCACAGTGGAACCTACAGGGAAAAATAGTTTCGAATCGAAGCAAGCGGGACTTAAATTTCAATTTGATGACAATCTGAACGGATTTGATATGACTGTTCCCGAAGGACAAAAAATACCGTTTACCAGAGACAAATAGTATTTTGGTTTGTTAAAAATAAAAAAGACTTGTAGCAATTAGATCTACAAGTCTTTTTTATTTTCTTTATTTTAAATCTATTCCGGAATTTGCTGACTCAAGCAGTGCAACGTTCCAAAACCCCATATAAAATCAGTTGCACTAATTCCGATGATTTCTCTATCAGGAAAACATTCTGAAAGGATATTCAGCGCTTTTCTATCATTACTGTCGTTAAAAGTTGGAACAAGAACACAATTGTTCAAAATTAGGAAATTAGCATAACTGGCGGGTAATCTTAAGCCATCAAATTCCAAACGTTTTGGCATTGGTAAAACCACAATTACAGGTGATTTTCCATTTTCCAGTTTGGCGTTTTGCAATCGTTTTAAATTTTCTTGTAAAGGTTTGTAGTTATTATCGGTTGGATCTGTTTCCACAATAGTCACAATCGTATCCTCGTTGACAAATCTGCATAAATCATCAATATGTCCGTGCGTATCATCGCCTTCAATTCCGTCGCCCAGCCAAATCACATTTGTAATTCCAAGGTATTCTTTGAAAACGGCTTCGTAATCAGCTTTGGTGAAATTTGGATTCCGAACCTGAATATCAGGGTGCATTAAGCATTCTTCTGACGTCAGTAAAGTACCACGGCCATTAGTGTCAATCGCGCCACCTTCAACAATTACCGGTTTTCCTTTGTACATCACTTGAGTCACAGGAATATGGAGAAATTCGCCCACTTTCGCAGGAACAAATTTGTCCAGCTGAATGTTTTTATACTTAGCCCAACCATTAAAATTAAAGTTTAAAGCTTCTCTTTCGGTTCCATTTTTCACAACAATTGGACCCGAATCACGCATCCAACTTCTATTGGTTTTATGAATGATGTACGAAACATTAGTTAGTTCCACATGAGCTGTTTCCAGCATGGTATTAACTTTTTCTTTTTGGTTTTCATCCGCAACTACCAAAAAGACTTGTTCGAAAGTAGCCACTTTTTTAATGAATTCTACAAAAGCCCATTGAACCGCTTCATATTTTCCTGGCCAATCCTTGCCGTTGTGCGGAAAACAAAGTAAAATTCCTTCTTGCTTTTCCCACTCAGCAGGGAATCTTCTGTTGTTACTCGTTTTCATCATTAGTCAATTGCTCTTTTTGTGATATCACCAAAAGCGTCTATTCTTCTGTCTCTAAAGAAAGGCCAGTTCTGACGCACATTTTCTTGTAAGTCTAAATCTACTTCGGCAATCAAGATTTCTTCTTGATCGTGTGAGGCTTGCGCCAAAATTTCGCCTTGTGGTCCCGCAATAAACGAAGATCCCCAAAACTGAATTCCCGCCGTATCAGGCAAGTATTGTTCTAAACCAATCCTGTTTGCTGCTGCCACATAAACACCATTTGCAACGGCGTGACCTTTCATTACACTCATCCAAGCACCATGTTGGTTTACTCCATATTCCTCTTTTTCACCTGGGTGCCAGCCAATTGCTGTGGGGTAAAACAACACTTCTGCACCCTGCAAAGCAGTTAATCGAGCGGCTTCCGGATACCATTGATCCCAACAAATCAGCGTTCCAACCTTTCCTTTTTTCGTTGGAATCGTTTTAAAGCCCAAATCACCGGGGGTAAAATAAAATTTTTCATAAAAATGGGGATCATCTGGGATGTGCATTTTACGATACAATCCTGCTTCGGAACCATCAGTATCAATGATGTACGCACTGTTGTGATAGATTCCCGCCATTCTTTTTTCGAAGAAAGGAACAATAATAACCACGCCTAATTCTTTTGCCAAAGCGCTAAAAGCAATAAACGAAGTGCTGTATAATGGTTCTGCCAAAGCAAAATTATCTACATCTTCGCTTTGACAAAAATAATGACTGCTGTATAATTCCGGTAATGAAATCACCTCGGCACCAAGGTTTGCGGCATCACGAACCCAACTTAAACATTTTATTAGGTTGTTTTCAGCAATATCATTAAGGTTTAATTGAATGACCGCTATTTTGTATTTCTTGTTTGGCATGACTAAAATTTTAGACTGCAAAAATAGTGAATTTTATAAAGAGTAGAAAATAGGGATTCTGTGTTTTTCAAAAAGTATGTGAATATACAGTTGTTCAGGTACAAACTAAATTTTTATGGGTTATAATTTCCATTATTCAGTCTACTGCTGTTTATTATCTTACTATAAAATATCTCTTACTTAATAGAAATAAGTAACTTTAAATCAATCATATAATTTTTTAAGTTAATTACATTGGAGTCGATTTTAAGGCTTTATATTTATTTTTTAGAGAAAAAATTTAGGATGTCGCCGCAATCCCTTTATTTAGCGACCCGAAAAAACTTAGATATTTTCATCTCCTCATCAAAGATTTTTAAATTTGTATTTTCTGGAAATAACATTTTAAGTTGCTAAAAACAAGCGGTATTGCCTTGTATAAAGCCCATTTCAATCACGGTTGCTATTTCTTTTTATTTGAAAAAAAACATTTTGAATTCTACTGAAATATCCGATGCTGTGGCAGTAAAAACAATAATTCATTGTTAAACCTGCAACGAAGAATTAACGTTTCCTTCTTCATCACCAAAACTGTCTTTAATTTCAAAACTCAAATGCGGCGTAACAGCTGTGTAGCCCATGCGTACCCAATATTTTTCATTTTGAAGTTCTACTTTAGCGCACAAACAGTGACCGCCAACAGAAAAGTGAATCGTTTTTGTTTCAGTTTTCCAAGGTTTTGTCACTCATCATTGTTTTAACAATTCACTTTCCGTGCAGCCACGCTAAACTTCTTCAAGCGGGGCGCTAAATGTTCTGGAAACTAGAATTGATTTTTCTTCTAAATCTTTTACAACGCGTTTTTTGGGAGTACTTGCCATTTTATTTTGATTTAAGAATAATACTTCTAATGGATTGATTCAAAATTTATTACTGTTCATTCGGATTGAACAATCAACAATAAAGGTTAATTTATTTTTACCCAAACAAACATTTGATTCATGTACCAATTGGATTAACTATTGAAAGCCTCCTTTTTGCTGTAAAGCACTATATCTTAATAGAAAAAATGATGTACAATGATTTTAGTGTACCGTGGGAACGCTACGAAAAGATGAATGTTGCGCACGTTCGGCACAGTAACAAATTTCATATCTAATAGCTGTCGATATTTGGTACTTCTGGGCACATTCCAATCCTTAATTCAAATAAAAAATTAATCAGTAATAATTATCCAATCCTTTTTTCCATAACAATAAATTCCAAAGGTTCTTCCGTAATTGGAATATGAACATCACTTGCCGGGAACGGTTCTTTTGCGCCCGTATCCTTATAACCGTTGCGTTTGTACCAAGCAATCAGTTCCTTACGAACAGAAATTACAGTCATTACAATTTTTGGCAATCCCAATTCCGAAGCATGAATTTCTGCCTGCTGCAGTAATTTTTTTCCAACACCACTATTTTGTAATTCGGGTGAAACTGTCAGCATCCCTAAATACAATTCCTGCTCTTTTTCGACCAATAAAACACAACCTATAATCTGGTTATTTTCCGTAAATTTTAGAATCGTATTTTTATGGTTTTGAATCATTTCAGTCAGTTCCTCTTCAGTAGTTCTGAGTCCTTCCAAAATATTTGCTTCAGTTGTCCATCCTTTTTTAGAGGATTCCCCGCGGTACGCTGAATTGATTAATTTATTTAATTGCGAAACGTTCTCTAGTGTTGCTTTTGTGATCATCCGTAGTAGTCTTGTGTTTTTGTATTTTTCAAAGGTAAAAATAAGGTTTATACAATTGCATCAAGCTGTGGATTCTCTTTTTTGCACAAGTTTTATTACGCTACAATTAATTTCCAAAATATCAACATTAAAATATTGATAATCAATATTTTGTATTTTTAAGTAAAGATTTTTTTTTATCTTTGAGTAAAGAAACGGAGCAAACAATTTAAAAGTTATAATTATGAAAAATCTAAATAGTATTTGGTTAATAATAATGGTTTGTGTTTTAAACACAGCATTAATATTTGGGCAAACGACCACTAAAAAGAATAAAATTATTGCTGATAGCGAAACCGCAAAGAAAGAATTTATCAAAAGTGATCCGTTGATGAAAGCACTTTTTGATAAAGCATACGGCTATGTTATTTTTCCTAATGTGGGCAAAGGAGGATTTGGTATTGGAGGAGCAGCGGGCAACGGTGTCGTTTATGAACAGAACAAGCGAGTGGGTATGGCCAAGCTGTCGCAAGTGAGCATAGGATTTCAAGCGGGCGGACAAGCGTATCGGGAAGTGATATTTTTTGAGTCCAAAAACGAAATGGACCGTTTTAAAGAAAGCCGATTCGAGTTTTCGGCACAAGCCTCAGCAGTTGCGGCAACTGAAGGCGCTTCCGCAAATGTAAAATACACCAATGGAGTGATGGTCTTTACCATGCAAAAGGGAGGACTCATGTACGAGGCATCAGTTGGCGGACAAAAATTTAAGTTTAATAAAATGTGATAAAAACCAAAACGGCTAAAAAAATTTTCTCAGCCGTTTTGGTTTTTTAGTGAGTAAATCATTTCTTTTTCTTTTCTAATACAATGTACTTTTTGAATACATATTTCCAAGGCATGAAGAGTATCGGTATGATAATTCCAGAGAACATATACGCCATTTCTTCGGCTGGTGAACCTTTTAGCGTGCCTGCGGACCATAAAGGATATGCGACAACAATAAGCCAAAGTCCTTTGTAAAAAATCATAAAAAGCATAATGGGTAACATACGCAACGTATGAAATACTCCTAAAAGTGCCAATGTTGAATAAGCAGCCAAAGTACACCAAGCAACAGCTTTTATGGGGTCCCATGCACCTTCATGGGTAAGAATAAACGTCCAGGAATCTGTGGCAACAAAAACAAACATTAAGGCGAAAAACAGCCGCATCACATAAATATTGATTCTGCGAACCCCTTCGTAGTTTTCGTAGTCCGGAACAAAAATGTTTTTGATGCTGAACTTTGATGACTTTTGCTGTTGTGACGCTTGTTCAGTTGTGTTCATATTTTTTCCGGTTGGTTTTTATTGTAGAGGCAAGGTATAAAAAAAGCTACATCCTTTTAAGTCAGTACCTTGTTTTGTTTTTTATCTCATTGTTGTGCGATGTCTTTGTGGGCACGGGCAGCATTTTCTAGCTATCCAAGTCAGAGAAATTATGAATATCTGAGCGACTGAGTATCTTCTTGTTAAATGTCTTCTGAAATTTCCATCATCATATTGTAATGTCCAGCGTTTTCAGTGTGCCTAAAAATCTCTTTAAAAACCTCCAAATATTTAGCAATTGTACCGTCTGGTGATTCTATAAATAAGTCGTCAGGCATTGTGTGAGAACCTTCATTTGTCCAACTCATTAATGATCTACATATTTCTTTTTCTTCTTTTGAAGTAAATTGACCTATTAAAAAATCATCTCTACGGTTTCCTAAAATACTGAAATAATTCTCAATTATTCTTCTCATTGTATTTTGAATTGTTATTCCAGAATTTTTCTCCCATTCTTTTATTTCTCTCCATAATAATTCATAAGAAGATTGGATTGGATTTTTTTCTAAATACGGTTGAATACTTGAATGTTTGTAGTTTTTTCGGAGTATCCAAAAACTTGCTTTTTCTCCTTTTCTATACGAACTGTCAACATAAGAAACCTCTTTGTGAAAATATACATTGTGCGTCAAAAGAATAATTTGTCTGATATTGCCAATATCAATTCTTACTTCTTTGATTATTTCTTTTATTAGAGTGCTTACCAAAAATAAAACATTACTGTCTAAACTTGAAATTGGATCATCTATAACTAAAATTCTTTCGCTATTTACATCGTCTTCAGAACTTCCTCCTTTTGCTAATTGCAAATAATATAGAAAAGTAATAAATGTAATTTCGCCTTCACTTAATGTAGATTCTGCAACGGTTCCATCTTCTCTCTGGATTTGATAAAAGCCATTTTCTGTTGAAGGAACAATTTCAAAATTAAGAAACCCATACGATTTTAGTGTCGTGTTTATTTCGTCAATTGTTGGCTGAATACTAGTTACTTGCTTACTTAATGCTTTAATTTCTACATTTAAATTTTTATGTTCCTCTCGCTTAGTTTCAACTTCAATTTTTAATTTATCAATATATTTTTGAATTCCATCTGCTGATTTTAAAAATGTTTCAATATTTGTTTTATATTCTTCAATTACATATTTCCAAATTGATTTTGTCAATTTATTTTTTTCAACAGTAAAGTTGGTTACAATATCGTTGTGGTCAGTAATTGCTTTATTTGCGTCTGTTATTAATTCTGAAATTAAATCTAACTGTTCTCTTAAAGAAACCAATTCAACAGTTCTGCTTGGCTCTTTGTTTTTGTTATTTAATAACTCTTTATCTGTAGCAACTTGACTGATTAATGTTTTGAGATATGCTGCATATTTATCGTTATTGAGTTTCGATTTTGAAAAATCTTTTTGATAGGTCTCAATATTATTCAATTCGTTAATTATATTATCAATCAATAAATTATATTCTTCTTTTAATGATTTCATTGCATTTAAATCTCCGAGATAGGTTTCGTCAAAATAATTTTCTAATTGTTTTTTGAAATCTTTAGTAATGGTTTCTTGTTGACAAAACGGGCAAGTAGCATCTTCTTGAATGTAATTTCTACCTTGGTTTACCCAATCATTTAGGTTTAGTTTTTGAATGAGTTTTGCAATATCCACATCAGCTTTACCAACAATTATTTTTTTCCAAATAGAATTATCTTCTATTTCGATAATTCTGTCGAAAGTAAAAGTATTTATTGGTGTAATATTTTGAGGAACTTCTCCGAAAATAGTTTTTGCTTTTTCTTTTAAATCTTCAATGGTTTGAACTGCTGAAGTATTATTCGTATATTCTTGTAGCAATTTGTTTTTAAAAAGTTCAGATCTTTGTGAACCCACAAAAGCCTCTTTGAAATCTTTTTCATGTTTTTTGTAAACGTTTGTCCAAGTATTATCTTTAAATTTAGTTTCTAAATTTAATTTGTTTTCTCCTTGCTTAATTACAGTTTCTTTCTTTAAAGTAAAATCAGCTTTTATAACTTTTAATTCTTCATTTTTTATTCTTATTATTTCAATTTCTTCGGTAGTTGCTTCGCCAAGTGTGAAAATGCCATTCATTTTACCATTGCCAAAATTATGTTCTCTAAATTGTTTATTATATACCAAGGTTTTTAGAGATTGCTCATTTTTCCAACTCACATTGCAAGTTCTAAAATCATTATTATCCGTATTAATCAAAAAATTTGATATGGTAGTTTTGCCACAACCGTTTGCTCCATAAATAAAATTTACTTTCTTCAAACCGTTGATTTTAATTCCTACATCATCATATGATGCTACTGTTTTTATATTTATCGATTGAAGCATAGTCTTTTATATTCTACCAAACTTAATGATTTTACTTACAGAAAACTAATCTATCAATAAAAAGAATATAGAATTGATTTACATAAAAAAAACCGACTGAAAATTACTCCTCAGTCGGTTTTTTTTATGTATGCGCTACTACGCCAAAATCACTTTCAATTCTTTCTAAACCTTCAATTTTTACGTTCCCTTTTTCTTCATACCAAATAGTATTCCTTATTGCTATTTAGTGCTGTTGTTTTTTAGAATTAGTTCAAAATAAATCTAAAAAATAATGGTTTACTGTGATGCTTTCTTGGTTGTTTTTAGTATTTTGGCAGTAGAATCATTTATAATTAACTGATTAGTATGAAATATAGAGTCGCTACTCCGTCATTAAATCTAAGAGATTATCCGGCAACCCAGGATAATTCCAAAATTTTAATACAAATACCTTTTAGACATACCGTTAAATTAATTGAAAAAACAGCATCAGATTGGTGGAAAGTAAAGCTTTTAAACACTGAAAAAGAGGGGTTTGTGTTTTCAAAAGACATCGAGCTTGTCGATGAAACGAATCAAAAAAGTATGGATATCGAAGTACCCAATTTTGAGCCGGATGCTAAAGCAAGTCTGGACAGTAAAGAGGAAACATACAAACCTATTGGTGATCCTTCAATTCCGTTTAGAGATTTAGCAAGTCTGGACTCTAAACTGACATCAATTCGTAAGATAATTACTGCGCTAAATGTTTCAAAAAGTTTCCGGTATCAGAAAGACGCATTGGATACCTATTGTAATATTTATACTTTTGATTATTGTTTTTTTGCCAAGGTCTATATCCCCAGATTGAGATGGACTGATAAAGCAATCGAGCAACTGGAGAAAGGGAACGAAGTAGTATTGGTTTTTGATGAAACGGTAAGGCCTTTTTATTCCAATTATATCTACGATTGGTTTTTGCAATCGGGAAGTGAGTTTGGTTGGGAAAGAATCGATGATGTTGATGAACTTCAAAAGAAAGTAAATGCCAATGGAGGAGTAGGAATCATCTGTGCCAAAAGATTTATCCTGAATAAATCAGGACATATTGTAGTGGTTGTTCCGGAAACGGATACAGATAAAGCTTTTAGGAAAGACGGCAAAGTCATTTATCCGTTGCAATCGCAAGCAGGAGCGGATAATTACAATTATTTTTCAGAAATCAGAAAAGATTGGTGGGACAATAAAGATCCGGAAAAAGGATATGCGGCTGCTATCTTTTATTATCATGATTAGTTTTAAAAAAAATTGTATAAATAAATACCCTTCTTGCGGGCTTACTGTCAGCGAGAAGGGTAATTATGTAAAGCTTATTCTAAAAAGACACCTTGCATTTGTGATGCATGCTTATTTTTTAATTAGTAAAGAACTACAAAAGCCTTTTTCGTAATAGGTAGCGTGTAAACTGCTGAATATTTGATCGTAAATTTCTAAAGGATCATTCGATTCTATCGTAATAGACAATATGTTTTCTAAAAGACCGATGAATTTTGATGGTACATGCGTTTCTTTGCCGTGGATAATAGATTCGTAGACAAAGTTATTCCATTCCAAATCGCAAATAGGATTTTCGATTTCGTTTAACAAGGCATGATCCATAATAAAAACAAGAAAATTCAAAACCTCTTGTAAGTGCTTTTCATCGAAATAATCAAATATTCGAAATTCAATACCATGATTTTTGTGCTTGTGAAAATTGATGTCTAGCCCAATTTTATCAATTTTTTCATAATCCGATATTTCAGAATAACGATTTACCCACCACAGCGGATTATCATGCATCGGATGTTCGTCAAAATTCATCTGGACGATTTTCCCTGTTTTCATCACATTGGTGTCATAAGTTCCTACCCCAATGTATCTCGACATGGCACATCGTTGTGATGCTTTTGTTAAATTGACGCTACTGTCATTGTGCGATAAATAATCAGAAGAACCGAATTTTATCATAAATAATGGACTCAACCATTGGAATAATCGAATTGCTCTCTGGTGTTTTTTTATAAAACCTATTTTGTCTTTAATTTCACCATCTTTATTTAACTCAGTAGGAATAGTTAAATTGAAGTGATAGGTCATATTATTAAAAACAGAATAATTAGTGTTGTTTGAAATAAATATCGCAAAAGGATGGTTTGTAGAACATATTTTTATGGCGCCATATTCCGCAAATATTTTATCTTTATCAAAGGCGCTTTGTAAGTTGTTTATGAAACCTTGCTTTATTGTTGCCAGTTCAGCAATGGCCGAATCAATATCTGTTTTGTAAAATTTTTGCGTAACAAATTCAACTGTGTCACCGTCAAAAATGAATTCTTTTTGAAGCTCGTCTATAAAATAAGGATTGTTTTTTTGTAATATTTCAAAGATACTTTCCCCTAAATATTCAGGATTTGGTTCATTATCTATGGGATCAAAAGTCTTATGCTGGTTGTTGATGTCCGTTTTTGTAAACGAATGGGAGTTCATCAGTACAGGCAAATAATATTCTTTATCGGATAATATTTTTAGTAATGAATTCTGGTAAATGTTTTCTTTGTAATTCTTAAAGTGATTAACACTATACTTTTCATGAAGTCCTTTAGTCAGTAAAAAATCTTTGTCAACCACACGGTGGTTTTCAAACTCTAAATAACATTCATTTTCGATTCCCACGCCCCAATACAAATCATTTGACTTATATTGATTCCTATAATCTTTGTGCTTATCCAATAATTCAATTTCAAAACTTACAGCATTCATGCTATGATCCGTCATAAACTTTTTTCTCCTTCTTTTAATAAATTATGTTGATATGGGATGCTACTTTATCAGGTAGTTTTTTTGAAGTATTTTTAATCTGCTGATTTTAAGTTAAGATTTAAACAGCTTCTCAAATACTTAGTTGTTTTTTTGATGCGGTTCAGGTGTATTTTTTCGCTTGCAAAAGACCTGATAGAGACAACTCAATTTTTTTGCAAATTTACGTTTAATTTAAATCATATTCAAGCTATTTTTTCAAATCTGGAATTTTATTTTTTTGTGGTAGAAAGTATTGTTTTGCTTCACTGTAAAATACTCATAATTATACATTTAAAAGGGAAGTGTAAAATGCGTAAAATTGTTTTTTTGTTCCAAAATAAAAGTTTACGACCACTTTATAACTAGACTTATTTAGACACAAAAAAAAAACGATTAATATTGGATTTTCAGTCGTTTTCTATTTGTTAAAACAGGTATTTTTATCCCAAAAAAGCTTTCAATTCCTCATACGTTTTAATTTTTAAGCTCACTTTTTCCTTTCCCAAGACGCTTTCAATTTGTGTAGGAATCGGCAGTTTTACCTTTAATGTTGGTTCGACGGTGTCTAAAAACTTAATTGGGTGAGCAGTTTCTAAGAAAATACCAATCGCATTTGGGTGATTTTCTAATTCTTTTTTCAATCCCAAATAACCAACTGCTCCGTGCGGTTCTGCAATGTAACTGTCAATATTGTAAATGGTTTTCATGGCTTCAATCGTTTCTGCATCAGAGAACGTAAACGAAGAAAAATCTTTTTTGAGTTGTTCCAAATCATTTTGGTACATTTCCTGAATTCGGATAAAATTACTTGGATTCCCCACATCCATCGCATTCGAAATTGTAGCTTTGGAAGGTTTTGGATCATAAATTCCGTTTTCTAGAAATCGGGGGACCGTATCATTTACGTTCGTAGCCGCTACAAAATGTTCAATTGGCAATCCCATCTTTTTTGCAATAATACCCGCGCAAATATTTCCGAAATTCCCACTTGGGCATGAGAAAACTAACGGTTTGTTTTGTTTCTTCAATATTTTATACGCAAAAAAGAAGTAAAACATTTGTGGCAACCAACGCGCAATATTTATCGAATTTGCTGAAGTCAGGTTTTTATGCTTTAGACTTTCGTCCAAGAATGCTTTTTTGACCATATCCTGACAATCATCAAAAACGCCATCTACTTCAAGCGCTTTTATATTCTGTCCCAAAGTGGTCAATTGTCGTTCCTGAATATCGCTCACTTTTCCAGATGGATAAAGTATAATCACTTCTACACCTTTTACGCCAAGAAAACCACTGGCCACAGCACCGCCAGTATCGCCCGAAGTCGCTACAAGAACCGTATTTTTGCTGTCTTTGTTGTCTTTATTGAAATAACCCAAACAACGCGACATGAATCTGGCGCCTACATCTTTGAAAGCCATCGTCGGGCCGTGAAACAATTCAAGGGAATAAACACCTTTCTCCACTTCTATTACAGGAAAATCAAAACACAACGTTTCGGCAATGATCTGTTTTAAAGTAGCTCTTGGGATTTCGTCGCCCACAAATTGTTGAATCGCTTCAAAAGCAATTTCTTCATTGCTCATATTTTCTATAGTTTCAAAAAAAGCAGGAGCTAAAGGAGTTATTACCTCTGGAAAATACAATCCTTTATCGGTTGCCAATCCCTGAATTACGGCTTCTTGAAAAGAAACTTTGGGTGCGTTATGGTTTAAACTGTAATATTTCATTGTGTGTAGTAATTGTAGAATCCGCATCCCAACCCTCTCCACAAGGAAGGGAAACGAAACTGGATTTAGAATGTATTTATTGTAATTTTAAAATCGCTGCGTTTTTTCTTTTATTCCCTTTTCGGGGGTTAGGGGGCTATTATTTTCATTCCTTCATCATTCACCTTAGAAACGTGAATTTCATACGGTAAATTTATTTCGTCGTACACGGCACTCATGGCTTTTGCGATTTTATCAGCAGTTTCCTTTCCTTTGCTTAAAGCAAAAATAGAGGGACCTGAACCCGAAATCCCAGAACCCAAAGCTCCGTTTTCTAAAGCAGTTTGCTTGATTAGATCAAATCCGGGAATCAAAACACTTCGCAACGGTTCCACGATTTCGTCATGCAGAGAACGCCCGATTAAGTCATAATCTTTGGAGTACAATCCGGCAATCAGTCCGCCCACATTTCCCCATTGTATAATAGCACTTTTCAAGGAAACCGTTTGCTTCAATACCGAACGCGCATCCGCAGTTTTCAATTCAATTTGCGGATGAACCACGGTGGCATACAATTCAGATGGGCTTTCAATTTTTATGATATCTAATGGATTATAACTTCTTACTAACGTAAAGCCTCCCAACAGGGCAGGAGCGACGTTATCGGCATGGGCGTTTCCACTGGCTAGTTTTTCGCCTTGCATGGCAAACTGCACCAACTCTTTTCTTGTAAATGGACGTCCCAATAGCTCATTGATTCCAAAAACAGCGCCAGCTGAACTTGCGGCGCTACTCCCAATTCCACTTCCGGCTTTGATGTGTTTGTAGATTTCGATTTCAAAACCAAATTCCGTTTCAATGGCTTCCAACATCGCTAAAGCAGATACACCAGCTACATTTTTTTCAGTTTGCAAAGGCAAGTCGGCACCCACAATTTTAGTGATGCGAATCCCTTTTATATTTGATTTTCGAATAATCATTTCGTCACCCGCAGTTTCTAAACACAGTCCGAGGACATCAAATCCGCAGGAAAGATTGGCTATCGTAGCAGGACAAAATATTTTTATTTCATTCATAATAGTAGTCTTAAAGTCTAAAGTCATAAAGTGGTAAAGTCGTAGAAATGAAAATAAAATCAAGTTGCTATCTTTCAAACTTTACGACATTTGACCTTACGACATATTTATAGGTTTCCAATTCTGATTACATCAGCAAATATTCCTGAAGCCGTTACCGCAGCTCCCGCACCAGCGCCTTTTATTAATAAAGGTTGGTCCACATAACGGTCCGTAAAGAATAATACTATATTGTCTTTTCCTTCCAGATTGTAAAAAGGATGGTCTTTCGGAATAAATCTTAAACCAACATTTGCTTTTCCGTTTTCGAATTGCGCGACGTATTTTAGTCTGGATTCTTTGCTTAACGCTTCTTTATAGATAGTTTTAAAATGTGCCGCATGAGTTTTCAGAGATTCGAAGAAATCTTCATTTGAAGTAGTACCCAAACATTCTGCAGGCATAAAAGATTCATTGACAATTTCATCGATTTCCATTTTGTAACCACTTTCTCTAATCAGGATCAATATCTTTCTGGCAACGTCAATTCCGCTCAAATCAATCTTAGGATCCGGTTCTGTAAATCCTTGTACACCTGCTTCTTTTACGACATCATAAAAAGTATTGTTTTCGTCAAAATTATTAAAGATAAAGTTCAAACTTCCTGATAAAACCGCTTGAATTTTATTTACTTTATCTCCAGAAGCAATCAGATTTTTTACGGTATCAATAATTGGTAATCCAGCACCAACATTGGTTTCAAATAGGAACGGAGCGTTAAATTGTCTGGATAATTTTTTTAATTTTTTATAATTATCGTACTCCGAAGCACAAGCAATTTTGTTACAAGTTACTACAGCAATATTGCGTTTTAAATACTGTTCGTAGGTTTTAGATACACTTTCATTCGCCGTAATATCAACGAAAATGCTGTTGCGTAAATTGAGCTCTTTTACATTTGCAATGAACTTTTCTTTATCAGCTGGTTCTCCGGTTTCTAGTAAAAATTGCCATTCTTTTAAAGCGATTCCATCCTCATCAAAATACATTTTTCTGGAATTGGACAAAGCAATAACGCGTAGGTTTATTTTCAGATTGTGTTTAAGGAATTTTTTTTGTTGGTGAATTTGCTCGATGAATTTCTCCCCCACATTTCCAACGCCCATCACAAATAGGTTTAACTGTTTCGTATTTTCTTCAAAAAAGTTTTCGTGTAAAGTATTTAGTGCTTTCTTAACGTCTCTTTCATTGATAACCGCCGAAATATTTCTTTCGGATGCACCTTGAGCAATCGCTCTGATGTTGACGTTGTTTTTACCCAAAGTGCTAAACATTCTTCCACTTAAACCTTGATGATTTTTCATGTTTTCGCCAACCAAAGCAATGATACAAAGGTTTTTTTCAACAATGCATGGATCAATTTTGTTTTGTAAAATCTCTACTTCGAAAGCTTTGTTGATGGCATCTTCAGCCAAATCAGCATCAGAATTTAAAATTCCGATACAAATTGAATGCTCTGATGAAGCCTGAGTAATAAAAATCACATTGATATTTTCATGTGATAATACTTCAAAAAGCCTTTTGGATGAACCTGTAACGCCAATCATCCCGGGTCCTTCAAGTGTAATCAAAGTAATATTGTCAATATGGCTAATTCCTTTCACAGGATTGTTGTGACCCATTTCCTGATTTGAAATATAAGTTCCTTCGGCTTCCGGTTCGAAAGTATTTTTGATGAGAATTGGAATATTCCTTTTCAATACCGGTTGAATGGTTGGCGGGTATAAAACTTTGGCACCAAAATGCGACAACTCCATCGCTTCCTGATAGGAAATGAACGCGATAGGTTGTGCTTGTTTTACAATTTTTGGATTTGCAGTGTACATTCCGTTTACATCAGTCCAGATTTCTAAGTCATTTGCATCGAGAGCTCCGGCAAGAATAGCAGCTGTATAATCGGAACCACCACGACCTAGCGTAGTGTTTATGCCATCAAGTGATGCGGCAATAAATCCTGGCATTACAACCACTTGATTCTCATTCGAAGCAAAGAAATCAGCAATTAATTGGTTCGAAACTTCAAAATTTACGGTTGCTTTTCCGAAATGATTATCGGTTTTTATCAATTCGCGACTGTCTTTATAACCGCTATTTTTTAGATTTTGTTTTAAAGCTTCTGCTACAATGTAAGAAGACAATAATTCGCCAAAACTCAAAATAGTATCTGAAGTTCTGGGAGATAATTCGCCTAAAAGGTAACATCCGTCCAGTAAGGTTTCCAGATGATTGATGATTCTTTTGATGTGGCTCAAAAGACTGCTTTGTTCGCTAACGGGAATAAGTTCTTTTAAAGCATCTAGATGTTTTTTCTCAATATCGGCAAGAATATTTTTGAAGCTTTCGTCACCGGCAGCCGCTTTTTGGGAAGCAAGTTGAAGTAAATCAGTAACTTTGCTAAAAGCAGAAACCACAACGATTAATTTTTCCTCTCTAGCTTTATTACTAACAAGGGTTAAAACCAGTTTTATATTTTGTGCATTGGCAACCGAAGTTCCGCCAAATTTTAATACTTTCATAACGAAGTTATTTATTTTTTATGCACCTCTGAATCGCCATTTTCGTGATTAATAGAATGTGGGCGATGTATTGGTGTGTGTTGTTTTTTATGAAAAATGTAATGCTTATTATACATCCAAAGACTGCCTTTCTTTCGAAAAAAAATATAATAACATAGGATTATATGTAAAATGTTTACCCCAAAGGGGTGATTGTAGTTGTTGTAGTAAACGTAACATTAGCGCCAACCCAGATTTGAGTTGTTATAGAAGAGTGATATGTAGTTTTGTTGTTTACCATTTTAATATTTCAAAAATACGAATTTTTATAAAAGACAAATCATTCAATCATGTTTTTGCGAATATTTGAAAATAATAGATGCTATTCGAGGATTGTTAAATATTGTATGATTTGCGAAGGCGGTAATGGAGTTATTCGTATAAATCTTCAGATTTTTTGAATAATGTTCACGGTTGCAGCTTAATTTTATTAGAGATCGAGAATGCAAATCAGCCCTTGTTTTTTTAAAGTGATCAAATTTACTTTTCTCTAATACAAAAAAAGTTCACTTTTCATCATAAAGGGAGGATTATGTTACAATTATAAAATGCTGGATTGTAAGTCGCATAAGAATATTTGCATAAAATCAAATTTTTGGTTTTGTTTAACTGTAAGTTTAAATTATTGGCAATAAATGTTGTGTAATTATAAAGATTTATTCAATTTTACCTTTCAAACATCTTCAAAATGGACAATACGCATTATATTAGCAATCAATTACTTAGCCTGGAAACATTGACTGAAATTGTTTCGCATCATAAATTACTGGCTTTGTCAGATGAGGCGAAAATAAATATTCAAAAATGTCGCGATTATTTAGACAAAAAAATGGCTTCGCATTCGGATCCTATTTATGGGATAAATACAGGTTTTGGATCGCTTTGTAATGTGAAAATATCCAAGGAGAATTTATCAAAACTACAGGAAAATTTAGTAAAATCACATTCTTGCGGAACGGGGGAGGAAGTGCCAACCGAAATTGTAAAATTGATGTTGTTGCTCAAAATTCAATCGTTGAGTTATGGACATTCGGGAATTCAATTGCAAACGGTCGAGCGATTGATTGCACTTTATAATAATAATATTCTGCCGGTAATTTATACACAAGGTTCATTGGGAGCTTCAGGAGATTTAGCGCCTTTAGCACATTTATCATTACCGTTATTGGGAGAAGGCGATGTTTATTTTGATGGGAAAAAAGTGCATTCCAGCGAAGTTTTGAAACATTTTGATTGGGAACCGATTGTTTTGCAGTCAAAAGAAGGATTGGCTTTGTTGAATGGAACGCAATTTATGACTGCTTATGGCGTGCATATTTTGATGAAAGTGAGCAAATTTTCTTATTTGGCTGATTTGATAGGAACAATTTCACTTGAAGGTTTTGATGGGAGAATTGAACCTTACAACGAATTGATTCATTTTATCAGACCTCACAAAGGACAAATTGTAACAGCCAATCGCATAAAAGGATTTTTGGAAGGAAGTCAAATTATTGAACAGCCCAAAAATCATGTGCAGGATCCGTATTCGTTCCGATGCATGCCGCAAGTTCATGGCGCTTCTAAAGATGCGATTGATTATGTCAAAAAAGTATTCAAAATAGAAATCAATTCAGTAACAGATAATCCTAATATTTTTACAGAAAGCGACCAAATTATTTCCGGAGGGAATTTTCATGGGCAACCATTGGCTTTGGCTTTAGATTTTATGGCAATCGCTTTGGCCGAATTAGGAAGTATTTCGGAGCGAAGAACCTATCAATTGATTTCAGGAAATCGAAATCTTCCGGCATTTTTGGTGGATAATCCCGGTTTGAATTCTGGTTTGATGATTCCACAATACACTGCCGCCAGCATTGCCAGCCAAAACAAGCAACTGGCAACTCCCGCCAGTGTCGATAGCATTGTTTCCAGCAACGGACAGGAAGATCACGTCAGTATGGGCGCAAATGCCGCTACGAAAGCATTACGTGTTTTGGATAATCTGGAACGCATTTTAGCGATCGAGTTAATGAATGCTTCGCAAGCCATTGAATATCGAAGACCATTGCTATCAAGTGATTTTATTGAAATGTTTTTACAAGCGTATCGCGAAGAAGTACCTTTGATTAAAGAAGACCGAATTTTGCATTATGATATCGAAAAGACAGTTTCTTTTTTGAACACTTTTCAAATAGAAAATAATTTGTTAACAATAGCATAACATTAGCAGGTAATAATGAAGTAATTTTGCAAAACTAAATTTTAATGAAATGAACATAAATAATTTTTTCCAATTTTTGGTTCCTAAAGACAAAAAGTTCTTTCCACTTTTTGAAGAAGCGTCAAGTAATTTAATTGAAATTGCTACAAATTTGCATGAAGCTGTAAACCTTCCTCTAAAAGAGCGTGAAGTTCTTTTTCAGAAAATTGATGTTTTAGAGCAAAAAGGGGAGGATATAACGCGTCAAACCAACCTTGAGTTGAGTAGAAATTTTATTACTCCATTTGACAGAGAAGATATTTACTCATTAATAAGTTCGATAGACAACGTTGCCGGTAATCTTCATGGTGCAGCGAGTAGAATGCGATTGTACCAAGTGGATAAAATTACAAAATCTATCAGAAAACTGACCGAAATTAATCTTGAAGCTTGTCAGAACATTGATGTCGCGATAAGAGAATTGAGAGATTTGAAAAAAATGAAGAACATCACTGATGCTTGTCTTCGAATTAATAAGTTGGAAAATAAATCAGATAACGTTTATGATAAAGCAGTTCTTGATTTATTCGAAAATGAAACTGATGCTAAAAACATTATCAAATACAAAGAAGTGTTGTCAGTTTTAGAAACTGCAACGGATAAATGTAAAAGTGTAGCGAGTGTTTTAGAATCAATTTCTGTAAAACATTCTTAATTCAATCAGTTATATTCTGAAATTATAATTATGGAATTTACTCTACTTATAGTTATTATAGTTCTGGCATTGATCTTTGATTACATTAATGGTTTTCATGATGCTGCCAATGCTATAGCAACGGTCGTTGCCACAAAAGTATTAAGTCCTTTTCAGGCAGTTGTGTGGGCAGCTTTTTTTAATTTTTTGGCTTATTGGGTTTTCGGTTTTGGAGTAGCGGATACTGTTGCGAAAACAGCTAACACGATGGATATCAATTTAGTTGTGATTCTAGCAGGTGTTATTGCTGCAATTATTTGGAATTTATTTACTTGGTGGCAGGGAATTCCTTCAAGTTCGTCCCATACTTTAATAGGCGGATTTGCCGGAGCAGCAATTGCTCATGCAGGTTTTGGTGTTGTTTCTTGGTACAAAGAAGGAAAAGATGGTGGCATGCCTTCAGGAGTTTTAATCATTGTTGCTTTTATTATTTTAGCACCCTTGTTAGGAGCTTTAATTTCTTATTTAATCTCGATTTGGTTGCTTAATGCTTCTAAAAAGAGCATTTATCCAAAGATTTTCACAGCTTCTTTAATGATTTTGACAATCTGGTTTGTAGAAAGCCAGATGATATATTACGATCAAATCACAAAACCACGTTTCGACTCCCATTTTTGGAGTGTCGCGTTAGAAGCACATAATATAAAATGGTTTTTAGTTGCATTTATTGTTCTTTCCATCAGCACATTCTGTTTGATATTTAGTAGTTTAAATTTAAATCAAGCAACGGCATGGCTGAAAAAAATGCAATTGCTATCTTCTGCAGCTTTTAGTTTAGGACACGGTGGAAATGACTCCCAAAAAGTGATGGGTATCATCGCCGCAGCGGTTGCTGTTTATATTAATACAAGTGGTGTTGCCCAAGAAGCATTGCCTAGTTGGTTAGATGTGGTGTTGCCAAATGATGAAGGTGCCTTCAAAATGCCGACTTGGATTCCGCTAGCGTGTTATTCTGCAATTGCAGCTGGAACATTAAGTGGTGGCTGGAAAATCGTAAAGACGATGGGTTCAAAAATCACAAAAGTAACTTCTTTTGAAGGTGTTGCCGCAGAAACTGCCGGAGCATTGACCTTATATTTTACGGAGCATTTTAAAGTGCCTGTAAGTACAACACATACGATTACCGGATCTATCATTGGAGTAGGACTTACTAAAAGAGTTTCTGCAGTACGCTGGGGAATGACGGTAAGCTTATTATGGGCGTGGGTTTTAACCATTCCAATTTCAGCAATATTAGCTGCAATCATTTATTATACTTTCAGTATTTTTATTTAATATGTGAATACCATCCATAAAAAAACCATTCTTCAGGAATGGTTTTTTTATGCACTAAAATTAAGTTGGCTAAAACTGGAGATCTTGAATTTCTTTTGTTTTATCAAATATGCTTTTCGCAAATGAACATGTGGGCACAATTTTAAAATTGTTTTCTCGAGCGTATTGTGCGGCTTGTAATACCAGTTTTTTGCCCACATTTTGTCCCGAAAAATCAGGATTTACTTCGGTGTGGTCAATGATAAATTTATCGGTTCCCGACCAAGTATATGTCATTCTTCCGACTTCTACTTGATTGACAACCGCTTTAAAATGGCCATTTTTAGTTTCGTTTAAATGTTCAATTGTCATAAATTTATAATTTAATTTGTTACTATTTCAAAGGGAGGTGTGATTAATTTATTCCACTTAAACTTTTGTGAATGTGTTTTCGTTTGTGATAGGTTTGTTTTAAATTTTGATTGCCGGAGATAATGCTGATGTTACCATCTATTTCAAGCATTGCGAGTTTTACATCTTTAAAATATTCGATTCCATGTTCGCGCATGGCTTCTTTCAATTCATCAGAAGAAATGTTTAATTTGCTCAAGGTTTTAAAATCCAAATTTCCGTCATGGATTAAAATCTCTGGTTTTTCTTGCATGAAATCACTGAATTTGGGGTACTTAAACATCAATTTCTTTAAAATAAAATTAGTGATAAATAGGACTGAAGCTGCGGCCAAACCTCCCCATAAACTGGTGTTGTTTCCAACCATTGCATTTTGAACGGCGTTGCTGATGAGCAGAATCAATATTACATCAGCGGTGTTCAGCTGTGACAATTCTTTCTTGCCAAAAAGACGTAATGCAATAACCATAAAAAAATAAACGGCACTACTACGGAGAATTATCACTAAATACTCGTTCATTTTTTTAGGTTTAATATATTTTTAAAAAGTACTACAAGGACAATAATTCAATATACTGTATTTATAGTGATGCAGAATTATTGGTTATTTCAACTCAGTTTTTTGTTTGAAATTTTTTTCAATTGCTTTGATCATTTCTCCGGCTATGTCTTTATTTGTAGCTCCTTCAATTCCTTCTAATCCCGGTGATGAATTTACTTCCAGCAATAATGGTCCTTTAGCGGAACGAATAATATCAACGCCAGCTACTTTCAAGTCCATTGCTTTCGTTGCTTTGATCGCAATCCGTTTTTCCTCTGCAGTAACTTTTATGACAGATGCCGTTCCTCCAAGATGGATGTTGGCTCTAAATTCGCCTGGCATCGCTTCGCGCTGAATGGCAGCCACTACTTTTCCGTCAATTACAAAACAACGAATATCTTTTCCGTTGGCTTCCTTGATGAATTCCTGAACTAATATATTGGCATTTAAACTTTTGAAAGCATTGATAACGCTTTCTGCGGCTTTTTTTGTTTCGGCTAAAACGACACCCTTTCCTTGAGTTCCTTCCAATAATTTTACGATTAAAGGAGAACCGCCTACCATTTTTATCAAATCATCGGTATCCAAAGGCGAATTAGCAAAACCAGTCGTAGGAATTTCTACACCGTGATTTAGCAGTAATTGCAAAGAATATAATTTATCGCGTGATTGCGTAATGGCGTTCGATGAATTTAAACAATATACTTTTAAGGCTTCAAATTGTCTCGTCAAAGCGCAACCGTAAAAGGTAATACTTGGTCTGATTCTAGGAATGATGGCGTCAAATTGATTTAATATCTTACCTCCACGATAATGGATTTCCGGTGTTTTTGCATCCAGTTTCATATAACATTCCTTGATGTTTAAGAAATGCATTTCATGGCCTCGCATTTCTCCGGCTTCCATGATTCGCTTGTTGCTGTACAATTCAGGATTACTGGCTAGAAGCCCGATGCGTAAACCGGATGTCGCTTTTTCAGAATTTTTATATAATTCTTTTAAAGTATCTGTTGTAGGTTGTCCTAAAAGATATTTTTGTTCCGGATCTACTAAAACTCTTCCACTCATTGCTTCACGACCCAAAAGCATTCTGAAACCCATAGAATCTCGATTAGTCAGTGTCATTTCTATTGGCCACTGTGAATTTCCAATTTGTAGATTTGTTTGAATAACATAGCGTTGCTCTCTAAAACCACTGGAACTTTTCACAATACGTTTATCAATTAAAGCTGCTTCACAATGAATTACCGTTTTTTGATTATTTTGTATCGGATTAATGTCAAATTTTACCCAGTTGCTCTCATTTTTTATAAATGGAGCGATGTTGATAGCGTGTAAAGCTGATGTTTTTGCACCTGAATCCACTCGGGCTTTTATCGTGGGAATTCCTAATTCAGGAAAAGAACACCATTCTTCACTACCTAGAATAACTTTATTATCTGACATAAAACAATTTTAATTAACCTTTTTTATAAAGACCAAATGTAAATATTTGTTTTCAAAAAAAGTGTGTTAATCGTAAAGAATAAACCCGCTATGTTATAAAAACGTAACGGGTTTACATTATATATTCTTACCAGAATTTAAAGGTTGGTAGGCTCTCCGGCTTTGTGAACCTTAACTGTTAATTCTTGTGCACCATCTTCTATATCCATGAAAATCTCATCTCCAATTGTAATTTTTGAAGTAATAATTTCCTCAGCCAGCGTGTCTTCAACATATTTCTGAATGGCTCTTTTTAATGGTCTTGCGCCAAATTGCCTGTCGAATCCTTTATCCGCAATAAAAGCTTTGGCTTTATCAGAAAGATTCAATTGATAGCCTAATTCTGCTACTCGAGCATATAGTTTTTTCAATTCAATTTCAATAATCAAATCAATATCATGTTTTTCTAAAGCATTGAACACAATTACATCGTCAATTCTATTTAAGAATTCTGGCGCAAAAGTTTTTTTCAATGCATTTTCAATGATACTTTTTGAATTATCATCTGCCTGAGCCACTTTGGCAGCAGTGCCAAAACCAACACCTTGTCCAAAATCTTTTAATTGTCTGGCTCCAACATTTGAAGTCATGATAATTATAGTGTTTTTGAAATCAATTTTTCTACCTAAACTGTCTGTTAAATAACCATCATCCAAAACTTGCAACAACATGTTGAAAACATCAGGATGCGCTTTTTCTATCTCATCTAACAATACAACGCAATATGGTTTTCTGCGAACTTTTTCCGTTAGCTGCCCACCTTCTTCATATCCTACATATCCTGGAGGCGCTCCAACTAAACGAGAAATTGCAAATTTTTCCATGTATTCACTCATGTCAATACGAATTAAGGCGTCTTCAGAATCAAATAATTCCTTCGCCAGAACTTTTGCTAATTGGGTTTTACCAACACCGGTTTGTCCCAAGAAGATGAAAGAACCAATTGGACGATTCGGATCTTTTAATCCCGCACGATTTCTTTGTATCGAACGAGCAATTTTCATTACTGCTTCTTTTTGTCCAATAACCTTCCCTTCAATTAGTTCTGGAAGTTTAGCTAGTTTGTTACTTTCTGTTTGAGCAATACGATTTACGGGAATCCCGCTCATCATAGAAACTACATCGGCTACATTATCTTCTGTAACTTCTATTCGGTTATTTTTAGCATCTTCTTCCCATTGTTCCTGAGCAACAGCTAAATCTTTTTCAATGCGTTTTTCATCGTCACGAAGTTTTGCGGCTTCTTCGTATTTTTGTTTTTTCACCACAACATTCTTCAATTCACGTACATCTTCTAATTGACGTTCGAGATCTAAAATTTGTTTTGGAACTTCAATATTGGTAATGTGAACTCTAGAACCTGCTTCGTCTAATGCATCAATCGCTTTGTCCGGCAAGAAACGTTCAGACATATATCTGTCCGTTAATTTAACACAAGCTTCTATTGCTTCTTGTGAGTAGGTAACATTGTGATGGTCTTCATATTTGTTTTTGATGTTATTCAAAATAGTTATCGTTTCGGAAACTGATGTAGGTTCCACAATTATCTTTTGAAAACGTCTTTCTAATGCACCATCTTTTTCTATATATTGTCTGTATTCATCTAATGTTGTGGCGCCAATACATTGAATCTCTCCGCGAGCTAACGCAGGTTTAAACATATTAGAAGCATCAAGTGAGCCTGTTGCGCCACCGGCACCCACAATCGTGTGAATTTCATCTATGAAAAGAATGATATCGTCATTTTTTTCTAATTCGTTCATCACCGCTTTCATGCGCTCTTCAAACTGTCCACGGTATTTAGTACCTGCAACAAGACTGGCTAAATCTAAAGTGACCACACGTTTATTAAATAAAGTACGTGATACCTTTTTCTGGATTATACGTAAGGCTAAACCTTCGGCGATAGCTGATTTCCCCACTCCTGGTTCCCCAATAAGTAATGGATTATTCTTTTTTCGACGGCTCAAAATTTGAGAAACACGTTCAATTTCTTTCTCGCGTCCTACTACAGGGTCAAGTTTTCCTTCTTCGGCCATTTCTGTTAAATCTCTTCCAAAATTATCTAATACAGGAGTCTTCGATTTTTTATTGGATTTATTGGCTGGATTGTTGAAAGTTCCTTCTTTTAGACTGTCATCTTGTCCTGAATCGTCATTGTATGATTCGTTTCGGGGCAAATTTTCTATAAAATTTTCTTCGTTTGGAGTCATGTTTAAATATTGTTCTTTAGCAACGTCATAATCGATTTTCAGTTTATTCAGTAGCTTGGTTGTTGGATCGTTTTCGTTTCTTAATATGCACAATAATAAATGCGCGGTGCTAATGGACGAACTTTGAAATACTTTAGCTTCTAGGAAAGTGGTTTTCAATGCTCGTTCTGCTTGTCGTGTTAAGTGTAAGTTTTTCTTTTCAACATTTACTTCCAAGCTTGAACTCACTGGGCTCAGGATTTCCACTTTTCGACGTAAGTAATCTAAATCAACATCCAGGTTGTTCAATATTTGAATTGCTTTTCCGTTTCCGTCTCTTAAAATGCCTAACATTAAGTGTTCCGTGCCTATAAAGTCATGCCCTAATCGCAAGGCTTCTTCTTTGCTGTAAGTAATAACGTCTTTTACTCTTGGTGAAAAATTATCATCCATAATATATATTTGATATCGTAAATTTAGTGAATTAATGATAGAGGAACAAAAACCATTCCCATAAGAAGTCATGTCAGCTAAGAGACAAAAATAATCATAATATAATAGTTAATTTTCCCTTAAATTATTAACTAAAAACGAAGTTTAATTTGTTAATAAATCATTGAAATAAGTATTTTAAAATTAGTTTAAAAATTTCAAAAAAGCGTATATTGGCACGTTTTGAAACTAATATAATTATTTAATATAACAACCTATGTCTGAAGGAGAAAAGTTAATTCCTATTAACATTGAAGATGAAATGAAAACAGCTTACATTGATTATTCGATGTCAGTAATTGTATCAAGAGCACTTCCAGATGTCAGAGATGGCTTGAAACCAGTACATCGAAGAGTACTTTATGGAATGCATGATTTAGGAGTAAACTCCAGATCTGCCCATAAAAAGTCCGCAAGAATTGTCGGGGAAGTTCTTGGAAAATATCACCCACACGGTGATACCTCTGTTTATGATGCCATGGTTCGTATGGCACAAGAATGGAGTATGCGTTATTTATTGATTGACGGTCAAGGTAATTTTGGTTCCGTGGATGGGGATAGTCCTGCAGCAATGCGTTATACGGAGGCTAGAATGCGTAAAATTTCGGAAGAAATCTTGGCGGATATAGATAAAGAAACTGTTGATTTTAAATTAAATTTTGATGATACTTTAGAAGAGCCAACAGTTATGCCAACGCGTGTTCCTACCTTATTAATAAATGGGGCAACAGGAATTGCAGTGGGTATGGCTACAAATATGCCTCCTCACAACTTAACCGAGGTAATCAACGGTACGTTAGCCTTCATGGATAATAATGATATTGAGATTGATGAGTTGATGACGCATATCAAAGCCCCCGATTTTCCTACAGGTGGTATTATATATGGATATGAAGGCGTTCGTGAAGCATTCAAAACAGGTAGAGGACGTATTGTAATGCGTGCCAAAGTAGGTTTTGAAGAAGTGGACGGAAGAGAATGTATTATTGTTACCGAAATTCCTTATCAAGTTAATAAGGCCGATATGATTAAGCGTACGGCTGATTTGGTTAATGATAAAAAAATTGATGGAATTGCGAATATCCGAGATGAATCGGATAGAAACGGGATGCGTATCGTTTATATTTTAAAACGTGATGCTACGCCAAACGTAGTTTTAAATACACTTTATAAGTTTACACAATTACAGTCTTCTTTCAGTGTAAACAATATTGCAATTGTAAAAGGGCGTCCGCAAATGTTGAATCTGAAAGATCTGATTCATTATTTTATAGAGCACCGTCATGATGTGGTGACTCGCAGAACGCAATTTGAATTGAAAAAAGCGGAAGCTAGAGCGCATATATTAGAAGGTTTGATTATCGCTTCGGATAATATTGACGAAGTAATTGCTTTAATCAAAGCTTCAAAAAGTACCGAAGAAGCAAGAGAAAAATTAATTGAAAGATTCAATTTATCCGATATTCAATCTCGTGCAATTGTTGAAATGCGTTTGCGCCAATTAACAGGTCTTGAACAAGATAAGTTAAGAACAGAATACGAGGAAATTATGAAGTTAATTGAGCATTTAAAAGCTTTATTAGCAGATGTAAACTTAAGAATAGCCTTGATTAAAGAAGAACTAACGGAAATTCGTGATAAATATGGCGATGAACGTCGTTCTGTTATTGAATATTCAGGAGGAGACGTAAGTATTGAAGATTTAATTGCCGATGAAAATGTAGTTATCACGATTTCTCATGCAGGATATATTAAACGTACGAACCTTACAGAATACAAGACTCAGAATAGAGGCGGAGTTGGACAAAAAAGCGCTGGTACAAGAGATCAGGATTTCTTGGAGCACATGTTTGTGGCAACGAATCACCAATACATGATGTTTTTTACCCAAAAAGGAAAATGTTTCTGGATGCGCGTTTATGAAATACCAGAAGGAAGTAAAACGGCTAAAGGTAGAGCGATTCAGAACTTAGTTAATATTGAAAGCGACGATAAAGTAAAAGCATTTATTTGTACCCAAGATTTAAAAGATCAAGATTACATCAAAAGTCACAACCTTATTATGGTAACTAAAAAAGGTCAGGTTAAGAAAACTTCTTTAGAGAAATATTCTAAACCGAGAGTTAATGGTGTTGCTGCAATTACTATAAAAGAAGGCGATGAATTATTGGAAGCGAAATTAACTAATGGTGAAAGTCAAATTATCTTGGCACTTAAATCTGGGAAATTAGTTCGTTTTGAAGAAACAAAAACCCGTCCTATGGGAAGAACAGCTTCTGGAGTACGTGGAATTACTCTTAAAGATGAAACAGACGAAGTTATTGGCATGGTTACTGTTGACAAGGAAAATATTAACGATTCACAAATTTTAGTTGTAACTGAAAATGGATATGGTAAACGTACCAAATTAGTCGATGAAGATGGTGAAGATGTTTATAGAATTACTAATCGAGGAGGAAAGGGTGTGAAAACACTTAACATTACAGAAAAAACCGGAAAACTTATTTCGATTAATGCAGTTACTGATGCTGATGATTTGATGATTATCAATAAATCTGGATTAACAATCAGAATGGCTATTGAAGATTTGCGTGTAATGGGACGAGCAACCCAAGGAGTTAAATTGATAAATCTAAAAGGTAAAGATTCGATTGCTGCAGTAACTAAAGTAATGAAAGACGATGTTGCAGAAGTGGTCGTTGACGAAGAAGGTAATGTCATAGAAACAGAAGCTATCGAAAGAGTGAAGCCTATTTTAGAAGTTCTTGAAGATGAAGGTGCAGATGAAGATGATGAAGAAGATGATTCTGAACAAGAGGAAGTTGATGACGAGGCTGAAGGTGACGACGAAGATGATCAAGCATAAATAAAAATAGATAACAAGAATAATTATAAAACAAACTTAGAATATTATGAAAAGTAAATATGTATTACTAGCATCAGCGTTATTGATATCAGTAGCTACTTTTGCTCAAAAAGATCAAATAAAAGCTGCTGAAAAATTATTAAAAGGAGGTAAATCGCAGGAAGCAGCAATCATCTTGATGGAAGCAGAGTCGTTACTATCTAATGCGACAGATGCTGAGAAAGCTCAATTTTTCTTTTTAAAAGGAAATGCCTTATTAGATTTGGCAAACAAAAATGTTGATGCAAACACGAATCTTTCGCTTGCAGCAAAAGCTTATCAAGATTTAATTGCTGCTGAAAAAACTTCTGGAAAAGCTAAATTTTCAACACAGGCAGCTGCTTCAATTACTGATATTAAATTTAAATTGATTAACGGTGCAATTGCTGATTCAAAATTGGACAAGCATTCAGATAGTGCTAAAAAATTATCTGACGCTTATTTGCTAGATAAGAAAGACACAATCAATTTGTATTACGCAGCTTCTACTTATGTTAATGCAAAAGAATATGACAAAGCGCTTGAATTGTATGATAATTTAAAAACGCTGAACTATTCCGGCAAAGGAACGAGTTATTTTGCTGTTAATAAATTAACTACTCAAGAAGATTTTTTTACTACTGCTCAAGAAAGAGATAGAATGGTGAAACTTGGAACGCATGAAAAGCCAAGAACTGAAGTTGTGCCATCTAAAAGAGGAGAAATTTATAAAAATATGGCTTTAATTTTAGTTGAAAAAGGTAAAACGGAGGAAGCTAAAAAAGCAATCTCTGAAGCGAGATTGGCAAATCCGGAAGACACATCTTTGACTTTGACAGAAGCTAATCTTTATTTAGAAACGAAAGATTATGAAATGTATAAAAAATTAATCGCTGAAGTTTTGCAAAAAAATCCAAATGATGCGGATTTGATTTTTAACTTGGGAGTATTAAGTGCAAATGCAAAAAATGTAGCAGATGCTGAAAAATATTACAAAAGAGTTATTGAAATTAATCCAAAATATATCAATGGTTACATCAATCTTGCTGCAATGAAGTTAGAGAATGAAAAAGCAATTATTGACGAAATGAACAAATTGGGGACTTCTGCAAAGGATATGAAACGTTACGATGAATTGAAAAAGAAAAGAGAAGAGCTTTTTAAAGCAACAATTCCTTATCTTGAAAAAGCGGTTGAATTAGATCCTAAAAACGTAGATGTTTCTAAAACTCTTTTAGGCGTTTACAGCGCGTTAGAAATGACTGCGCAATACAAAGCATTAAAAGCAAAAATGTAAAATTTGCTTTTGAAATGTACAAAAAAACCTGTCTATATTTAGACAGGTTTTTTTATACTATTTTTTTAATGACTCTCAATTTGTGTGTATGCTTGTTTGTTTCAGCATTAAATATTCCTAAATGATCCAAGCGGTCTATCCGAACTTTTCCACTGGCGTGAATGATATAATTGTCGGCCATTATAATTCCAACATGAATGATGTTGCCTTCTTCATTATCAAAAAAAGCTAAATCTCCAGGTTCGCTCTCTTCAATAAAACTTAAGGCTTCTCCTTGCGTTGATTGTTGCGAAGCATCTCTCAGCAATTTGTAGCCATTGAGTTTGTATACCATTTGAGTAAATCCGGAACAATCTATACCAAAAGGAGTTTTTCCTCCCCAAAGATAAGGAGCATTCAAATACATAAAGGCTGTATTTAGTAGGCTTTCTTTAGTTTTCTCGCCGCTGGTTTTAGTTCCTTCAAAGTCAAAATTTGAAATATTTATCTCATTGTGATTTATAAACGATATCGAAGAACCAAGCGGAATCGGTATCAACAGACTATTTGGTGTCGTGATATATTCTATTAAATCGGCATTTAAAATGATCGCCTCGTTCGATAATTGATTAAAATTCGCTTCGGAAATCAGTTGCAATTGTTTTGAATCTATCCATCCTTCGTAACCGTCATATTGCATTCTGATTTTGGACCACTGCTTTAATTGTTCTAAAATTTCAAAATGTTCACCAAATAAAACTTGAGAAACGGTTTCGCTTCTGTCATTAGGTTCAATTCTAAGTGGGATTATGGCTAGATTACAAATTCCGAACATTTAGATTCTTTTATGAGTTAAGAATTAAGAGTTATCAGTTTTTTAAGCCGATAACTCTTAAAATATAATTATTTAAGCTCTTTCAATTACAATAGCTGATGCACCTCCGCCACCGTTGCAAATTGCGGCAGCACCGATTTTAGCATTGTTTTGTTCTAAAACATTTAATAATGTAACGATGATTCTAACTCCGGAACAACCTAGAGGATGACCTAAAGATACGGCACCACCATTTACATTTACGTTGCTGTCACTTAAACCTAAAATTTTTGAATTAGCTAAACCTACAACAGCAAATGCTTCATTGAATTCAAAATAATCCACATCATTGATTGTTATTCCGGCTTTTTCCAATGCTTTTGGAATCGCTTTTGCAGGGCTTGTAGTAAACCATTTTGGCTCTTGCGCCGCATCAGCATATCCGTTAATATACGCCAATGGTTTTAGTCCTAAAGCGATTGCTTTTTCTTCACTCATCAAGATTAATGCTGCTGCACCATCATTTATTGTTGATGCATTGGCTGCGGTTACAGTTCCATCTTTTGTAAAAACGGCGTTTAGGGATGGTATTTTATCTAATTTTACATTAGTAAATTCTTCATCTTTAGAAACTATGATAGGATCTCCTTTTCTTTGTGGAACAGGAACAGGAACTATTTCATTATCAAATTTTCCGGAATCCCATGCTTTTGCGCTACGCTCATACGATTGAATTGCGAAGTTGTCTTGGTCTTCACGCGTAAAGTTATATTCTGATGCACATAAGTCCGCACACACTCCCATAGCGCTGTTATCGTAAGCGTCAGTAAGTCCGTCTTTCTGCATTCCATCAATCATGGTTGCAGGGCCAAATTTAGTTCCGTTTCTCAAATGCATGTAATGTGGAATCAAACTCATGTTTTCCATTCCACCGGCAACCACAATTTCGGCATCGCCACATTGAATAGCTTGCGCACCCAACATAACTGCTTTCATCCCGGAAGCGCAAACTTTATTTATTGTGGTGCAGGCAACCGTATTCGGTAAACCGGCAAATATAGCAGCTTGTCTGGCAGGAGCCTGTCCTACACCAGCTTGAACTACGTTACCCATAAATACTTCATCAATCAAATTTGGATCTAAATTTATTCTATCCAAAGCGCCTTTAATAGCTATTGCGCCTAATCTTGGAGCGGTAACTGTAGACAGTCCCCCCATAAAACTTCCGATAGGTGTTCTAACGGCAGAAACGATAACAACTCTTTTGTTCATGACTTTCATAATGTTAGTTTATGTAGCAAATTTAATCTTTTTTAAACAATTTCATATTTTGATGTTCAGATTATCTTTTTTAAATTTATTTTTATTCTATATGTTTGATTGTGAAGCTTTTTTATAAAAATGATGAAAAAAATTTAAAAAAAGAAGTAAAATAGTTGTGAGAAGTGTAAAGATGTCTTATTTTTGCAACCGCAAAACAGGTCACGTTTCCTTGAGCTTGGAGGGGTGCCAGAGTGGTAATGGAGCAGTTTGCTAAACTGTCATCGAGCAATCGGTGCCAGGGTTCGAGTCCCTGTCCCTCCGCTGTTATAATTTTGTTTTTCGGGGTGTAGCGTAGCTCGGTTATCGCGCCTGCTTTGGGAGCAGGAGGCCGCAGGTTCGAATCCTGCCACCCCGACTGAATTTTTTACATGAGCAATGGAGGCATAGCTCAGCTGGATAGAGCACCTGCCTTCTAAGCAGGCGGTCGAAGGTTCGAATCCTTCTGCCTTCACAACAAAACCCACTGAATTCAGTGGGTTTTTTGCGTTTACTGATTTTTGTATTTCTTATTTTCTTACATTTACAACAACAAAACGCAACTTTTTGCGACATTTTCACGAACAATTGACGAACATGAAAATTGAAATTAAACTGATTACTTCCCGAAAAGATTTTTTTTTAGGGTTTCCTCTGATGGTGTAAATTTCACAACAAAACAAACGTAAATCCAAAACGTTTGCTTTTTGTGCAGTTAATCATTTTATGCAGGACAGAAAAACGATATTTGATTAGCATCCTGATTATGATGTTTTGGTTTCTAATTAATATTGAATTGAAAATTTGAGCACGCAAATTGATTTTGAGTGGTGTTACGGATATTAAAAAAACGTTTCAGGTTATGTTTGCACTGGATTTTTTGCAAATTGTACTTTTGGATTATGCTAATTATCGAAGTCCCTTAGAATTGATAATTAATAAAAATATATTTTTTTTCATTTTAAATCTTTATTTGAATTCATCTTTTTTTTAAAGATATAATATTTTAATATTGGATTGTATTCTCTGCTAAAATTCTTTAAAGTCGTGCTATTTCTTGTCTTAATACAAATGCTTCTTTAGACGTACTTGTGATCTGCTGTTGCAATTCTGTTGCATCTGGAATTGTTATATTTTTTTAAGCTCTTCAACTTTATCCTTATCTTTTCAATTTACGGAAGCAAACAACCGTAAAACAGATACAACTGACAACAATTATGGCATTTTTGGACAAATCTCAGCCTGTTACGTTAATGATTTTTCAACTTCCTACAAATGGAAAAATCGGAAATGGAAAGTTGTAATTACTAATTTCAAAAACAACAGTTATTTTACAAGTAGCGCTGTAGGTTATCCAAGTCCAGATATAATACCTTCTGATATTAAAACTTTTTACACAAATTAGGAATTTGTTTTTTAATGTTTTAGAGTAAAAAAAGGCTACCTGGCTTTTCTCCTAAAGTTAATGGTGAACATTAAAATTAGTAATTACTAGAAGTTGCCTAATAGTATTTTACCGTTCTTTTTCATCTCGCCATTTCTGGCATTTATATTTTATTAAAAACGAGCAACGGTATTTTGGCTTTGAAGGAATAATTGACTGTGTTACTGGAGAAAAATATTTTATCGAAAAAACTTCTGTTTTGTTGCGTGAACATGATTATCATTGCAGGTTTTGACCGCTTGATTACCGCTTCTATATTTGAAATTAAACTTTCGGCGAGATTGATCTTTTCGACATGCAGTTTGATATTATGCTTTGAATTTTTTTTTACCAGTTCATTTATGACGTTTTTACTGGTTTTTATTTCGGTTGGGTAATTGAAATGGAGTATTTCAACTTTTGCCTTTAATGGCTTTGTGAATTCAATTACTTTTATCAGTTCATTCTCAAGATTTACAAGGTCTGAGGCGTAGAGGATATTTTTTATTTCACTTCTGTGATAATTGTGTGGCACGGCTATAACAGGAACCGTGGAATGAGTGATTAGACTGGAAGTGTTTGTCCCAAATATTTTTTTTAGTTTTCCTAGGCCTCTGGTGCTGATACAGATAAAATCGAATTTATTTTCCTGAGCATATTCCCTAATATTACTGTCTGCAAAAACAGCACTATTTATTACACAATCTTTTTTTTTGGAAACAACATCCATGTCTCTGTAAACCGATTCTACAAATTGGTTTAGTTTTTTTTGAATTTTATCAGCTTCTTTCCTTTCACAATCAGCGAAGGCGGAATCGCTCATTGACGTAAGATTTGCAATGTAATAGGAATGAAAAAAAGTCAGCTCAAATTTATTTTGTGATGCCAATTGAATGGCAAAACGCAAACCTGCTTTTGAGTTAGAAGAAAAATCGGTGGTAACAAGAATTTTATCCATAATCGTTTATGTTAATTATTATTTTGACAAAATGCAATTCAATTGACTGATTAAACCTATTATATTCTCCTGCTTGATATTAATGATATTGCAATGCTCAAGATTGAATTAATAACTATTACCAACAACACAATTTGTATTGGCAACTTGCAAAAATCAATCACCAACATTTTTAATCCCACAAAAATTAATTTAAAAGCAAGCCCCTTTTATAAATACCAGAATTTATCCATCATACCCGTGAGTGGAAAATACGGAGAACGCAAGCCATGTATGGCGTACACATTTCAAGTGTGAACAATAAAATGCTCTTGCGTAGAGGCCAGTATTACACGAATGCTATCTGCCGAAAAAATCAAATCGGTGGTTTCAATCAAGACCAAAACTAAAAATAAAGACGTTGCAAACGGTTTCCCGTCTTGTTTTATAAAAATTTTTCACTCATGCATATCATTGCTAACAGGCATTGCTCTACTGAATAATTTTTACAGGGAATTTTTTTTGACTCAATTATTACCTCTTTTTGTGTAATCATCTTATATAATCTAAAAATCAATATCGCTCCAAAAACATAAATCGTCGAATAAAATTTCTCGCTTAAGGCCACTCCCGCAAAAATAAAAGCAGCTCGCATTATCAAATCCCCGATCATTCTCCAAAACAGAATTTTATGCTAATGAATAGCAGGAGTGTTAAAATAAAAGTGAATACAAAAATATCATATATGCTCCATGCTTTTTCGATCACATAAACCGTAAAAAACTCCAATGCTTTTGTCTCACCTTCACAATAATAGAAAAGCATATCGAAGCACAAAGCAAGCGTCATCCGAACCCCTATCTAAATCAAAGATTATAAAACGCTTACTTCATGAGATTTACGATTAAATACCCCTAAATTTAATGCCGGAATCAGCAGTACAAATTCATTAAATCCAATCCAAAAACTCAAATCCGTTTGCATATTCACAAAATGTATAATTGATACTCTATGCTTATTTTGTCAAATTCAATTGGTCAATTTCATTGTTTACCAAAATTTTTGTCTGTTACCAAAATACGCACCTTTAGTTACGGTCAGACGATTTGCGTTTAAAAGCTGTTCGGGATTTACAGGCACAAATCGTTTTAAACGAAAATGCTTATGAAAGATAATAAGTTTTTTATCAAATGCCCAACAAAATTTTATACAATTAAAAAAACTTTACGCTTGTATAAATCCGTCACTGTTTATGATGGTTATATTTCTGACTTGTAATCCTATTTACTATTTTTTTGTTCGTATGCGGTTCGTTTTGTTGATATATAATACTTTGTAATTTTGATGCAGATGTTGTGTTAAAAAAATCTTGTTAAACACTCCAAACCTCGTGATCATTAACTAGTTTTAATGGTTCTTATGTTATTTTGCACTAATTGTCCAAATAGTTTGATGAGTTTAGTCTATTTGTTTTTTTATTTCATCTCGATAAGAATTATATTTAATTTCTTTTGGTTATTCTTTGATTGGTTCGCAAGATAATTCATTTACAATGCTACAACCCACATTTCATTTTTGTCAAACACTTCTTGATTACGAGTTTTACTTTTTCACTGTAATATTACATCTCAATATTTTTAAAATATTTTCTTTGAATCCATTTTTCAATACTGATGATTATTAGAATTGAAAAAGCGACCATGGCTGACACCCCCCATGCCTCCGCTTTTAATGGAGATGAATGAAACCAACGATTCATAAATGGAAAATAAACAAAAGCGGCTTGAACAAACAGTACTGTTGCAATTCCGATGTAAATAAACGGATTAGAGAAAAGCCCGATTTTATTGACTGAAAAATGAAGAGATCGGCAATCAATAAGATAAAACACCTGAAATAAAACCATTGCTGTTACAGCCATTGTTTGAGCTTCCGAAATGGCCAGTGAATGTGCGATGCCCCTGGACAGCTCATTATTATATTCCCAAAGAAATAATCCAATTGTTCCACCTGCCATTACCAGAGAAACTAGTATCATCCTGAAAATTATGAAGGAACTTAATAAAGGCTTCTTGGGCTTACGTGGAGGACGATTCATTACATCGGGTTCCATTGCTTCAAGCGCAAGCGGCAATGACAAGGCAACGGCAGTTATAAGATTGATCCACAATACCTGAACAGGTTGTATTGGGATGAGTAAAATTCCGTCTTTTGAGGGAAAAAACAACACAGCAATAAAAATAACCAATCCCAATCCTATACTTGTAGGCAGAAGAAATACAATAGATTTTAATAGGTTGTCAAATACTCTGCGTCCTTCTTCAACAGCCGCCTTTATACTTTCAAAATTATCATTGGTCAGGATCATGTCTGCCGCCTCTTTGGCAACAGCCGTACCACTGATACCCATAGCTACACCAATATCTGCACGTTTTAGTGCTGGGGCGTCATTTACACCATCTCCTGTCATGGCTACCACTTCCTCGCTGGCCTGAAGGGCTTTTACTAGATTTAATTTATCTTCAGGGGATACCCGTGCAAAAATATTGGTGTTTTTTACTACTTCTTGAATCTCTAGAGCATTCAAATTCTGAAGCTCCTTTCCGGTGATAACCCGATCTGCATTTATAAATCCAAGTTCCATGCCTATTGCTGCGGCTGTTGCAGGATGGTCGCCGGTAATCATTTTCACTGTAATACCTGCATTATGGCACGATTTTATCGCTTCTTTTACTTCCATTCTTGGAGGGTCACTTATGGCCTGTATTCCTAAAAAAGTAAAATCGTTAAGATCCTCTTCCATAATCTTTGATGAATGTTGGCTATCTAAGTTTCTGAAAGCGAAAGCCAATACTCTCATTCCTGTTCCTGCTAACTGTAAAGCCTCCGCTCGCACCATTTCTGTGTCAAAGACAATGGATGAATTTTCACTTTTTAATAAAAGTGGAATAACTGATTCAGGGGCGCCTTTTAGGTAAATTATTTTTTCTCCCAAAGGGGAGAGATGTAGCGTAGTCATTATTTTTTTTTCAGAATCAAAGGGTAATTCATCCAGCCTCGGCCATTTGCCTCTTAATTCGTCTTCGTTTATTCCAAACTTCCCGGCTACTGCTATAAGGGCAACCTCTGTGGGATCTCCTACTGCTTTCCAAAGACCCTCATTATTATGAAGTGTTGCGTCATTGCATAATGCAGCAGCCCTTATCAGTTCTCCAATTTCATCATCCGTTCCTTTTTCATCGGAATCATTTTTTAAAATTTCACCATCAGTGTTAATGCCTACTCCTGTGACATTGAATTTTTGCTTTCCATTCCAAAGAACCTGAACGGTCATTTCGTTAAGGGTAAGCGTTCCCGTTTTGTCTGAGCAGATTACAGTGGTGCTACCCAAAGTCTCTACAGCGGATAAATGCCGGATAATAGCTTGTCTTTTTGCCATTCGCATAACACCGATAGCTGATGAGATAGTAATTACGGCAGGCAGTCCTTCGGGGATAGCTGCGACCGCAAGAGTAATGGCAAAAAATATTGCATCAATAAGTGTGTAATTACGAAATATTCCAATTAGAAAAACTAAGACACCAACAAATATGATGGAATATGTAATTCCCCGTGCAATTTTTTCAAGAGATTTTGTCAGTGGAGATTTGACTGACGTGGTGGTTTGAAGAAGTACGGAAATTTTACCGATTTCTGTTTTAACCCCTGTTAAAACAGCTACGCCTTCCGCAGTACCAGAAGTAATCATTGTACCGCTAAAAACCATATTCTTACGGTCAGCAACTCCTGCATCTGAGTCAATATTATCCGTGTGTTTTTCTACCGGGAAGGATTCGCCGGTAAGGATAGATTCATTACACTGCATGTTTTTTACGAATGTAAGCCGTAAATCTGCGGATACCTTGTCTCCAGCCTGAAGCAATACATAATCCCCTGGTACAAGGTCAGCAGCCTGGATATTTTTTTGCTTTCCGTCTCTCATTACCGTAACATTCTCCGGTATCAACTGCAGAAGCCCCTGAATGGTTTTACCGGCTTGGTATTCTTGAACAAATCCGATAGTAGCATTAATAATTATAACGCAAAATACCACTATTCCATCAGTGATTTTACCCATAGCTATGGCAAGGGTGGTAGCAGCAAGGAGAACATATATAAGCGGGTTAAGAAATTGCCTCAGCAAAATTTTAAAGGCACTTTCTCTATTTTGCCTGTGTAGAATATTGGGTCCTACTATTTTCAGGCGTTTTTCTGCTTCTTTCGTATCAAGACCTTGCGAGGAAGCATTGAAGTTCTCTAATACATCATTATAAGAAACTGAATGCCATTTTTTATTTTGCAGTAATTGATCCATAATAACTTCATTTTATAGTTGTTATATTTTTAAATACAATTAAATAATTAAAAAACAGCGCGCTACTGGATTTGTTCAGGGTTTGTTTTGTGGTTTCTTATAATATTTTAACAAAAAATAAGCAAGACCGAGTGCAGCAATCATTAAAGCTAAACTCATAATAATATTACTACTTGTTTGCTGTATATCCAGTGTGATTATTTTAGTTGAAATAGCAATAATTGAGATTTCTATAATTTGAATAGTGGGAATTGTATCGGACGAAATAATTAATAGCAATGCTTTTATGAGCTCATATCCTACTGCTATGATCAGTATTAAATTAAATACTTCGAATAAGGTGGAAACTTCAATCAATAGATAAGGAGGAGCGATAATTTTTTTTAATTCTAAATAGATAAGATGTACTGTTCCCAAAATTAAAATTAAAGTCATAATGCTAATTAAAACACGAATTATATTTTTATTAGTGGCTGTAATTATTCTTAAAAATTTATCATCGCTCTTCATAGTATTTATTTTAACGGATTGAAGTTGCAGATTAATTATTTCAACTTTTAAGCGAGAACTTGTCAAATTGACAGAAAGCCCGCCGAAAATTGATTTTTTGTTTTTGATATTTTATGTTTTTCCTCTGTGTCAATTTTATCAGGGTTGTCTTTTACACTATAATGGTCCTATTATTACCAGTAAATTTAGTTATAAAAAAGTGTCTCTTTAGCAATATAATTATTTTTATTTTTTATTTTTGTTGATTGTTAGCAAAAAATAGAAAAAAAGTATATTGTTGTTTATCAGAGTGTTAATCTTAATTTGTCATTGTTTTATGTTCAATAATTACAATACATTTGTAGGATCTCTATTTTTTTGCGTAAAATTTACTTTGCCACTTTCCACATTTTAATTGTCAGGTCAAATTCGATGGTTTAGTTTTTTTACCTCTCTATTTCTCACTTTCCAAATTTCTTTTTTTGCGTTATTGCTTGCTGATTAATATGATTTGCTAAAAGGGAAAATGCCTAACTATTTTTCAATCGGAAATACTTGTTCGTTGTTTTCACTTAAACTTTTAATCATTGACCGCTGTTTGGAAAAATGCTGATTAGTTTTTTTTAATATATCTCGAATTAACTCAGCATCCTTAAGTTCTTTTTCCAGTTCATGGATTTTTTATTGCTTGGGACTTATTTAAAATTCCATTTTTTAGGAAAACTTCCTTCTTTAAACTCCTCGAACTCTTAACGCCATTTACACAACTGTGGCGCTGTTATTCCCAAATCTCTTAGAAACTCTGATTCATTGTGATTTCATAACTTAATTATCAAGCTTTTTCTATAAAGGCTTTATCATAAATTTTGCACACTTTTTTTATAGGTTAAAATTGAGGTTATTTCTTAATTATATGTGATTACTACGTTAGCATGTACACTATTATGTTGCTGATCTTTCATCCTCCAACAAATGAAAACTGCTAGTCGGAATTCCCAATTTTACAAATAAAAGTTATTTCAACTCCGGACCAACCAGTTATCTGCGATCAAGAATAATACATTTCGATGCAAGAACTTATTACACTACCCTTAAGTTTGTTTTTTAACCTATTTTAAATCTGATTTTTTGGTGTTTTTTTACAACTAGGCAAGTAGCGCTTCGATGACAATGCGATTTATTATAGTTCTTACTACGTTAAATAGGGGAGTACACAGAAACATGGTTTTTTAACCAATTGATACAATTGAGTAACTTAATAAATTTATTCAATGTTATGGAAATCGTTTAATAAGCTATTCTAAAACTTAAATTTGGAGTGCGTCGAAGTGAAAAAGTTTTTACATCTTCTATAGAATTTGTGACCGTATTTATTTTATAATATTCGTTGATTTCATTTTTTCGATTCAATACATTTAGTAAAGAGAACCCCAATTTATATTGAATTTGATTTAAGCTTTCCCATTTGTATGTTGTTGAAAAATTAACTTGAAAAAAGTCATCTAGTATTTTATTGTTTGGAGTATTGTAATCAATCTTTGGATTAGAGAAATTACTGTAATTTATTGTCGAACTTATAGGAGTGGTCTCTGGTTTTCCAGAATACCACTTTGATCCCAATGCTATTTTTAGATTTTTTCTTTCATAGATTCCAGCCCAGGAAATAATATGGTCTAATTTAAAGTTATTTGGAAATACAGGTTGTTCTAAATCTGGAAAGTGATAATTATTAGTATTGTAAGTGTAACTAAACCAGGTAATAAAATGATTTATCTTTTTTTGAACCAGCATTTCCATTCCTAAAACTTCATAATCGCCATTCGTTTTTACAAATTCTAATTGGTTTTGAAATTCTTGACTCGAACTATTAATTCCGGTTACTTTTTTATAAAAATTATCTAAAGTAAATAACCAATTATTTTTGTTGTAAAACAAACTAATTGATGCTTGCTTACTTCTTTGAATAGGTATCGTTGTGTTGTTTGCCAATATCCACCTTCTTTTTTCAATACCAAAATAATCGTTTTGCAAATCAATAATCTGATAAGAATTTTGACTTTTAAATTCTCCTAATACTTCTAAATTAAAATATTTTGTAATGGCATAATTAAACTGTAATCGTGGTTCTAAAAGGCTTTTTTTGAATTGTTCAATGTAGTTTAATCGCAATCCTGCATTAAAATATATTTTGGATAAAGTATCATTATATTTTGCTTCAGCTATAAGTGCATGAATTCGTAAAACTTCTTTAATTCTTCTGTAAAATATAGGACTATTTACTTCATCTGAATTTATGGTGCCAATTTCGTTAAATTGATATCCATTTTTAAGAGTAAATTTCGAATTGATTGTATGACTATTTTCAAGCTTAAAGCCATTGTCTAGCACTTCATTTTTTTGTTTTACAATTTGATTGTCTTGTATTTTGTTTTTTTCGGCATTGAGTACATAAGACGATGTGTAGACATTCAAATGAGTGCTATTTTTAGTATTCCAGTTTCGTATCCATGAAAGATTACTTCCGTAATTTTTTTGGTATAAAATATTATTTTCAGACTGAATTTGAGAACTGGCGTTGGTTGTTTGAAAAATTTTAAGTTGATCGTTAATTGTAATAAAATCGAAAACAAAATGGTTTTTTTGTCCGATTTGTTGAGAATATTTAGCCGTAATATCGTAAAAATTAAATTTTTCGTCACCTAAATAATCTATATTTTGATTATTGGAAAAATTAGTAATACTTGTATTTTGAAAGGCTTTATTATAATATTCTTTGTACGTCGGTGTTTTTACAAGATCGGTTATGGATTTTCTTCCTGAAATTTCTACAAAACTTTTTTCGGAGATTTTGAACTTTGAATATACATCGGCATTTATCATGTTTATTCCTGCACTAAAACTGTTTTTTTTAAATGCATTGGAGTTTGAGGAAATATCCACAACGCTTGAGACGCCTTCTCCAAAAAAAGCAGAAGTCCCATTTTTAATTATAGAAATGGTATGGGCTAAATTAGGATTGAAAGCCGAAATTAATCCAAAAAAATGTCCCGTCTGATACATTTTTATTCCATTCCATAAAAACAAATTTTGATCATGTGTGCCTCCTCTTACATTGATACTTGAAATACTTTCATCAGCACTATAAATACCGGGAATTTGCAACATGGTTTGTAAAACATCGGGTTCAATTAAGCCAGGTAATATTCCAAGTTTTTTGGGTTTAATTTCAAATGTTCCATTAATTTTTTTTGAGATTCCAGATGTTAAAAGTTGATTCGCAATTATATTATTTAATTCAGAAACTTCCACTTCAATAAAAATCTTTAAACAATTTTTATTTTGTAAAGCAGAGACAGAAATTTTTTCAGTGGTATACCCAATGTTACTAATTAATAAATCAGTTGACTTTTCTTTTTTTAGTTCAAAATATCCTTTTTTATTGGTTGAAGTACTGGAACCATCTTCAAACTTAATATTCACATTTTCCAGTGGAGAATTATCTTCTTTAGAATATACATATCCACAAATATTCTTTGTGTCAACCCTATTATCACTAAAGATAGTAATGAATTTATTATCGATATTTTTAAAGAAGAGGTTCGTTTTTTTTTCAAGATAACTGATCTTCTTGTTCAAAGGCAACGATTTTTTTGGAGGTACAATTTTAAGAGTAACTATTTCATTGTCAATATAATTAAAATAAATAAGATGTTGTTTTTCAATAGACTGCAGAATATCTTTTAATGCAATTGCTTTACTTCTGTTTTGAGCCGTCATACTCAAGACAAAAACAAGGCAAAAGAATAAAACAGAAGTGTATTTCATTTAAAAAATTTATTTTCCTTCAAAAATTATTTTGTTTGCAGTAATTTTTTTGGCTTCTAAATGATAGGTTGTGGCAATAATTTGAAGGGCAACATCAAGATTGTTAATTGGGATTTTTCCAGTAAATAATTCACTCGAATATTTTGTTTTTACTTCAATAGAAACATTGTATTGTCTTTGAATTTCATCTAGGATGTTGCGTAAATTTTCTTTATTAAAAGCAATTGTGTTTTCCATCCATTCTGGTTGAGCTGTAGCAATGGTTGTGTTTATTTGTTTTCCATCTTCAAAATAAACACTTTGTCCCGGAGTTAAAATCAATTCTTTTTCTTGGTACTTTACAAGTACCCTTCCTTCAAAACAAGTTACATCAAAACGATTTTTTCGTACTTTTACATTAAATTGGGTTCCAAGAACAGCAACTTTTCCAAGAACAGTTGTAACCTCAAATTTTTTACCTTTTGCTACTTTAAAATAGGCTTCGCCCTTCAACTCAAGGTTTCTATTATTGTCCCAATTCCATTTTTTATATTTAATTTCAGAACCGGCATTCAACACTACTTTAGAATTATCCGGTAATAAGAAAGTGGTTTTTTTACCATTGAAAGCATATTGTGTTTGCAACGAAAAATTCTGCATCAAAAATAAAATTCCTAATCCAATAACAAAGACGGCAGCCACTTTGAATAACCATTTTTTGTATGAAGGAATAATTTTAGGTGTTGTTTTTTTGTGATTAATAACATGCTCTAAAACTTTCTCTTCATTGAAAGGAGGTACTTCTAAATGTGCAGTATAATTTTTAATTTGCTCGTATTTTTCGTTATCAGGATTAGCTTTGAATTCAGCTAATTGATCTTCTGTTAATTCGTTGTTTAGCCATTTTGCCAAAATGTGATTCTTTTCCATTGCATTAATCGTATTATATTTAAAACATGTAAAAACAAATTTACCCTACTTTATCATATCAATTTCTTTTCGTAATTCAATTAAAGCCAAGTGTATCCGCTTTTCAACTGCTTTTACACTAATATTTAATTCCGCTGCTATTTCGCTATATTTCTTGCCGTCTATTCGATGCATCAAAAAAGCAACTCGCTGTGTTTCTTTCAAATTCTCAATTGATTTTAAGAGCTTACTTTTGAATTGCTTTTCTTCGAGTATAAATTCCGGAGTTTCATTTGTATTATTATGACCAACAAAATTTTTTTCATATTGCAAAACTACTTTTTGATGTGCAATTTCGTTAAGAGAGCTATTATTTGCAATGGTATAGATATAAGATTTAGCTTTTTCAATGGGGACTGCAGCACAGTTTTGCCAGAGTTTAATAAAAGCTTCTTGAGTTATATCATCGGCTTGGTCTTTATTTCCGTATTTGTAAAAAAGAAAATTGCGAAGCGCTTTCGCATGACTTTTAAAAAATATTGAAAAAATAATTTTATCACAAGTACTTGATAATGAATGTATGGTCATTTAATTCGTAATTTTTTGCTTTACAAAGATATATTTATTTTTAAATTTTGGTAGGGTAATATGGATGTAAACTGTTTTACTATAGAACCATTACTATTTTAATGTATAATATATGAAATGAAATCGGTTTGTAAAGATTGAAACCGACGCGCAAAACAGAGTTTAATGCCACGCAAAACAATATAAAAAATATCAGTTCAATAGTCTAGATATTAAATATTAGCTAAATATGAAAACAATTAAATATTTATTGATGTTCGTTGCTGTAGTAGTATTTATTTCGTGTCAAGATGAGGAAATATTGGTTATTCAAGACATTACACAAAACTTAACAGCTAAATCTCCTCTCGCGAGTTTGATATCGAGGGTATCACAAAATCCTACGTCTAAGGATAATATTTTGGACAAATCAAGTTGTTTTAATGTTCAGTTGCCAGTTAGTGTTATTGTAAATAAAAAGCAAATTACAGTATCTAGCCAAAATGATTATAAAGTAGTTCAAAACGCACTAGATGCTTTTTCAAATGATGATGATGTAGTAAATTTTGTATATCCAATAACAATCCAGTTTCAAAATTTCAAAACAGAATTGATTTCAAATCCGGATCAATTAGAGGATGTTATTGATAACTGTGATGATGATGACGGGTTTGATGAGATTGACTGCCTGCAGATAAATTATCCTATAAAGATTAATATTTATAATGCAGATAATCAAATAGCAAACACCATTACTATTCAAAACGATAAGGATTTATATAACTTCTTAAAAGATACAAAAAGTAATGTGTTCATATCCATCAATTATCCAGTTTCTATTACAAATTTTAAGGGTCAAAATGTTATAATTACAAACAACTCTAATTTTGAAAGCAGTATTGAAGATGGGATTAAAGATTGTAACACTAATTCAGGTTCTGCAGGAAACCAGAATTTCGCTGCGATTTTGACTAATGGAACGTGGCATGTATCCTATTATTTTGATGACAAAGATGAAACTTTAAATTATAAGGGATATAATTTTACTTTCAATTCTAATGGAACTATTATGGTTGTAAAAGAAAAAAATACTATCGCCGGAAATTGGTCCACTTTTGTAAATAGTGGTCAAAATATATTTCTGTTAAAATTTGATGACAGTAGATTAGATGAATTGAAGGACGAATGGAAAATTACAGAATTTACAAGCACAAATGTTAGACTGAAAAATAAAAATGCCAGCGATGGAGCAACTGATTATCTTTATTTCACAAAAAACTAATTTAAATGAAATAGAAACGTACTTGTTCTAAATTATAAAGAAACTATTTTTTATAAAAACAATTATTGAAATTGTTTTTCACAACCATTAATAATACCCCTTAATTATATATTATTTAACCTCAAAAAAAATGAAAAAAATGAAAAAAATGAAAAAAACATCAATTTTAGCATTACTTGTTATCATGATGAGTTCTTGCACAGACAATCCATCTTCGAGCGGTAATGTCACCGTAAAAGCGTCGTCCGTTTCTGCAACAGGAAAAACGTCAACAACTGCTCGTACTGCTGCATCAACAGTAGTGTTTACGGAATTTAAAATAAACATTGGAAAGATAAAATTTGAATTAGATGAAGATGATGATAAATATCTTTCAAATCCTTTTTATGATGATGATGTAAAACTTGTAGGTCCTTTTTTAGTGGATATATTAGATCCTAACAAAACTTTGACTCAATTTATAACTTCTGTTAATATTCCGAATGCCAAGTATGAGGAAATTAAATTTAAATTTGAAAAAAGTACTATGCCGGGCGAAATGTTAGGTAAAACTTTTTTAATTAAAGGGACAATAAACGGTAAAAACTTTATCATCTGGAGTGGAAAAGATGCTGAACTTGAAATGGATTTTGCAGATCCAACTAAAGATTTTACAGTTAACGGTAACGATATGTCACTTAACATAAAAATACATCTTGATGCCATAATGGCAAGACTAATTGCTCTAGCCAATCAAAATTTATTGATGGATACAGATGGGGATGGAGTAATTGAAATTAGTACTGATAACGATGATGGACATCATGATATTGGAGAGCAAATAAAAAACTTGCTTGAAAATGAAACAGACTTAGATGACAAGGACTAATTAAATTAAAACGGATTAATTAAAAAAGAGGCTATTTTTAAACGGTAGTCTTTTTTTACTTATTTTGGATACTATTGTATAAGTCTTATAAATAAGCTACTGTACGGAAGCCTCTTTCAGCATAAGTTTTGGTAAAGAAGTTTCGATTCATTAAAATGCTATCTAAAGCAGTAATGAGAGTATTTATTAAGACTTTATAATATTTACTTTTGCCAATTTCATAATCTTTCTTATGGGCGAGTCCGAGGCAATTAGATGTAAATTCGTTTGTATATTTCCAAAATATTTTAGTTTTGTACAACTGTCTTAATAACACTGACACATATTTTAAGAAAACATTTTTTTTTAAACACTTAATTTACAATAATTTAAATACATATAATTATGAGAATGAAATATTTTTTTATTACTGCACTATTCGTTTTAGCGAGCGGATTATTTTTGAATTCATGCTCAAAGGATGATGCTGCAGTTCCAACAATAACTTTTAATCAAACCGAGGGCAAAGCTAATTCACAAGGCGAATATACAGTGAGCGGTCGAATCCAATCTGAAATTGCGCTTTCCAAGGTTATAATTACAAAAGAGGGATCAAATATTCCCTTTTTAACCGATGACACGACAGCGAAAAATAAAACTGACTATAATTTTTCGTATTTAATTACAGGTGTTACTACTAATACCTATATAATAGTTGATATTTATAATCAAGCGAACGATAAGACAACAGTACGATTTTTAATTCGTCCTTAATTAGAGGAAATAACTTTTATAATTATAATTGATGGAGAATTTGACCTGCGCTTTGCAAAGGTGTACTTTCCAAAAAATATATTTTTCTGGAAAATGCGCAAGGTAATAAACTTTGCGCTTTTTTTATGGAAGCTAGTATGATGTACCCATTTTCCAGACAGAAATCTCAAAGATTTACGATAGGTTTTTTGTTTAAAATTCTATTATCTTGGTTAAAATCGGATATTGCTTTTTTGGCTATTTTAAAAAGCCAAAAAAAATTATTCAGATTTTCTTCCACTTCTTTTTTATAATAATTCTTTTAAGGCGTTCCATAATCAAGTGACTGATGAAGTCGCCGTGTATTTTAAAATTCAAAATAATATTTTAGTCCTCTATAAAAGCTGATTCCGTCAGTATATGCTTGTAAATATACATTCTCGTATTTGATTGTCCTCCATAATCTTTCTATAAAATGTTGTAATTAGCTCGTCCTTTACCGTCCATAGAAATTTTTATTCCATTGCATAATAGCACATTGGTGCGAACTTCACTAATATATTGACTTCCTTAATCTGTATTGAAAGTTTCACGCGCACCATACTTTTGTATGTTTTTTTACAAAATTATCGGCACACCAATAAGCACTCGTTGTGTTGCTTGCACTGCAGTTCAAAACAAATCTTGTATGCAAATCTTCAATCGCAGTCAAATACATAAATTCTTTTGTAGGAAAAATGGTAATATCTGTTGCTCGCACTTGATTTTTATGGTTGATCTTCAAACCTTTAAGTATATAAGGGTATTTCTTATGTTCTTTATCACGTATTGTTGTTTGAGGTTCTTGATAAATGGTTTGCTAATTAATGATTTGCATCAATCGTTTTACCCGTTTGCGATTCACTTTAATACCTAAATCCTTGAGCCAGAACGTCAGTTTCCTTCAGCGATAAAATGGAGTATTAAAATATTGTTGGTCTAGTAATTACATTATTTTCAAGTTCTCTTTACTTTCCTGTTTTGCTTTATAATAAAGACCGCCACGATGAATTTCTAATAGTCGCCATTGTTTGATAATACTTAATTTATTTTGGGTATCGACCATTTTCACTCGCTCACTGATCGATATTAACCCAGACTTTTTTTTTAAAAGTCATTCTCCAAAGTCAGCTGACCTATTCTAGAATAGCGTTTCTCTGTTGAAATTTCATCTTTGGGGAAAACCATTTTTTCTGCAGAAAAAACCGCAAAAAGATAAAGGATGGCGTCCGTCTTGCACATTAAAATTTTGTACAGCAGTAACTTTTATTTTTTTGCTAATACTGCAATGGTATCTTTCTCTTTTAAGGCTTCCAAAACAACTTTGGCTTTGAAGTCTTTCCCGAATGTTCTTCTTGTTCTTAACATATCACTGCTAATTTAAGGTTTTTAGTTCTATCTAAATTAGTCGGGATATATTGTCCGAATTTTAAGGGTCAGCACAGTTACTAATTTTATTTTTAATATCAATAATTACCTTTTCTATCTACTTGCGCCAGTAATTTTTTGCATGCACTTTTCTTGTTAAATCAGTCTATGTAGAATTTATAATTTCATTAAATCCAATTTTATTTGATGCAATTGCTTGATCTTTTCTGAACTGGGAGCGAGTGCGGATTGCACCATTATTTTTAGTTCCCTATCAATAATGCGCACTTTTGTCCAGTTATTGAAAATTGCTCCCATTTGCACCGATAAGATACCGGATATCTCCATGACCTTGTGCGCCTGCTCCAAACATTGTTTGGCGTTATAGGTATGCAGAATGCGAACGGTATTAATTTGTTTGCGCAGGGAGGCATTTAGGGTATTGGCGCACAGGATAAGACTAGGAGTAAAGGCTGCAGTTATGCTTCCTCTCCCATCGTGAGAAGTCGTTAAGAACAAGTACTTTTGGACTAGGTCATCTTTTCCTACCTCAACATAGTCGGCCAGGTTGGCGATTATAAATATACTGGACATGCTAACTTTACCCTCATAAAAAGTTAAGAATAAAAACCTTAATTTTAATTTATGAAAAAGATGCTAAAAATTTACGACCGAGTTTTTAAAGAGAAAGCGGTTCAATTGAGTTATGAAAGGCATAACATTTCAGAATTAGCTAGAGAAATGGGTATTACTGCTCCACAATTGTATAAATGGAGAAAAGAGTATGAAGAGTTTGAGCAAGGAAGTTTTCCTGATAACGGCAATGTAAAGCAAACGCCAGAACAGGATCGAATTGCAGAGCTTGAAAAAAAACTCAAAGATGCGGAAGTAGAAAGAGATATATTAAAAAAAGCAGTAGGCATCTTTTCCAAAATCGGTCGATGATTTATATTTTCATCAGAAACAATGAAAATATATTTCCGATTGAAAAGATGTGCAAAGTATTACAAGTCGGTCAAAGAATTTATTATCAATGGAAAAGCGGGGCTATTTTGGATAGAAAACAAAGAGCTGAGCTGGTTAAAGAAAAAATAACATCCATTTATTTTGATTCAAAACAAAGATATGGAAGTCCGAGAATGACGGCAGAGTTGGCTTCTTTGGGTAATAATATATCAAGAGTTAGCGTTGCCAAATATATGAGTCAACTCGGTTTACGAAGCAAATTAAGCAAGAAATTTAAGGTTACAATCAACTCAAAGCATAAGTATTTAATTGTACCAAATGTTTTGAATAGAGAATTTTTAGTTACAGAACCGTCAAAAGTTTGGGTGTCGGACATTACATATATAAAAGTAAAAGAAGGATTTATATATTTAACAACCATTTTAGACTTCTATGACAGAAAAATTATTGGCTGGAGTTTGAGTAATGGAATGAGCATAGAGGAAACTTCGTTGTCAGCTTAGAGAATGGCTATTAAAAACAGATGTGTTGAAAAAGGATTACTATTTCATTCTGACCGAGGAGTTCAATATGCTAGTAAAAAGTTCACCAATGTGATTGATTCCTATAAAATGATTACAAGAAGCATGAGTAGAAAAGGGAATTGTTGGAACAATGCAGCAGCTCAGAGCTTTTTTAAGACTTTTAAAACAGAACAAATTTATGGAAATAAACTTATATCAAAAAAACAGATGGAACGAGATATATTTGAAATTATTGAAATTTGGTACAATAGAAAAAGAAGGCATTCAGCTCTAGATTACAAGACAATTAAAGAATTCTGGCAACAGAAAAATAATTTTAAAAATGTTGCTTAATTAATACAGCTGGTTTTATTTACACATCCACAGATAATTTTTTTGTTTGATTGTTCATCTATGGCAAAGGTACAATATTGTGAGTTGAATAATCATATCCAATATCTCTTAACCAATATATTAAGCGTGAATTACCGATATTATACTTATGTTTAATTTCTCGTCTTGTTGATGTTCCAGTTAAAAATTCATTACCAACAAACCTTTTAAATTCTTCACTATATTTTGATTGCCATTTTGATGAAGATTCTTTTGAATATCTTTCCATAATTTGACACTTTTGTGTAAACCTTTTTTAGGACAAGACAAAACGCAATATTTTAAATCCATCCAATTTTAAAGGCTTAAATAATGTTGCTTCCCGAATAAATAATGGTTCTTTTTACAAATAATTACATGGCTCAACATTAATTTATTGTAGTGTAAAAGAATATTTGACTTCGGTTAAATCTAAAGGATTTTTTTACTTATATAATTGAATTTAGAGACGGAAAAAACATTAGTCTCAAAGAAGCGGTGAAATAATTATAACAAGTCAAATATTTTATATTAAATTTGTACAAAATACATATATTTTGAAAATAACACGAGAAATTAAAACTGCCATTTTAGTAATTGCATCTATTTTATTATTTATTTGGGGCTACAGTTTTTTAAAAGGAAGAGATCTTTTTACCAATTACAAAACCTTTTTTGTAGAGTATAAAAGTGTTGAAGGTTTAGCAACGTCAGCGCCAGTGACTCTTAACGGTTTAGTTATAGGTAAGGTGAGTAGTATCACCATAAATCAGAATACGGGCGTACTGTTAGTTGAACTGCAATTAAAAACGGATTTTCCAATTTCTAAATCCAGTATTGCTTCTATTTATGAGCCAGGATTTATTGGAGGAAAACAAATTGCGATTATCCCTAATTTCAATGATAAAACCTTAGCTGTTGACGGTGAGAAATTGCAAGGTGGTATAAAAATGGGTCTAACAGATAAAGTAGGAGACCAATTGGCACCTCTTCAAGAGAAATTGGAAAAATTATTGGGAAGTACTGAAAAATTAATTTCCGGATTGAACAATGTTTTAGATCAAAAGGGGCAACAAGATTTAAAACTCACATTGTCTGAATTAAGTAGCACTGTTGAGCAATTCCATAAAGTTTCCATGAGCGTTAACGATTTATTAAGTACCAATAAAAGTCAAATAAACGGAGTGGTTACTAACTTTAATAAAATATCAGGAAATTTTTCTAAAATTTCAGATTCGTTGGATAAAGCTGATTTAGGCAAAACAGCCAGAAATTTGAATGCAACTTTAGCTAGAGTTGATGGCATTGTGAGCGGTTTGGAATCTGGTAAAGGTTCTATGGGCAAATTGTTAAACGATGAAGCTTTCTACCAAAATATTAGAAGTTCTACAAAAGAATTAGAATTATTATTGCAGGATATTAGACTTTATCCAACTAGATATGTTAACATTTCTGTGTTTGGAAAGAAAAATAAACCGTACATGGGTCCTGTAAAAGATTCTGTATCTAATGAAATAAAATAGCAAATATGAGCTACTTAGACAATATTTTATTTGCCATTCTATTGGTAATTGGTTTTGGATATTTTTTTACCAGTGTTAAAAAAATCATGCGAAACATCAATCTTGGAACTAATGTAAACCGTTCCGACAATCCAAAAGCCCGCTGGAGTAATATGGCGATGATTGCTTTTGGTCAATCAAAAATGGTAAAACGTCCTGTTACTGGAATACTCCATATTGTAGTTTATGTTGGTTTTGTAATTATAAACATTGAATTATTAGAAATTATAATCGACGGACTTTTTGGTACGCATCGTGTGTTTGCTTTTTTAGGAACTACGTATGATGTGCTGATTGCTTCTTTCGAAATTTTAGCATTTTTAGTTTTAATTGCTGTTATCGCTTTTTGGAGTCGAAGAAATGCAATCAAATTAAAAAGATTTGTCAGCACTGATTTAAAAGGTTGGCCCAAAAGTGATGCAAATTATATCTTGTATTTCGAGGTAGTTTTGATGACTTTATTTTTATTGATGAATGCATCTGATTTGCATTTGCAAAATGTACCGGGAGGTTTTTCTCATTTTATAAAAGCAGGTTTTTTTCCAGTAAGTCAATTTATTGAACCAATTTTCAATGGAATGTCAAATGAATTGGTAATGTTGCTTTCAGAGATCTTTTGGTGGTTGCACATTGTGGGGATTTTGATTTTTATGAATTACCTTTATTTTTCAAAACACCTGCACATACTATTAGCTTTTCCAAATACCTATTTTGCCAATCTGAATCCTCAAGGTCAATTTGATAATTTGGAGTCAGTCACCAAAGAAGTGAAGTTAATGATGGATCCTAATGCTGATCCTTTCGCCTCAGCACCAGTGGATGAAAATGCGGTTCCAAGCAAGTTTGGCGCCAGTGATATTCAAGATTTAAACTGGGTACAATTATTGAATGCCTACACTTGTACAGAATGTGGTCGTTGTACTTCATCTTGTCCGGCCAATATAACAGGTAAAAAATTGTCTCCACGTAAAATCATGATGGATACCAGAGACAGGATGGAAGAGGTGGGTAAAAATATAGATGTTAATAAAGGTATTTTTATTCCGGACAACAAAACATTATTGAACGATTATATCACACCAGAAGAACTTTGGGCTTGTACCTCCTGTAATGCTTGTGTGGAGGAATGTCCTGTAAACATTAGCCCGCTTTCTATCATTATGGATATGCGTCGCTATTTAGTTATGGAAAAAAGTGCGGCTCCAATGCCTTTGAATGCCATGATGACCAATATAGAAAATAATGGAGCACCTTGGCAATACAATCAGCAAGATCGATTGAATTGGAAAAATGAATAATTGTTTATTTGTTTAAATTTCATCTAATAAAGTGAAATATCAATTTTCCGTTTGCTCGAATAATCAAATCAACGAATAACCGAATCACAAATAGTATGTCAGAGAATTTAATAGTGCCAACAATGGCCGAAATGTTAGCTCAAGGGAAACAGCCAGAAGTTTTATTTTGGGTAGGTTGTGCAGGAAGTTTTGACGACAGGGCAAAGAAAATAACAAAGGCATTTGTTCGTATTTTGAATCGTGCCAACGTTTCCTTTGCCGTTTTAGGGACTGAAGAAAGTTGTACCGGTGATCCTGCAAAAAGAGCTGGAAATGAGTTTTTATTCCAAATGCAGGCCATGATGAATATTGAGGTTTTGAATGCATACGAGGCAAAAAAAATTGTTACAGCTTGTCCGCATTGTTTCAATACTTTAAAAAATGAATATCCGGAATTAGGCGGGAAATATGAAGTAGTTCACCATACGGAATTTCTAAAATCATTGTTAGATGATGGAAGATTGACCATTGAAGGAGGACAATTTAAAGGAAAGCGAATTACTTTTCACGATCCTTGCTATTTAGGCAGAGCCAATAATGTCTATGAAGCACCTAGAGATTTAATTCTAAAGTTGGATGCTGAATTAGTCGAAATGAAACGCTCCAAAGCAAACGGTTTATGCTGTGGTGCCGGTGGTGCGCAAATGTTTAAAGATGCTGAGCCCGGGAATAAGGAAGTGAACGTTGAAAGAACCGAAGACGCATTAGAAACTAAACCAGAAATAATTGCCGCGGGTTGTCCTTTTTGTAATACGATGATGACTGACGGTATTAAAAATAAAGAAAAGGAAGGCGAAGTCAAAGTCATGGATATTGCGGAATTGATCGCTAATGCTCAAGATTTATAATAAATTAAAAATTACGAATATTGATTTTTTAAATCAAAATTCATAACTCATAACACAATTAAGATGTACGTTCCTTTTGAAAATTTACCTGAAGAATCTAAAATCTGGATTTATCAATCGAACAGAAAATTTTCGGATGCGGAATTTTCTGAAATAGAAACTGCTTTACAAACCTTTCTGGAAAGTTGGGCTGCGCATGGTACCAGTTTAGAATCATCGTATCAATTAAAATACAACCGATTTATAATTATTGCCGTTAATCAAGATGTTCAAGCTGCAACAGGTTGCTCGATTGATTCCTCAGTAGAATTTATTCAAAATCTGGAACAAAAATACACCGTTGATTTATTGGATAAAATGAATGTCACTTTCAAACTTGGGGAGCATATTGCACACAAGCCATTGATTGATTTCAAGAAAATGGTAAAAGATAAAGCTGTTACTGAAAATACTGTAGTTTTCAATAATTTAGTAAACAATATAGAAGAATATAATGAATCGTGGGAAGTTCCGGCTATTGATAGCTGGCATAGCCGATTTTTTTAAATAAACTTGGTGAATGAAAAAAATAAGAATTAAAATTGTTTTTTTTTATGTCTTATTTATTTTTGTTGCTGCGGGTTGTGTTGGTACAAAAGTGAACAAGAAAAAAACAATTGTAACCAATATTCCGCCCAAAATAGAGAATTTCGACAGTATAAATTCTACTAATACTCCGCATCTTTTTGAATTATCTCCGGAAGGCAATAAATGGGTGGATAGTGTTTATAATGCAATGACTTTAGAGGAAAAATTAGGGCAATTATTTATGGTTGCTGCTTATTCCAATAAAGATTCAGCGCATATTAAAGCTATTGATAAACTTATTTTAGATCATAAAATTGGCGGATTAATTTTCTTTCAAGGCGGTCCGCAACGCCAGGCTAAGTTGACCAATCGTTATCAATCCAAATCAAAAATTCCATTATTTATTGGTAATGATGCCGAATGGGGCTTGGGTATGCGACTGGATTCTACTTACATTTATCCTTGGAATATGACACTTGGAGCCATCCAAAATATGGAACTTTTGGAGAAAGTAGGTGTTCAAATGGGACAACAAAGCAAACGAATGGGATTGCAATTTAACTTTGCCCCAGTGTTGGATATCAATTCAAATCCCAATAATCCAATTATAGGTTTTCGTTCTTTTGGCGAAGATAAATTTAACGTTACCGAGCGCGCCATTGCCATAATGAAAGGCGTTCAGAGCCAAGGTGTGTTTTCTACCGGTAAACATTTTCCGGGTCATGGAGATACGGAAACGGATTCTCATAAAAGTTTACCAACTATAAATTCCTCAAAAGAAAAATTATCGGACGTAGAGTTTTACCCTTATAAAAAAATGTTTCATGAAGGACTCTCGTCTGTTATGGTGGCACATTTAAACGTTCCCAGTTTAGAATCAAGACCTAATTTTCCTTCTTCGATTTCTTATAATGTAGTTACTGATATTCTCCAAAAAAAATTGGGTTTTAAAGGACTGATTATTACAGATGCCCTAAATATGAAAAGTGTCAGCGATTTTAAATTACCAAGCGAAATCAACTTTGAAGCTTTTATGGCCGGAAATGACGTGCTGTTGTTTCCTGAAAATGTTCCCGCTGCGATTGATAAATTTAAACTCGCTTATTCTCTAAATTTATTTACTGATGAACGATTGGCTTTTTCCGTAAAGAAAATTTTAAAGTTCAAGTACAAAGCCGGTTTAAACAATTACAAACCAATTGTGACTGAAAATTTAAACAAAGATTTAAATTCAGTTGATAATGATGCTTTACAGTACGAATTGTATGAAAATGCGATTACTGTTCTAAAAAATACGGGAACTGTTTTACCAATTAAAAATTTGGACAAACAAAAAATCGCTTATGTCAAAATAGGAGACGACAATAATGATGCATTTGTTTCGACTTTGAAAAAATATGCTGAAGTTACGGTGATTTCAGATCCGAATCTAGACAGTCTTCAAGTGAAATTGCAAGCTTTTACAACAGTGATTATTGGCTATCACAAATCAGATGTAGCTTTCAAAAACGACGATTTAAAATCGGATGAAATATTTAAAATCAATTTTTTAGCTAAAAATAATACTGTAATTCTGAATATTTTTGCAAAACCATACGCTTTTTTACCTATTACAAATTTCGATGGTATCGAAGGATTGGTCGTTTCTTATCAAAATAGTACCATTGCTCAAGTCGTTTCTGCGGAACTAATTTTTGGTTCGATTGCAGCTAAAGGAAAATTGCCGGTTTCTATTAACAATAGCTTTAAGGTAAATGACGGTTTGTCTACGGAAAAACTGAATCGTTTAGGATTCACGACTCCGGAGAATGTTGGTATGAATTCAGCTATTTTATCAAAGATTGATGCTATTGCCAATAAAGCTATCAGCGCCAAAATGACACCGGGAATTCAGGTTCTTGTAGCCCGAAAAGGGAAAGTCATTTATCAAAAATCATTTGGACATCATACCTATGATGAATCGATTAAAGTTCAAGATTCAGATATATATGACGTAGCTTCTTTAACAAAAATTTTAGCAACATTGCCCAATATTATGTTGCAGTACGATCAGCAAAAAATAAATTTGGAAACAACATTAGGAACAATGTCTCCAATTTTTAAAGATTCGAATAAAGCAAATATTAATTTCAAGGATTTATTGTCTCATTATGCGGGACTTGCTGCCGGGATTCCATTTTACAAAGCAGCAATGGATAAAGGCAAATTACCTTCGGATGTTTATTTTAGAAAAGTAGCTGAACAGGAGTTTTCAAAAAAACTGGGCGACAGTCTTTTTATCAGAAATAATTTTAGTGATACGATCATGAAAATGATTGTTAAAAGTAAAATTGCAACAAAAAAAGAATACAAATACAGTGATCTTACATTTATGATCTTGAAGGATTATTTGGAAAAAACTACGGGTAAAACATTAGATGTTTTAATTCAAGAAAATTTTTATCGTTCACTTGGTATGAATAATTCCAGTTTTAATCCTTTGACCAAATTTGATAAAAACAGAATTCCTCCAACAGAAACGGATACTTATTTCCGTCGTCAACTTCTACAAGGTTATGTCAATGATTTGTCAGCTGCTTTAGAAGGTGGAGTTTCGGGTCATGCAGGTGTTTTTTCAAATGCAATGGATGTGGCTAAAATAATGGAACTTTATTTACAAAAAGGTAATTATGGCAATCAGCAGTATTTTTCTGAAAAGACATTTGAAGATTTCAATACGTGTTATTTTTGTGCGGTCGGAAACAGGAGAGGTGTTGGCTTTGATAAACCCCAATTGGGTTCCGAAGGTCCAACGTGCGGTTGTGCTTCCATGACCAGTTTTGGACATACCGGCTACACAGGAACGATGGCTTGGGCCGATCCTGAAACACAAATTGTTTATGTATTTTTATCCAATAGAACTTTTCCGATTGCGGCTGAAAATAGATTATCCAAAGCAAACATTCGCGAAGACATCCAGAAGATAATTTACGAAGCGATTACTAATTAAAAGATGCATTAGTGTGGCACCAGTCAGGTTAAGAAACAGTTGAACTTCCCCCTTTCTGGAAGTAAATTTTGTACTTTTAGAACTCTTAATCTATTCTAATTATGGCACACAAACATAAAAATAACGCTAATCATCAAACTGCCTGTTGCTCATTAGAAGAAAACAAGCAGGAATCAGATAAAGATCAAAAGGGATGTTGTACCGTAGATAATGATGCTGAAAATTACGACGGACATGATCATGATGATAGAAACGGAAGCGAAAGTGTCTTCAGATTATTTTTACCGTCTATCATCAGCTTCGTATTATTAATTATCGCGTTGTTATTTGATAATTATTTTCCCCAATCATGGTTTAATGGCTGGGTTCGAATTGCATGGTATGTTGTAGCCTATCTTCCCGTAGGTTTTCCAGTTCTGAAAGATGCTTTTCAAAGTATTAGAAAAGGAGCTTTTTTTTCCGAATTTTTTTTAATGAGTATTGCTACAATCGGTGCTTTTGGAATTGGTCAATATGCGGAGGGAGTAGCCGTAATGCTTTTTTACGCAATTGGAGAACTATTTCAGATGATGGCGGTACAAAAAGCTAAATCAAATATTAAATCATTATTAGACCAAAGACCTGATACAGCAAATGTATTATACGGCGCGAATGTTGTTTCCAAAAAAGCTTCGCAAGTCACTATTGGGGAAATAATAGAATTAAAACCAGGAGAAAAGTTAGCATTAGATGGAAAATTACTTTCGGATCATGCGACTTTCAATACTGCCGCGTTAACCGGAGAGAGTAAACCAGATTCTAAATCAAAAGGGGATATTATTCTTGCTGGAATGATTAATCTAAATTCTATTGCGCAAATAGAAGTAACTACCGCATTTACCGACAGTAAATTATCTAAAATTCTTGAAATGGTGCAAGAAGCTACGGCCAAGAAAGCACCAACAGAGTTGTTTATCAGGAAGTTTGCTAAAATTTACACGCCAATAGTCGTTTATTTGGCTATCGGAATTTGTTTGATTCCACTGTTATTTGTCGATAATTATGTTTTTAAAGAGTGGCTGTACCGTGCTCTGATATTTTTGGTAATTTCATGTCCATGTGCTTTAGTTATTTCTATACCGTTGGGTTATTTTGGCGGAATTGGGGCAGCTAGTAAAAACGGAATCTTATTTAAAGGATCTACATTTCTAGATACTATGGCAGCTATTCAAGTTGTAGTGTTGGACAAAACAGGAACGCTGACCAAAGGAGTTTTTAGAGTTCAAAAAGTAGTTGCGATAGGGATTTCAGAGACCGATTTAGTTGATTATACCGCAGCGATTGAAGCTAAATCTACACATCCTGTAGGTTCAGCAATAATTACATTCGCTAATATTGCTAAAAACGAAACTGTTGTTACCGAAGTTACCGAAATCGCTGGTTACGGAATAAAAGGTTTTGTTGATGGAAACGAAATCTTGGTGGGAAGCCCTAAATTGATGAAAAAATTTAATATTGATTATGACACGAAACTTGACACGATTCCGTACACTATTATTGTCGTTGCCATCAATCAAAAATATGCAGGTTATTTTCTGATAGCCGACGAAATAAAAGAAGATGCAAAATCGGCCATTGAAAGTTTACATAAAATAAATATTAAAACAATATTGCTTTCAGGAGATAATCAAGCTGTAGTTATGGCTGTAGCCAAAGAATTGAATATCGATGAAGCATTCGGGAATTTATTGCCGGAAAATAAAGTCGAAAAAGTGGAAGAGCTATTGCGACAAAAGTTAAAAGTTGCATTTGCTGGAGACGGCGTAAATGATGCTCCAGTAATCGCTTTGGCGGACGTCGGAATTGCAATGGGTGGCTTAGGAAGCGATGCTACTATTGAAACCGCTGATGTTGTAATTCAAAATGACCAACCCACTAAAATTTTCACCGCTGTCACCATCGGGAGAAAAACAAAACAAATCGTTTGGCAAAATATCGGATTGGCTTTTTCAGTAAAACTAATAGTGCTGATTCTGGGAGCTGGCGGACTGGCATCGATGTGGGAAGCTGTTTTTGCAGATGTGGGCGTTGCCTTGTTAGCAATATTGAATGCGGTACGAATCCAGCGAATGAAATTTTAAAATCCGATGGTATTTAACTTAAAATTCCATAAAACCCATTCCTATTTTTCTTAATTTCGTTTTATTAAATTACATACATGAAAATTGCAATAGTTTGTTATCCTACCTTTGGAGGTAGTGGTGTTGTCGCTACAGAACTGGGACTGGAATTGGCTCGTAGAGGTCATGAAATACATTTTATAACTTACAGTCAGCCTGTGCGTTTGGCGCTTTTGAACCCCAATGTGCATTACCATGAAGTGAACGTTCCAGAATATCCATTATTCCATTATCAACCGTATGAATTGGCTTTATCAAGCAAATTGGTAGATATGGTAAAATTATATAAAATAGAATTGCTTCACGTTCATTATGCTATTCCACATGCGTATGCGGGATATATGGCAAAACAAATGTTGAAAGATGAAGGAATTAATATACCAATGGTCACAACGCTGCATGGAACTGATATTACATTGGTGGGAAATCACCCTTTTTATAAACCAGCGGTAACTTTCAGTATCAACAAATCAGATTTTGTTACTTCGGTTTCCCAAAGTTTGAAAGACGATACCTTAAAATTATTTAATATAAAAAATGAAATTGAGGTGATTCCAAATTTTATCGAATTGAATAAAAACATGAACGACCCGAGTATTCCTTGTCAACGTTCGGTTATGGCGAAGGAAAATGAGCGAATCATAACGCACATCAGTAATTTTAGAAAAGTAAAACGAATTCCGGATGTCATTAAAATTTTCTATAACATTCAGAAGGAGATTCCTGCGAAATTGATGATGGTTGGAGATGGTCCTGAAAAAGAAAAGGCGGAATATTTATGTCAGGAATTAGGGATTTTAGACAAGGTGATTTTCTTTGGTAACAGTAACGAAATTGATAAAATACTGTGCTTGACAGATTTATTTTTGCTTCCTTCAGAAACAGAAAGTTTTGGACTTGCGGCATTGGAAGCTATGGCTTGTAAAGTTCCAGTTATTTCCAGTAATTCCGGAGGTTTGCCAGAGGTAAATTATGATGGTATTTCCGGTTACTTAAGTGATGTTGGAAACATAGAAGAAATGGCTCAAAATGCCCTGAAAATTCTACAGGATGACGTGGTTCTTAAACAATTTAAAGAAAACGCTTTGACAGTTGCAAAACAATTTGATATTAAAAACATTTTGCCACTTTACGAAGGGTTGTATAAAAAAGCCCTTAATAAATTTTTATAAATTTTAGAATTTGTAAATTGAAATGAGAATGAGTTTCAGAAACTATTCCATTTAATTAAAAAATATAAAGAATGAAAAAAGTAATTCTATCAGTACTTGCTATATCTCTGGCTTCATGCGGTGCTACTTCTTCAAAAAGTTCAGATACAAATAAATTGTATGAAGTTTTGACACAACAGACAACTGGCGGCGCTAATATTCGCTTTTTTGAGATTCTTTCGGAACCAAACGAAATTAAAATGCTGCAGAATGATGAAAATTTAAAAAATAAAATTAGTGCTAATGATGTTCATAAATCTAATTTTATTGTTTTGAATATGGGAGAGAAAACCACTGGTGGTTATAATATAGGGATTGACACTGTAGTTGAAACCGATAAAAATATAATCATAACTGTGAAGGAAACAAATCCTGAACCGGGAAGTATGGTTACACAAGCGTTTACTACTCCCTTTTGTGTAGTAAAAATAAATTCTAAAAAGGAAATTATAATCAAATAATAAGAAGATTAATTTGTCTAATCCTGAAAAAAGTTGACACGAATTAGATTTTAAAATTACATTAATTATTAACCTCTGAAGTAAAAACTTTCGAGGTTTTTTTCTTCCATTTTTTTGATTTGATTACTTGTTGTAAAAGCGTCTGATTTGGCGTTAACATTTGACAACTTAAGAGAGGCCTATTTTGGTTATAAATATCAATAGATTCCCTTATTACTTTTAATGCCTGTACATGATTTATAAATCCATCTATCAGTAAAAATTCATACTTTAAAATACCATTTATTCTCTCTGCTATTGCATTTTCATAAGGATCACCATTTTCAGTCATACTAATTTTGATGTTGTTTTCAGTAAGCTTTTTTACATAATCACCAGAACAGTATTGTAAACCTCTGTCGGAGTGATGAATTAATTCATGTTTGTATTTTCGGTTCTTTAAAGCTAACTCCAACGCATTTAAAGGCCCTACTGTGCTTAGATTATCCAAAAGCTCATAACCCATAATCTTTTTTGAATATGCGTCAGTAATTAAACTTAAATATTCATGTCCTTTATCGGTTTTGATATAAGTGATATCGCTAACCCATAGCTGTTCTGGTTTTGTGACATCCATGTTTTTAATTAAATTGGGATATTTCTTCATCCAATGTTTTGAATTTGTTGTTTTTATATAGCTCCTTTTAGGTTTTATAAGTAAATGCTCTGCTCTCGAAAAATGGAATAAAAAATCTCTTCCTATTTTAATATTCAACTCATCTAATTCATCTTTAATTAAAAAGTAAAGCTTTCGTGTGCCTATCCTAGGCATAACGCAACGTATTCTCATTACCATGTCACGAACAATTAAAAGTTCAGAATGTCTTTGTAATCTATCAGTTTTGTTTTTATAATAGGCTTGTCTGCTTATCCCAAACAATAAACACATACCCTTTATGCCTAGGATCTTGGATTTTGTTTTTTTGATTGTTTGGGTAAATACTTTTTTTGGATATCTGTTTTCAATAACTCGTCGGCAATGTCTATAGCAACATTTAAGACATATACTTTTTCTTTTTCTTTAGAAAGTAGAGATTCTAGCTCTTTTATTTGTTGTTCTGGAGTATTCTTTTGTGACATAGATGGTAATTCTTTCCAATCTAAGATACTATGTTTTCGCATCCAAACCAAAACAGTGCTTCTACCTTGGATTCCATACTTTTTTTGAGCTTGTTTATAGGTTAACTCGCCTTTTTCTACTTCGGCAACTACTTGTAATTTAAAAGCTAGGCTGTAATCTCGTTGACTACGTTTTTGTCTTTGCGGGGATTGTGATTCCATAAATTAAGTTGTTTGAGTGACAACCTATTTCAGGACGGGACATGGATATAAAATAAGCCGTTTCTGCTGCAGAAACGGTTTTTTTGTGTTTTGTAGTTAAGTTTTGAAAAAGATTTTAAACACAGATTTTAATAAACTCAACAAATAGATTGGTTTTCCACTGTTTAGTAAGTTTTGAACAAGTTGAAATACGATTTATCGATCGTGATTGCTCTTAAAGCTAAATAAGTTGTGTAAAGTCCATTTTCTATGAGCTTTCTTCGTAATATATAGCTTAACGACAATTTAGAAGTTGGGATTGGAGATCAATGATTTGAAAAGGTATTGTTTTTTAATGTTTTTGTACCTTATCTAAAAATTATCGGATTTAGTACACTTTTCGATACAATGCATAAAAAAACCCCAACATCTGTTGGGGTTTTGTGACCTTGACTGGATTCAAACCAGTAACCTCTTGAGCCGTAATCAAGTGCGCTATTCAGTTGCGCCACAAGGCCGTTTCGCAAACCGTTTTATTATCCTGCTTGCGGGTGCAAATATAGGTATAAATGTGTAATTCGCAAGTGTAAAATTGTAAAAAAACAAAAAAAGATGGCGTTGCAAAATTATATCCGTGATATTCAGGGTTTTCCCAAAGAAGGAATTTTTTCTAAGACATTATTACATTGTTAATTGATCCCGAAACAAGGAATAAATGCCTTGAATATTTCGTTCATCCTTAAAAAATAAAAAAATGGACACTGTAATAGAAGTAAAGAGTCGCAGATTTTTCTTTGGGATGTTGATTGCACAGGAATTAAATGCTGGTTTTATTCCGGTTCGAAAGCCTAACAAGTTACCTTATGAAATCATTTCGGCAACGGACGATTTGGTATATGGAATGGATACTTTAGAAATTCATATCGATGCGATTCAAAAAGGAGATAGAATCTTACTTCACGATCACGCATTAGCGACTAGGGAAAGGAGAAAGCAGTTTGCGTATTAGTGGAACGATTGGTTAGCGAAATCGTGCAATGCAATTTCCTTAGGGAGTTAACTTTCCTAAATGGAAGATCAAAAATGAAAGGCAATGAAATTTTTGCTGCAATTACTTCTTAGATAATGCACGGGCGGTAACGTAATATCTAAAACCAATGATTGCCATTTGCCATTTCGTGGCTTTCGCCAAATCTAACCGCTGTTTGGTGAAACTAGGTAAAATGACTTTGTTGATTTGTGCTAGGATTTTATACATACGGTTTTGTTTTAGACAAAGATATAAAAAAAGACGGTCTTGATAAGGACCGTCTTTTTTGGCTATTTAGGGGAGTTATTATTTTTTTCTTTCGCGTTCCAAGTTAGAATAATATTGTTCCATTTGTTGTTCGTACACTTTCATTTTTTTTTCAAAAACTTCCATTTCTTTATTGAATGGTTCCATTTTCTTATCAAATTCTGCCATTTGCTTATCGAAAGCTTCCATTTGAGGCTCTAGTTTTTTCATTTTAGCCTCGAAGTCTTCCATTTTTTTATCGAATTCTTTCCAAGCTTTTTTATCACCTGTCATGGGGTCTCCTTTTGGTGCCTTCGGCGCTTTGGGAAAAAGGGGTGCTTTCGGGGATTTAAATTTAAAAGTTGGAACAATAGGCGGAGTTGGTGGCTCTGGGAACATTTCTTTCCCGTCTAAATAGCTTTTAGTAATTATACGGATTGAATTCTTAGTTGAAGAAGCATCTTTTTGTACATTGACGGAGCTTATGTGATTCGGATTCATGCTTTCTGCCTCTAGCGGGCTTACTTTTTTTCCGTCAATAAAATATTCTGCATTTCCAGGAACACCATTTTTTTCTGTCGTTGTCTTTGTAACCGTGTAAGTACTTTTTGGTTTTTGAAGAATATTTAAACTATTTGGATCCACATTTTCTAATCCCAAATCCGTCATTTGTCTTTCAGAATTAAATATACTTGTACTTTCTGCGGTTTTACCTTTCGTTACAATTCTTACTATAGATTTGTTATTATTCTTAGAGATATTCATTGTGATTATGTCATCTGGGTTGGTTGTGTCTAATTCTTCTTTGCTCACTTTTTTTCCATCAATATAAATTTCTGTATTTTGATCAATACCTTCATTTTTGTAATTATTGACTACCAGAGATTTTATTTTTTTAATACTGTCTTTTTCTTGTTGTACTTCTAAAGCAGTAGTAACCGGATGTTTTGATTCCACTTTGATGGTTTCTTCTTTTACTTTTTCCTGAGCAATTACCTCAATTTGAAATAAAGATACAAAAGCCACTAAAACAGGAAGAATAAGTGTGTATTTCCAGGAATTCGATTTTTTTGATTGATTTTTGTTTAACATAACGATTCGTTTTTTGATTAATGATTGATAAAAATGATTAGTAATGGCAACACAATTTTCGTGTGTTGTTATTTTTAAGAGCGTAAACTGATACGCTTTTTTGTCGGATATCTTTTTTGTGGCTTCGTCGTCAGCAATGTATTCTAAGTTTTGTACAATTGCTTTTTTATAAAACCAAATAAATGGATTAAACCAAAAGACAATACAAAACAATCTTGAAATTAATACATCAACAGTATGATTTTGTTCACTATGCACTTTTTCGTGTTCCAAAATATTTTCTAATTCGGTGGTGCTGTATAAAGAAGAGTTATAAACAATAGTATTAAAAAAAGAGAAAGGAGCTAGGTTCTCTTGTATGTCTATAAATTTAAAATAAGCTTGACGTTTTACGGTTTTTCCTTTTAATACTTTTTGTAAACTGTAAAAATCAAAACCGAATTTAGTTAATAGATACAAAGTGCCAATACAGTAAATTACCGCTAATCCCAAATAAATATACTCTTCAGTATGATCTTCATCAGCAATTGTGTTTATGGGTAATGATGACCAATCATAATTTACAGGAGTTGGTTCTACCCATATTATTTTTGTTAAAACCACTAACGGCAAAAGAACGGCAGTAAACAAACCCAATAACAGAAACCAGCGATTGCTCGTAAAAAAGGTTTCTTTTCGCAACATAAAATAATAAGCCAAATAGAACAGTGCGATTAATCCACTGGATTTGAGAAGATAAAGATAGAATGATTCCATAATTACTGTTGTTACTGTAAAGTTTATATTTCCCCTTTTTGACTTTCAATCATTGCTAAAATCTCTCGTAATTCAGCTGCAGAAATTTTCTCTTCTTTGGCAAAATGCGATACCATATTTTTATAAGAACTGTTGAAATAATTATCGATGGCCGTATTCATAAAACGTTTTCTGTAGTCTTCTAAACTCACGATAGGGTAGTACTGATGCGTGTTTCCAAAAGCATTGTGCGACACAAAACCTTTTTCTTCCAGATTGCGAACAATAGTAGAAAGTGTATTATAGTGAGGCTGATCTTCGGTGATTTCCGCCATGACTTCTCTTACAAATGCTTTTTTGAGCTTCCATAAAATATGCATTATTTCCTCTTCTTTATTAGTCAGTTTTTGCATGATTTTTTTATTTGAATCAAATGTACAACTATATTTATAGTTTGCAAACTGTTTTTATAGTTATTTAACTAATTTTTTAGTTTTTATTAATTTTGATTTTTAAATCAAGGATATAAGTTACTTGCTTTTATTGTTCAGAGAGTTAATTTGGAAATACAGAAGCAATTAATTTCAGATATGTTGTTTTGAAAAAGAGGTTGCGTGAGGGATAGTAGCTAGCTACCAAAGTAGCGCGAATAGCCCGACCGCATTCATAAAAGGGGCAATTTAAGCAACTAGTTATTTTGCCCCTTTTAGGAATGGGGTCACGCCCAAAGAGTGATAATGGAATTAATTTTGTTCTTTTTGAACAAGTTTTTGCAACCAAATGCAACCTGCTACAGAAAGTATCCCTAAACTACCCATGACAAACCAGTTTGCCTGATAGCCGAATGTAGCAATGATTTGAAGACCAGTTTTAGAACTCGCAATATGTGCCAAACTGAAACTCATCGTAAATAAGGCCATGTAGCGGCCTTCATGCCCTTTTGGTGCTCGGCTTAACGCAAAAGAATTGGAAAAAGGGAAGATGAACATTTCGCCAAAAGTGATAAAAAAAATGCTGACAATTAGTATTCCAGCCCACATATTGATCATTAAAACATAGAAACTTAGGGACATCAGCAACGAACCCCAAAGTATAATTTTGAGCTTATTGATATCTTTTCTTTGGCTAAAACTGACTATTGGCATTTCCAGAAAGAAAATTAAAAGTCCATTTAAGGATAATAAAAGTCCGCTTTGAAACTCCGTCAGTCCAAATTTTTCATTGTGATATAACGGTAAAGTCGTAAAAAGTTGAAAGAAAAGCATCGCCGTTATAAAACAGATAAAGAGAAAAATCCAGAATATTTTGTCTTTAAAAACGGAAGCAGGTATTTCGGTTTCGCTATTTGCTGTGTTTAAATCGGCAGGTCTTTTACGCTCTTTTACCAATAAGGTGAAAATCAAAATAGATACAATGCAAGAGCTTCCATCTACCCAAAATAATCCGCTGTAGCCTAAATTCATGATAATCAAACCTCCTAAAGCCGGTCCCGCGGTAAATCCTAAATTTACTGCTAATCGAACTAAAGTCAGTGCTCTGGTACGATTTTCAGGTTTGGCATACGTCGCGAGTGAGACAAACATTGCGGGACGAAACATATCAGCAACGGTCATTATAACAAACATTCCTATGCATAATCCGTAAAAAGTTCGGATGTATTGTACAAAAAACAACAGAATTCCACTGGTGAACAAACTGAAAACCATTATTTTATAAAAACCTATTTTATCAGATAATTTGCCTCCGAGCCAGGAACCCAGCATAGAACCAAAACCAAAAGCTACCATAATCCATCCTACTTGTGCGTAGGAAAAATTCAAATCTTCTTTCAAATATTTGGACAAAAACGGCAAAACCATTGTACCGGCACGATTGATAAAAGTGATGAGTGTAAGAATCCAAATCTCTCTGGTAAAGCCTTTGAAATTATTTATGTAACGTTGAAAAGCAGTTTGGATCATATACTAAGTTATAATTTTGCAAAGGTAGAAAACTTTGTACCGATGCGTCTTTGTGTCCTAGTAACTTTTAAACTATTTTTGCATAAAAATAGAAACATGCGGATACTATTTACTTTACTTCTTTTATTGCAATTGAATTTTGGCTTCGGCCAAGAAAAATTTGATGTTTCGGCTGTAGCCAAATTCCAAAAGGAATTGAACGCAGAATATGCTGATGCAAAGACAAGTCCATTGATTGCAGAAGATTTAGCGGTTTTTAAAACGCTGGATTTTTATCCTGCAAACGAAACTTTTTTTGTGATAGCAAAATTGGTAAGAACCCAAAAAGAGAAACCTTTTGAGATGGAAACTTCAACGGACAGAAAACCTTTGTATGTAAAATATGGAGAACTTTACTTTACAATTAACGGTCGTGATTTTGAACTGAATGTCTATAAAAACATTGAACTTTCAAAAAAGAAGGAATACAAAGACTATCTATTTCTGCCGTTTTCTGATTTGACTTCGGGTGCCGAAAGTTACATTGGCGGAAAGTACATTGATTTAAGAATTCCGAGAGGAGATACGATTGTGATTGATTTTAACACCTCTTACAATCCGTATTGTGCCTATAATTACAAGTATTCTTGTCCAAAGGTTCCTCTGGAAAATGATTTAGATGTTGAGATAAAAGCTGGAGTCAAAAAGTTTCACGACTAATGGAATTCTTTAATCTGCATACGCACAAATGGACTAATCAACTCAATGTGTTGGAAATAGTAAATCAATATCCGCAGGAATTTGATGCAACAATTCCGCATTATTCCATCGGAATTCATCCGTGGTTTATCGTTGAGGAACGAATAGAGGCTGATTTGGCTGTAATTGAAAGTAAAATACAAGAGAAAAATTGCCTCGCTGTTGGCGAATGCGGATTGGACAAGCGCATCGAAATTTCGATGGAATTGCAACAAATGGTTTTCGAAAAGCAATTGCTTTTGGCACAAAAACATCAACAAGCAGTAGTGATACATTGCGTCGCGGCTTTTCAGGAATTAATTGCAATTAAGAAAAAATTGAATATTTCAGTTCCAATGCTGATTCATGGATTTTCAAAAAACGCACAACTTGCAAAACAATTAGTGGACAATGGATTTTATATTTCGTTTGGGAAATATTTATTGATAAATAAGGAATTAGAAGCTGTTTTTAAAAGCGTTCCCAATAATCGATTTTTTCTGGAGACTGATACGGTGGAGGAAGGAATTGAAGCAGTTTATGAATTGGCAGCAAAATACAAAGAAATTTCCGTTAAAGAAATACAGAAAATGGTGAATAATAATTTTTTGGAAGTATTCAAGATTAGATTTTAAATATAAAAGCGTTAAAGTTTTAGAACTTTAAACATTAAACAATAAATTAAAAAAATGGCAGAGTGGACAGAAAGAGCCGAACTTTTATTTAAAAAAGAAGGTTTAGATAATTTGAAAAATGCAAATATATTGGTTGTAGGACTGGGTGGTGTTGGTTCTTTTGCGGCTGAATTTTTGGCAAGAGCAGGAGTGGGAAATATGACTATTGTAGATGGTGACGTAGTTGACATTACTAATGTAAACCGACAATTACCTGCTTTACATTCTACTGTGGGACAACCCAAAATTACTGTTGTTGGGGATCGATTAATGGACATTAATCCAGAGTTGAAATTGATTCGCGTGCAAGAATTTCTTTCGCCGGAGCGCGCTTTCGAAATTGTTTCAGAGGAGTTTGATTATGTTTTGGATTGCATCGACAGTGTCACTCCTAAGTTGAATTTAATTATTGGCGCCAAGCGGAAAAGAGTAAAAATCATCAGCAGTATGGGCGCGGGCGGCAAAATGGAAGCTTCTAAAGTGAAAGTAACCGATATTACCAATACGGTGAATTGTTTCTTTGCTAAAACCATCCGAAGACGATTGAAAGAATTTAAAATTGATAAATTGAAAGTGGTTTTTTCTTCTGAAATTCAAGATGAGACGAGTTTAAAAATGACAGACGGATCCAATTTTAAAAAGTCATTTTACGGGACAAACAGTTACATGCCGGGATTATTTGGTTTGTACGCTGCAGAAACCGTGATTCGTCATTTGCTAAAGAAATAGTATTCATTTTTAGCCTTCGTATTAAAGATTAAAACTCATAACTCATAATTTATAATTTCAAATGATACAAACCGTAATTTTTGACATGGATGGCGTAATTGTCGACACTGAACCCGTACATCGTTATGCTTATTTCAAACAATTTAATGAATTAAATATTACTGTTACGGAGGAAATGTACACCTCATTTACTGGTTTTTCGACTCGAAATACATTTCAGAAATTGAAAGAGATTTTTGTAATTGAAAACGAAGTTGAAGATTTGATTCAAAGAAAACGCAATATTTTTAATGATGCTTTTGACAGTAAAGCTGATTTGGAATTACTGGAAGGTGTTGAAAGTTTAATTAAAGAACTGCATCAAAACGGAATGCAGTTGATTCTGGCTTCTTCAGCATCCAAAGTTACTATTGAGCGAGTTTTTAGCCGGTTTAAATTACATGAGTATTTTACGCATGTTGTAAGCGGAGAAGATTTTCCAAAATCGAAACCAGATCCTGCTATTTTTGAACATGCCGCTAGTTTGTCAATTGCCCCAAAAGAGAGCTGTATTGTCATTGAAGACAGTACGAATGGAATAAGAGCGGCGAAAGCTGCCGGGATTTTTTGTGTGGGCTACAACAGTATTCATTCTGAAGCTCAAGATTTATCAGAAGCTGATGTTGTAATTAATCATTTTAATGAATTGGGTTTTGATATGCTTAAGGATATTCAGTCTAAATTAAGAAATAATTAACAATAGAAAGCGACTGAATTTGTAAATTTGGAAACATAAAAATTTGAAACATGAAAAAAATAATCATTGTATTTGCCATTATTATAGCAAATTTCACTATTGAGGCACAAGTTAAAACACCTCAATCAAGTCCGAAATCTACCATCATGCAAGCAGTAGGTTTGACAGATGTAGAAATTAATTATTCAAGACCAAGTGCAAGAGGAAGAGCCGTATTTGGTAATTTAATTCCTTTTGGAAAAGTTTGGAGAACAGGAGCGAATGAAAACACAACCGTATCTTTCAGCGACGATGTAATTATTGATGGAAAAACTTTGAAAAAAGGAAAATATTCGTTGTACACAATTCCAAAAATAGAAAGCTGGGAAATAATTTTTTATAAAACTACTGATAACTGGGGTAATCCAGAAGAGTGGAAAGAAGAAAATGTAGCACTTAGAGCTACAGTTAAGCCAGAAACTTTAAATAAAAGTGTGGAAACATTTACTATGGGAATTAGTGGTTTAGACAACAATTTTGCCTTTTTAGAAATATATTGGGAGAACTCTTATGCAGCGTTAAAATTTGAAGTGCCTACACAACAAAAAGCAACAGCTAACATCGAGAAAGCATTAGCGGGACCAGTTGCTGCAGATTATTTTTCTGCCGCTCAATTTTTATTTCAATCGAACGGGGATAATGCAAAAGCTTTGGTTTATGTAAACAAAGCATTGGATATGAGTAAAGATAAACCGTTTTGGTTTAATAGATTAAAGTCATTGATTCAAGCCAAACTTGGAGATAAAAAAGGAGCAATCGAAACTGCGAAATTATCTCTTGCGGCGGCTGAAATTGCTAAAAACCAAGATTACGTAAAAATGAATAAAGACAGTATCGCAGAATGGAGTAAGAACTAATTATTTTAATTTTTTTACAAGAAAACCCCGTTTCAAATAGATGAAACGGGATTTTTTTTGTTTGAAAAATCAGGCATTATCATTTTAAATGTAGCGCCTAATACCATTTTATTTTTGTAATAACCTTAATAAACAATCGCGCGGTTTGTCATTTTGAGGAAATGGAAATCTCCTTACGTAATTCAGATTGTGTGATTCCGTCTTCATCGGAATGACAATATTACTAATAAATATTCCAGTATTTTTAAAAATAAAAGGATACCATCATTATGATTTGCAAATCTTAAGTTAATAGATTTACGAAACTAAAACACAATCATTTAGTTCAGAAATTAAAGAGCGACAGTACTTTTATTTAAGCAGTAATCCCTCTCTGTTTTCTGAAAATCGTCCATTGTAACAGCAACGAAATTACTATCGTTAACATTGCTCCGATGAAATTAAGCCATAAATAACCCAATTTTTCCTCACCGCTTGGAAAGATGTAAATCGCGTAATAGTAAATGATAAAAATAGTAAGTTGACTGACAACAGCACTGTAAAATATAGCTTTTGATTGAACTTTGTGTATGTAAAAACCAACCAGGAAAATTCCCAATACAGTTCCGTAAAATATAGATCCAATGATGTTTACCAATTGGATTAAATTTTCAAACAGCGTCCCGATGCAGGCAAAAAGTATCGCAATAATTCCCCATAATAAGGTAAAGAATTTGGTAGCGTAAAGGTAATGCCTTTCTGATTTTTCCTCTTTGACATTTCGTTTGTAAATATCTATTGCAGTAGTGGATGCTAATGCATTCAGTCCGGAAGCGGTTGATGACATTGCTGCTGAAATGATAACAGCCAGCAATAATCCTATAAGTCCTTTGGGTAAATAGTTAAGAATAAAGTGAAAAAATACATAATCTTTGTCATTCGTTTCACTATTGCTATCAGCTTTTATAATTATTTCTTTAGCTCGATCTCTTAAATCTTTTTCTTTATTGGACAAAGCCACTAATTCTTTTCGAAGGATTGGATTGTCATAATCTTGATTGAGTTGATCGATGTACAAAAGATTAATCACTTTTTTATCCTCCGATAAATCGTCTAGTTTTTTCTCCAAAGCATTGTATTCGCCTTTGAAAGCCGATTTTTCAATCATGGCTTTGTTGTTTGGATTAAAATTTAACGGTACAGGATTGAATTGAAAAAAAACAAAAACCATTACTCCAGTAAGTAAAATAAAGAACTGCATCGGTACTTTTAAGAGTCCGTTCATAATCAGGCCCATTTGACTTTCCCGAACAGATCTTCCGGATAAATAACGTCCTACCTGAGATTGATCCGTTCCAAAATAAGCCAACGCAAGGAAAAAACCGCCTGTGATTCCGCTCCAAAAAGTATATTTTTCTTCCGGGTCAAAAGAGAAATTGACAATGTTCATTTTATCATTCGCGCCGGCAATATGCAAAGCACTGGTAAATGTCATATCATTTGGTAAATAATGCAATATCAGAAAGAATGTGATGAACATTCCGGACATGATTACAAACATTTGCTGTTTTTGAGTTACATTCACCGCTTTTGTGCCGCCCGAAAAAGTATAAATGATTACCAATACACCAATTATAATATTCATGTAAGTAAGATTCCAACCCAATAGTGCCGATAAAATAATCGCTGGCGCATAAATGGTCAATCCAGTTCCTAAACCTCTTTGGAACAAGAAAAGAATGGCTGCAAGAGAACGGGTTTTTAAATCAAATCTTTTTTCAAGGTATTCGTAAGCCGTGTAAACTTTGTATTTGTGATACAGAGGAATAAAGGTGACACAAATTACCACCATGGCAATAGGCAATCCAAAGTAGAATTGTACAAATCCCATTCCGTCATGATATGCTTGTCCCGGAGTGGAAAGAAACGTAATTGCACTAGCTTGGGTCGCCATCACGGAAAGTCCCACAACATGCCACGGTGTTTCATTATTTCCCAGTATAAAGTCTTCTACATTTTTACTTCCTTTGGTTTTCCAAGCACCGTAAATTACTATGAACAGTAAAGTAACTACGAGTATAATCCAATCAAATAATTGCATAATTTAAGAGTATAATTTCATGATGAGACAAAAGATCAAGATGTAAATAGCATTAGCCACAAGCACCCATGTGTAGTTCTTTTTCCAGGTTTTTATTTTTTTTGTTTCCATTTTTGGTAGCGTTAGTGCTTTATATTTTTTGCAGGAATAGTTTCGGATGATTTCAACGAGATGATATTTGAAATTAATTTATAGGCACCGGCAACGCCTTCAGGTAATTCTCTAAAAAAGCTTAAACCTGTATAAATGTAATGGCCTTTTCCATATTGAGCTATCAGTAAAGCACCATTTTTTGGTGTTTCTCCTTTATCATTTGAAGATAGAATAGGAGTGAAGGCTTTGTCGTATTCACTTGGATAATACAAACCTTGCTCTTGTTTCCAGTCTTGAAAATCTTTAGTGGTAATCTTATTTGGGAAATTCAAAACCGGATGGTTTGCTGCCAAAAATCGGACTTCGGCATCTTCCTCCGTTACTCTGTCGCGGGACAGTTTCAACGGATAAGGTGCAATATTATCGGTTACAAGATCACCGGCAGTATTGTATTGAACTAGCATTGTTTTTCCAGCTTTTACAAAATCAAAAAGAATGTTTTGCTTATTTGCCAATGCCGCAACGGTGTTGTAAGCACGAACACCAGTTATCACGACATCAAAATTTTCTAATTTTTCAGGTGTTATTTCTTCGGGTTTTAGCAGGGTAACAATGTAGCCCAATTGTGTTAAGCTGCTAGGAACTTCATCTCCGGCACCCATAATGTATGCGATTTTTTCACCATTTGTTTTTAAATCCGTTTTAATGCATTTGGCTTCAGCCGATTTTAAAACTTGCTGTTTAGTGATGTGGTCGTAATTAATGATGATTTGCTCTTTGTCAAATTGCTTGTTATCAATAATTGCAACACTTTTTGCTGTTGCCTCTTCGGATTTGTTAGGTGCAATTACTTCAAAATAGACAATTTGCTCGGTTCCCTTTTTTTGGATATTGAATGGAATTGATTTAGGAGAAACATTCCAGTTTTCAGGCAGTTCCAGTTGGAGATTTCCTTTTACGGCATCTTTCCCAGCTTTAATTTTTACGCCTACGTATTTAATCTTGGTGTCTTTAAAAATCAGTACTTTGTCAATTATTGAAGTGGTAACTTCAGGAACAATATCCAGATAATTATACACTTCGCCTTTTACATCATCATTGTATTTATAAACAATAGTTCGTTCAAATGGGATTTCTATTCCGTAGATTTGAATGTTAAACACCACTTTCGTTTCCCTAATAATATCTGGAATCCCTATGTTTTGTTGCTGATTTACGGCATACATTCCCACGGTTCCATTTTCTTTTAACCAATATGGTTGTGTGTAGTTAATTGATTCGGGCAATTTAAAATCCAGGTTTATATTGTTTAGAATATTGTTTTTTAAATCCCGATTTTGAGGTGTATTAATTTGATTTGGCAGAGCGGTCACACTCATTAATTGAATAGGTACGCCGCTTCTGTTAATGGCTTCAAGCTTCAGTTTTATAGTGCTTCCCGGAGTGGTTTCCTGATTTTGAGCTACGGCTTCAAGATACAAACCCGAACAGGCTGCTATAATTTCTTTTACGGATGAAGATTTTAATGGTGCCCAATGATTTTCATCTAAAGCTTTCATCATAGTGTAGGCTTTCGCCAAATTTGGAATACTTGCCGCAGGATTATTATGATCGAATTCAGCTTTGATGATTGTCAACAATTCTCCGATTGCTTTTCCTCCTTTTACGCGGTTCCAAGAGGTATCGATTCCTTCAAATAATGATTTTTTGTCTGTTAAAGCACTTCCATTTATAAACTCTAAATATTCTGTTTCTTCGCCACGTGCACCAGTGCTGCCAAAACCTTGCGATTGATGACGGCTTCTACTTAATGCTGCTATTTCTTGATTTGATTTTCCTAAACCGGCATAATATACGCCAGTTTCTATTGCAATTAGGTTCTTTTTATCAGCGGCATTAAATTTTTCGAGAGTTCCATAAAACCACCAAGAGGTATTGAAAAACTGACGCTTGGTTTGCCAAGGTTTTACAAATTGCAATTGTTCCGGAAAAATGGCTGGATTATTGGCCAGTTCAAAACTTTCTACACTCAACATTGCCGATGAAGTGTGATGACCGTGTGTAGTCCCTGGAGATCGATGATCAAACCGGTTGACAATTACGTCGGGCTGAAATTTTCTTATGGCCCAAACAACGTCAGCCAATACTTTCTCTTTATCCCAAATTTCTAAGGTTTCTGTTGGATTTTTAGAAAACCCAAAATCATTGGCACGGGAAAAAAATTGTTCTCCACCATCAATTTTTCGGGCTTCAATAAGTTCTTGTGTTCGTACTACCCCCAATAATTCCCGTAGTTGCGTTCCTATTAAGTTTTGGCCGCCATCACCACGTGTCAACGATAAATATCCTGTTCTTGCTTTTTGTTCATTGGATAAATAAGAAATTAGTCGAGTATTTTCATCATCTGGGTGCGCTGCGATGTACAGTACTGATCCAAGAAAATTAAGCTTTTCAATTTGATGATAAATTTCAACGGAATTTAATTTTTGTGGTTGTTGCGCAGTTGTAATTTGAAAACAAACCAGAATTGTTATAATGATTAGGCTGAGTTTTTTTTGCATTCTTTTAAATTTAATTTGCAATAGCTTCAAATGTAGGAATTAAATATTTTTTTCTGAAATTTTTTTAGTTTTCTTTAAAGAATAATAGTTCGATTGAACAAAAAAGAGAGAAAACTAATTGTAGTTTTCTCTCTTTTTTTGATGGTATATTAAAGCTTAATCTCTATCTTTTCCATGTCCATGTTTATTCCCACGACCATGTCTATAATTTTTATTTTCTTTATGATCATCATTTTCTCTATGATCATCATTATCATTTTCTCGATGACTGCTGTAACGTCTGCGGTTGTCGTATTGTTTACGGTTATCATATTGTCTGTTATTCACATACACTCTGCGGTCGTTGTTATATCCTATATTTCTTTGTTCTCTAGGATGGTATCCTCTATAATATTTGGTTTTATGGTTTCTAAAGTTGTTATAAGGTCTAGAACCATGGTAATCATTTAATACTACTTTGTATCCATTATATAAATCATAGTTTCTGTATTGACTAGGCAACTGTCTGGAACGAATCCACCTTCCACCACCAAAATAAATAAATTGTGTGGCTCTAATATCATAGTAGGATTCAACATCAGGTAAGTAATAGTAGTCTACGTTCGAATATCCTACTGGACCCCAAGATGGAGCGGTTCCTATATTTACATTTACTGAAACTTGCGCTTGTATTGTACTGGAGGCAAAAAGGATAATTCCTACGGCAATTAATTTTAGTGTTCTCATCTTTTTTTAAATTTTTTTGTAATTATTTATTGGAACTCTTTTTATTTTCTGTTTATCGTTTTCCAACAACTGTGCCAACGTGAAATAATTAACTTTTTTTTAAGATTTCATTAGTATATTATTTTCCCCAAAAAAAAAGAACCTCGCTTGGAGGTTCTTTTTTTTTGACAGGATATTCCGGTATTAATGCTTGTCGTTACCATGTCCTTTATTTCCTTTTCCATGACCATTATTTCCTTTTCCTTTGTTGTAATCATCATTTGCGTTGTTTCCATGGTTATATGAAGCTTTACGAACCACAACTTTTCTGATGCCAATTGTTTTTTGTGGACTACCTTTATACCCCTTGAAATATTTAACTTTATGTTTGTTAAAGTTACTATATGGTTTTGAACCATGATAATCATTCAAGACTACTTTATAGCCGTTGTATAAATCATAGTTTCTGTATTGGGTAGGTAAATTTCTGGAACGTACCCACTGTCCATCGCCTAAATAAATAAATTGTCTGGCTTTTATGTCATAATAAGACTGAACATCTGGTAAATAATAATAATCTACTGAGGAGTATCCTGCAGGACCCCACGATGGAGGGCTTCCTAAATTTACATTTACTGAAACTTGTGCCTGTATCGTATTGGTTGATACCAAAAGAATTATAATTGCGGCGATTAATTTTAATGTCTTCATCTTTTAAATTTTTAATTACTATTTTTTTTATAGGTCCTTTTAAGGTCACTATTTTTTATTTTAAAACCAAGAAGTATGCCAAGCTATAATAACAGAATTTATGTTGATCCTGGCTTGCATAAAAAAAGGAAACGATTTACCGTTTCCTAATTTCTATTTTTAATTTTTATTGATTTATAACAAAAGAATCAATAAAAGAATAACGATAATAATAGCTCCAACAGATAAATAAACACCATTTCCTGTAGATTTTAATTCTGTTTTAATAGCACGAACTTCTTTACGTAATTCTTTTTTCTCTGTTGAAGTCAATTCAGATTTGTCCATTGCTTTTATTTCGTCTAGACGATTAAGCAATACTTTAACTTCAGCAGGAACTTCTTTTGGGGTACTTGAAACCGAAGTTGGAGTTTTTTCAGCAGCTAACATTTGCGTAGGAACAACACTCAATGACAATACCATCATCATTAAATAAAAGGTAACTTTTTTCATTTCTTTTGGTTTTAATTAAAAATTTCTATCTGATAAAAGTAACAAATAATGTGCTACAAAAACTTACACTATTAAGGTAATTAATTATATAATTTACGTTAACATGCCCGAAGTGTAATTTGTATTATTTTTAAAATTAGCAATTTAAAGATTTTGATTGCTTTTAATTATACTTCTGTTGTAGTTTATTTACCGATAAATTACAGTTCTTGGTTTTGCTAATTCAAAATCCTGAAAGCCAAAGTCTGTCGTCTCAAATGCATTCGTTTTAAAAATATGTTCGCCATTTCCAGGAATGCTTGGATAATAGGAAAGGGAAATTTGGAAAGAGCTAAAGACTAAATAATCATTGTTTACGATGAACCCAATTCCAATTTTAGAATACGCTTTGCTCTCTGTCAAGCTTTTTTTCGAATTCCCAAGTAAAGCAATTGAATAATTAAAAAAAGGATTCAAACGAAATCCCCAAAAATCCCATGGAGCATAAGCTTGGGTTTGCAAAGTCATTAACGCTTTTTTGGTCCCATACTCTGCCATAGTGAAACCATTAAGACCATAATTCTCATTAATCGAAAGTTGATCTCCAATTGCATCCATGCGGTTTGAACCAATAACTAATTGTGGTTTAACAAACTGTCGTAATTTCCATTTTCCAAGAGTCAACAGATTGGTGAAATAATTAGCCTGAAAAGAAAAAGCCGTCTGTTTGGTAATGCCTTTTTCAAAAAAAGTTCCCACATCAAAATTTGCACTCAAAAAACCATATTTGTAAAAATTCCCAAAGGTGGCGCGACCACCCAAATAATATCGTCCAGAACTGTTTTTATATTGGTAGCCGGTTGTTATTCCGTATGTTCTTCCAATGGGGACATCCTCAATAATTCCATTTTTGAAAATAAAGCGGTCTCTTATAAATTTACGTGATGAAATACCAATTCCTACTAGTGCAAGTTTTTCATTCGAATAAAAATCATCGCGATCAAATTCAAAAATAGGACTTTCTTGGTATTTAATATGTAAAAACCGTCCTGTCGCAACAAGATTCGTCGTTCTTTCATTTTCAGTATTACCCTTGAAAATTCTAAAAGCACGCCCAAGCCAAAAATCGTGTGTATTGAATTTGAAATTCTGATACGCAAAAACTAAATTGGAATCGGGTAAAGTATCTTTTCTAAATTGCTGATCTACATAAACTCCACCAGCCCATTTTGTCAAAGGCGAATAAAAAGGGCGATCAATAGCGATACTTTTTCCATAATAACCGTCTAAATCAATTTGGTAGGTGACTTTGGTATTTATAAAGGTATTTTTTATATTGGGAATAGTGTAAGCAACCGCGTAGGCACTTTTTCCGTCACTGAATCTGTTTCTTATTTTATTTTCAAATTGATGTCCTAAACCTAGAAAATTACGCTCGTTCAATCCAAAACTAATTCTTGAACTTGAAAGCGAACCTTTGGGAACCAAACTCCAAGAATCTAAAACTCGGATAGCAATATCGACGGAATCGGGGCTATTTGGAATTAATTTAGGTGCAATATCCACCCGATTTATAAATCGTTGCGCTCGTATCAAACGCTCTGATTCTTTCACTAATAATGAATCAAACGGATTATTTTTTTTAATTAGCAATAAATTTCTTATCGTAAGCGAGTTGGTTTTAATATGGATTTTATTCCCATTTTTTTCCGCCCAATTTTTAGGCTTTTTTAAAGTGTCAATTTCAGAATATCCAAAAGGATCGAGTGTAAGAATAGTAATGTTCCTTATAATTTTGCCTTCAAAACCGCTGTAGTCTTTTTGGACTTCTTTTGTTATTTCGTTTTTTATCACTGGCGTTCTAAAAACTATTTTATGCATCAATCGGGTAAACTTATTCTTTTTTGAATAGTTTCTAATATTGTAGTAAACGTTAGAAGAATCTTTCGTAACCTTTATTTCTTGCCCATAAGAAATGGCAGAACAACAGATGAACATAAGAAAAAAAACTAGTTTTATTTTTTTATACATTGTTAAAGAATCAACTGAAAAAGACTAAGAAAACGTACAGAAAACGTTTTAATGATTGCGTAAAAAACTTTTAGATATTCAGCATTCGAAACTGATTTGATTAATAATTACCCACTTATTTATCAGTTTGATTGGAGGCATTTTCAGTGGTCGTTTCGGTAAAAACTGGAACAACAACGTCAGCTTTGATTATCATCTTTTCTGATGGCTCTTCGGAATCAAACAGCGGTAATTTAATTTTACGCCAAGTATAGGTTTTAGGTAAGTGATCACCCATTAAGTAACCCCAAGGCTCCAATGATTCTACTCTGTCAAAAATCACTTTGAGAACTGCAAGTATCGGAAGTGCTAAAAACATTCCTGAAACTCCGGCAATTGCTCCGCCAATGATGATTCCCACAATTGATACAAATGCGTTTATTTCAACTTTGGAACTTACAATCAAAGGAACAATCACATTATTATCAATTAGTTGAACGACGATTGTAATGACAATTACACCTACAATTATTGATAAATCAGGAGAACCGGTAAGCGAAGCTACAATACTTAAAACACCGGCAAAAAGAATTCCTATGTAAGGAATTAGATTTAAAATTCCTGTAATAATTCCCAATAAAATGGCGTATTTCATACCAATAAGCATAAATCCAAGTGTTGTCATTACTGAAATTAAAATCATTTCGATAATCAAACCTACAATGTAACTGTTGATTGCAACTCTTATATTTGTTAGAATGTTTTTTAACTGTTCGTGATTTTCTTTTTTGAATAATTTAGATAAAAACAGTAAAAAATGAGTTCTGTATAAAAGAATTAAAAAAGTATAAATTGGAATTAAAGTTAAATTTATCAAAGTATCGGTAAATGACATTAAGGTAGTTCCAATGATTTCTTTTCCTTTCTCCATCGAATCTTGAGTAGCACTGTCCATATACTGCTTTTGTTCTCTCGAACTTACATTAAAATTATCTCTCACAAACACTTGAATATTACTAAGATGAATGTTTATATTTCTTTCAATTTTATCAAAATCATCGGCAAAATCACTGATTTGAAAGGAAAGAAACACAAAAAGACCTATAAAAATTAGGACAAACAGTATCACGGCAATCATTACAGCAAGCACATGCGGAAAACGAAGTTTTGATTTGAAAAATTTAACAATAGGATACAACAAAATGGCAAATAAAAACGACATCATTACAGGAATCAATATGTCTTGACCAATATAAAAAATAAAGATAATAGCAATTAAACCCAACAAAGTCAAGGATAATTTAGCATAAAATGGAAATTTTAGGATATCATTCATATTTTTTTTGATTTGTATTTTAAACTAATTATTATTCAACTCACAAATATGTAATATTAAAAAATTTAATGTATTACATATTTTATAGCATTAGTTATATAATTGTCACTTCCCAATTGATAGTTTTAATATTGACTGTGACATTATCATTCATAAAGTTATAAATTAATCTACGAATTCCTTATTTTCAAAATGATTTTTTAGAATAGATATTCCCTTTTGCAATAGCAAATTATTGGGATAAATAATTTTTTCCCCATCAATCGTTTTTAAGAAAACATGAAAGGCACCAATATCTTCTATTTCAGCTTCAATTGGAAAATCTTTATCGTGGATTTTTATAACGTCACCAATTTTAAAAGGAAAAGAAAAAAACAAAATAATACCGGAGGTAATATTACTTAATATAGACCATTGAGCAAACATTGCAACTCCTACAACGGTTGTAATTGAAGAAAGAGCAATAAAAATATCTTTAGTCTGTACTCCCCAAATTATTATTAAAGCAACAATTACCAGTATATGAATAAATAAATGAATGTATTTGATGACTAAATTGGTTCTGTGTTCCAGCGTTTGGTTTGATTTTGCGTAGCGACGCACCAGTTTTGTTGAAATTATCCGCAATATAATCAGCAAAATTCCTAAAACTCCTGTAGCAATTAATTCCTTGGTGTATTCGTGTACTAATGAGATTTCCATAAAATGACTAAGCTAAATTATTTAAATATTCGTACACTTTATCCGTTGGCATTCCCATCACATTAGCATAAGAACCTTCAATTTTTGAAACACCTATAAAACCAATCCATTCCTGAATGCCATACGAACCCGCTTTATCATATGGTTTGAAATTTTCTAAGTAATAACGAATAGATTCCTCACTTAATTCATTGAAAGTGACTTTTGTTACTTCGTGTAAAATTTCGATTTTTTTATTGGTTTTAAAACAAACAGAAGTGATGACTTCATGAGTAGCATTCGATAAAGATTTCAAAATTTCAAAAGCATCTTGTTCGTCTTTTGGTTTACCCAAAGCTTTGTCATTGTGCCAGACAATAGTGTCGCTGGTAATCAGAATTTCATTCGGATTTAATTCTCCTTCATAAGCGCTGGCTTTCAGTTCAGCCAAATAATTAGTGATTTCATGAGCTTTTAATTCCGGCGGATAAATTTCTTCGATTTCTTTCAATCGAATTTCAAAATCTAAGTCTAAATCTTTAAAAAATTGCTGGCGTCTCGGTGAACCCGAAGCCAGAATTAAAATGTATTTTTTTAATTTATTTCTAAGCATTATATTTTATATTTAAACTGATAATAATAATGGACAGAATTCCAAAAAGCAGAATCCATTTTAAAAGTACACTCAAAATGTGCAACTCTTTTTTTGATGTAGCCGACCACATTTTTACAGTAAAAAAAATCAACGGACCCACAACAAAAAGCAACAGATATACTGTAACGAATAGTAATTCGAACAAGTATTTATTAATATAAAATAAAATAAAAAAAAGTGGAATAAAACTCAATCCAAAAACTATTTTTCCAGTTCTGGATTTTCCTATTGCAATGGGTAAGGTGTTCATTCCTTGGTTGTAATCACCATCTGTATCTTCAATATCTTTTACAATTTCCCGAAGCAGATTAATCATAAAAGCAAAAATGGCGTAATCTAATAATATAGAAAAAAACAATCCCATTTGCTGTTGATTGTCTATTCCTGTGGCGGGATATAAATCAAAAATACCAATGATGATCACACTAAAAGAAAGCAACAATGCAATAATAACGTTACCAATGATCATCATTTGTTTCAGACTTGTGGCATACAAATAGAGTGTCGCTGCAATCAGAATAAATATAGAGGAAAAACCTGGTTTAGCTATAACATTTGATAAATAGAAACCAATCGCCACGCCCGTTGCAGTAAGTCCAACGTATAAATTATATGCTTGCGTTTCCGAAATGCTTTTGCCTATGACAACGGTATTGGGTTTGTTGATTGCATCCGTGTTTTGATCAAAAATATTATTAATGATATACCCACCACCAGCAATCAAAACGGTTGATAAAACTAATAAGCCATATTGCCAATCCGCTAATGCCAGAGGAATATTTTGAATTTTAAAAAATCCGTACCTAAAAATAAGCTGCATAAAAGCGAGCATTAGCAGGTTTTGGTATCGGATTAGTTTTAGAAATGGAACCACAGATTTTATTTGAAATTTATAATTTAAGTTTTATAATACTACTAATCGTGTTTCCCGTCAAAATAAGCCATCCATTTTCCTTGTGCTTTCATAACTTGCTCTATTACGTCTCTCACAGCGCCTTTTCCACCATTTTTATGTGAAATATAGCTACAAATGGCTTTGATTTCTGGACTTGAGTCTTGAGGACAAGTTGGTAATCCCACTAATTTCATTACATGATAATCAGGAATATCATCGCCCATGTACAAAACATGTGCTGGATTTATTTGGTAAACATCTGTATATTCATCAAAGGTTTCCACTTTATCGGGTGTGCCCAAATAAATATCTGTGATACCAAGATTTCGGAGTCTGACCCGAACACCTTCATTGCTTCCGCCCGAAATAATACACACCTTATAACCGCTTTCAATGGCAGCTTTCATCGCATAGCCATCGCGAATGTTCATCGTACGCAAAATTTCTCCCTCATTGGTTACAAAAACAGAGCTATCGGTTAGTACGCCATCAACATCAAAAATAAATGTAGTGATGTCGTTCATTATTTCTTTATAACTTTTTGCCATTCTCTAATATTGATTGTGTTAGTGTTTTATAAATATTTAAATGATTCGCCTGTGATAAAAAAGCTTCATGTGCTTCAATAGTTGCAGTATCATTGCGTTTTGCAGGACCAGTTTGCGCTTCTTCGGGAGAAAGCACCATTATTTTATTTGCGGTTTCAGCGATTAAAGGTTTCAGAATTTCGAAAGGAACCTGATGTTCCTGGCAAATTTCCTGACCTATTTGGTACAAATGATTCGTAAAATTATTGACAAATACGGCTGCAACATGCAACGCTTTGCGTTGGTCTGAATTTATTGCGAAAATTTTTTCAGAAATTGATTTGGCTACTTTATCCAATAATTGATAATCAGAAGCATTTTCACTTTCTAAGCAAATTGGGATCATTTTGAAATCTACAGGTTTGTTTTTGGTAAAGGTTTGCAAAGGATAAAAAACCCCTTTACGATTGTCTTCATTCAAAACATTCAACGGAACACTTCCTGAAGTATGCACCACCAAACGATTTTTAAACGGAAGTTGTGAAGAAAGCGCTGCAATCACATCATCCGATACGCAAATAATATATAAATCAGCTTCCGCCAAAGTATCTAAATTATTTGTAATCTGTTCCAAACCGATCAAGTGTGAAACACTTCCAGTTTGTCTGGAATACACCTGTATTAACTCGATTTCCGACCCCAGAATTTGAGCATTTTGAAAAGCGGCAATCAAATGTTGCGCTACGTTACCGGAACCAATAATTACTACTTTGACCATGGGACAAAATTAGCAAAAAAATATTAAGAGTTTTATTCGAAATTGACAAGGGTAAATAAATGACTTTAGCCTTGTAAAGAGCCTTTTTAGGGTTTGATATTCATTCTTAATTTTGGATTAAATTAACAAATGTCAGAATATAGAAGTCAACATTTTTAAGTACTTTTGTGGCACTTTTACAAAACATAATCCCATAAAAATGGATAAAAAAATATTTTCTTTTTTGTTTTCTACACGTTTAATGGCCTTTTTATTTATTTCTTACGCCGTTGCCATGGCTACCGGAACTTTTATCGAAAGTAAATACAATACCGATACCGCAAAAATTTTAATTTACAATGCCTGGTGGTTTGAAGCCATTCACGTGTTTTTCGTTATCAATTTCATTGGAAATATCAAGCGTTACCAACTCTTAAAAAAAGAAAAATGGGCTACATTGTTGCTTCACTTGTCTTTTATCTTCATTATTGCGGGTGCTTTTGTAACGCGTTACATCAGTTATGAAGGGATGATGCCCATTCGAGAAGGCGCTTCGGAAAATCAGATATTTTCAGATAAAACCTTTCTAACTGTTTTTGTAGACGGTGAATTTAAAGGCGAAATGAAACGCAGGGTTTTTGAAAAACAAGTTCTTTTGTCTCCGGCAACAAATAATGATTTTAGCATTTCAGGAAAGTTTGCCGATACTCCATTTGAGGTAGAATATGAAAATTTTATCATGGGAGCTAAAGAATACATCAAACCAGATCGTACAGGTACTGTGTTTTTGAAAATTGTAGAAGCTGGCGATGGCGGGCGCCACGAGCATTTCTTGAAAGATGGCGAAGTACAAAACATTCACAACGTATTATTTTCTTTAAATAAATTTACAGACGGCGCGATAAACATCAATACTACCGGAACTGCGTATACAATCCAAACGCCTTTTGAAGGTAATTTTATGAGAATGGCTGATAAATTAGAGGGTAAAGTAACTAAGGATAATGCGCAACCATTGATGATGCGTTCGTTATACAGCATAGGTGAAATGCGATTTGTATTTCCAGATCCCGCGGTCAAGGGAATTGTTGATTATGAATCGGATAATGATTTTAAAGCGAAAAGCCATGAAGATGCAATTACTGTAAAAGTTATGGCCGAAGGTAAACAACAAACAGTTACCGTTTTAGGTTCCAAAGGTAAAGTTGGAGAAGCTAAAACAGTTAAAATTGGAAAAATTGATTATACTTTTTTCTACGGAAGTAAAGCGTATGTATTGCCTTTTAAGATAAAATTGAATGATTTTATCGCACAGAAATATCCTGGAACGGAGAAAAGTTATTCTTCGTTTGAAAGTAAAGTGACTGTGGAGGATAAAGAACAATTTGATGCCAGAATTTATATGAATAATGTATTAGACCACAAAGGATTTCGTTTTTTTCAATCTAGTTTTGATCCTGATGAAAAAGGAACGGTTTTGTCCGTAAACCATGATTTTTGGGGAACAACGCTGACTTATATTGGTTATTTTATGTTGTATTTTGCAATGATGGCGATTATGTTTACCAAATATTCTCGTTTTGCGGATGTCAAACGCAAATTGGAAGTGGTCAAAATTAAGAAAGCTAAATTATTAACGATTTTAATATTGCTGTTCGGTTTCAATAGCTTTGCACAAGAGCAAGAACACAATCACGATGATCATGAAGGACATGCGCATACGGAGGCTGAAGCTGCACCAGCAACGCATGCGAATCACACCAAAAAAGTACTGAGTCAGGATGAACTAAATGCTTTGATTATTAAGTATAAAGTGCCTGAAACACATGCGGCAAAATTTGGTAGACTGGTAATTCAAGATGGTGGCGGTAGGATGAAACCGATTAATACGTTTTCATCAGAATTATTGCGAAAAGTAAGTCATGATGATTCTTATAACGGAATGAATTCTGACCAAGTGTTTTTGTCCATGACACAATACGCGAGTTATTGGATTGAAATCCCAATTATTTATATCAAAAGCGGGAATGATAGTATTCGAAAAATTATTGGAGTCGACAAGAAAGCAGAATTTGCTCCTTTTGTGGCTTTCTTTGATGCTAAAGGAAATTACAAGCTTTCTAAATATTTAGAAGAAGCATTTAAAGCTGCAAATCCTAATCAGTTTGAAAAAGATTTTATCGAAACAGATAAAAAAGTAAATCTAATGGAATCTGCGTTAAGTGGTAGAATATTGAAAATTTTCCCAATTCCGGATGATAAAAATAACAAATGGGTTTCTTATTTAGAACTCAATGAAGCAGGTTTCAAAGGAATGGAAGCGACCTATACTAAAAATGTACTGCCTTTGTATTTTGGGTCTTTGGCAAACGCTTCAGAATCTAATGATTACAAAACAGCCGATGAGTTGCTGGAAAGTATTAATGGTTTCCAAAAACGATTTGGTAGCAAAGTAAGACCAAGTGATGAAAAAATCACTTCAGAGGTGTTGTATAACAAATATGATGTTTTTAAGAAATTACCGTACTGGTATATTTTTGCGTCGATTTTGATGTTGTTTTTTACGATTTTACAAATCTTTAAAGAAAGAAAAGCCCTGAACTATTTAGTTAATTTTATGCATATTGTCGTGATTGCGTTATTTGCATTGCACACTTTTGGATTAATTGCAAGATGGTATATTTCGGGCCATGCGCCTTGGAGCAACGCGTATGAATCTATCATTTATGTAGCTTGGGCAACGATGTTTTTTGGTTTGGCTTTCGACAGAAAATCAAAACTTACTATAGCTTCATCAGCATTTGTAACCGCCATGATTTTGGCTGCGGCCTACATGAACTGGATTGACCCGGAAATTGCAAATTTACAACCGGTACTGAATTCGTATTGGTTAATGATTCACGTGGCGGTTATTGTGGCAAGTTATGGACCGTTTGCGTTAGGAATGATTTTAGGAGCAGTTTCATTATTATTGATTTTGTTTACCAATGAAAAAAACAAAGCCAAAATGGATTTGAATATTCAGGAAATCACTTATATTAATGAATTAGCGTTAACAGTCGGTTTAATTATGTTAACTATTGGAAACTTTCTTGGAGGACAATGGGCTAATGAAAGTTGGGGACGTTATTGGGGATGGGATCCAAAAGAAACTTGGGCCTTAATCAGTATTATGGTCTATGCTTTTGTAATTCATGCTCGATTTGTTCCTTCTTTACGAGGAAAATGGATTTTTAATTTGATGAGCATGTTTGCTTTTATATCCATTTTGTTTACGTACTATGGTGTGAATTTTCACTTAGTTGGATTACATTCTTACGCAAGTGGCGAAGCACATTCTTTGAATTGGATATGGTATTCATTAGGGGTAATAACTTTATTTGGAGCTATTTCCTATCCAAAATATAAGAAGTATTATAAGAAATAATATTTTTCTAATTAAAACAAAAAAGGTTCAACTTTGTAGTTGAACCTTTTTTGTTTTAATTAGAAAAATAGGTTATTTATACTTTTCCCAGTGTATATAATTGTTCCATCGTAGGAGTTAAACTTCCACCTTTAGGTTCAAGTGTAATTCCAAAAGCTTCAGCTTCATTAGCATTATTTACCGCAAATAATTTTTGTTCATTTGCATCAAAATCTTCTAATAATCCAATACTGGTAGGAGTCAACGGGCTTAATTTTAATGCCCAAACCTGGTAGACCATTCCCTCAGGTGGTTCTGGTAAACCAGCAGCGTCAATATAAACTACTTTAGTATCTTGATTCCAGTACACTTTCGCTGAAGATTCAGGAGCAACTGCCTGTCCTCCAAGAGCTACGACTGTGTTTTTTGTGTCTCTTACAACCGCTAAACTCGTTTCATTAGCCGTATTTTTTAATTTTAAGAAATTAAATTCTTTCTCTAATTTAGCTTTCTCAATTTCAGTAGTAGCTACTTGTGTCGAGGTTTGGTTCAGTTGGTCGTATTGGTAGCCAATACCAACTAATAACAACACAGCCGCTGCCCATCCAATATATTGAGACCTGTTCTTGTTAGGTTCTAATTGTATGATTTCAGCATGTTTGAGTTCCAGTTTAGCTTTAATTTTTTCATAATTCGCAACAGAATGAAACGGTGAAAAGCTTGACGATAAAGCAATAATGGCTTTTTCAATAGCGATAATTTCCGCATGTATTTCCGGACTGTTTTTTGCCATGGTACTCACTTCTGCGTTTTCGGTTTCATTAAGTAAACCGTAAACATAGAGTTCCAGGATTCCTGATTCTATATATTCTTTTGTTTCCATTATACTTTCAAATAATTTCTTAAGTCATTAATACAATTCCTATTTTGTGTTTTTACTGTTCCCAAAGGAATTGCCAATTCATCCGAAGCTTCCTGTTGGGTATAACCTTTAAAAAACAGTAAATCAATTATTTGAATACATTTTGGTTTCAGCCTTTTTACAAAATCCTGTAAACCTATAGTATCCACTTTGTCAACCAGTTTAGAACTGTCTTCAAAATGATTTACGAAATTATCAGTAGAAAGGTTTTTTTGACTGTTATTAAAATTTTTAGAACGCAGTTTGTCGATCGAAGTATTTCGGGCAATATTCAGAATCCAAGTGTAGAATCGTCCCTTGCTTTCATGATAGGAATCAATGTTTTTCCAGATTTTGACAAATACATCCTGAAGTACATCTTCGGCTTCTTCTCTGTTTTTTACAAGAACATTTATAACCGAAAATAAACTTTTAGAATACATATCATATAGATGTGTAAAAGCTCTCTCGTCTTTCTTATAAATTAATACTAATAATTCTTCCTGACTCATATCTTATTATTTAACGAATACAAACTTATACATTCTTATTTACAAATGACATATTTAATGATTACCAACATTAAAATAAATTTTAAGTTAAAAAAAATACTTTTTTTTTAACTTGTAAGGCATTGTTTATCAATATTTTGATAAAAACATTCATTTTTTTTTATGTTTTATAAAACCAAATCGAATACTTACCCGTAAATGATCGTATAAACTTTTAATTTTATCAAAATGAAAAAAACAAAAATGATTTTAGGTCTATCGCTAGTGGCGGTTTCAGGCTTAATTTTAGTAGCTGCGGATCACATTGATGCTCCATTAACTGCATCAGGGAGTGCAATTGATATTACTGATGTCTATGCTTTTCAAGGTCAAAACACTAGTAATTTAGTATTTGCTGTAAACACACAAGGGTTGTTAAGTCCCGGTGCAACTGCTGCGGCAAAATTCGATGAAAATGTAATGATTGAAATCAATATTGACAATAATGGTGACAACATTGAAGATCTGGTAATTCAAGCCATCAAAAGAGATGACAAAATGTACTTCTTTGGACCAGTTGCTCCAGGTACGACAGGAACTACAAGTACCATCAAAACGGCTGCAGCTTCTGGAAGTGTAGCAATAACATCTTACGGTACTACAGCATTAACTGCTGAAAAAAATGGAATGAAATTTTTTGCTGGACCAAGAGACGATCCATTTTTCTTTGATTTAGGTCAATTTAAGGCAATTCTTGCAGGGACTGCAACAGGATTTAAAAGTTCAGGTGTTGATACTTTTGCAGGAACTAATGTTATGTCATTAATCGTAGAAGTTCCAAAAGCAATGTTAGGGACATCAAGCAAATTAAATGTTTGGGCTGAAACTAAGAAAAAACAATAACATTTTAAATTTAAATTATGAAATCGCAGAGTAGCGATTTCTCAAAAAAACTTAAATACAAACATCATGTATAAAACAAATAAATTCAAAATTATAGCAATCGCATTAGTAGCAGCGGTTGTTTCCGTAAATTGTGATAATGACGATTCAAACAGTAATCCTGAGGCGAATCTTAATTTCTCAGGAACATTTGTACAGCAAGATCAAATGGCTAGACCAGCAATTAATACTGTATTCATTGCTTCAGGACAGCCTAAAGATGATTTTAATGCTGCAATTCCTTCAGCAATGGGAGCTAAATATCAATCTATTTTCCAATCTAGATTATTAGCTTTAAATTCAGGCTTTACCACTAATGCTTTAGGACAAACTGCAGCTCAGTTAACGGGTCTTTTGTCTACAGACGTATTAAACGTATCAAAAACTGCTAAAACAACGTTTTTTGATGGAACAAATGTTTTAACAGGAAGAGCATTGGCAGATGATGTAATTGACGTTGAATTGTTATTGATTTTTGGAGGTTCTACTGGAGCATCTAATCCTAATCTAACAAAAGACAATGTGAATGCAAATGACAAAGCATTTGGAACAACTTTCCCTTATTTAGCTACTGCCTGGTAGTATTATTTAAAAAAAACAGAGCGTTTACATGGTAATCTTCGCTCTGTTTTTTTTTTCAAAACAAACAAACAAACAAACAAACAAACAAACAAAAGACTTAGAGTATGAAAACTTTAAAAATAATCCCATTTTTGGTTTTCACAATCCTATTTATATTCGGTTGCGAGACTAAATCAAAACAAATTACGCATACAGAAGATTATAATAAATATTTGACAATAAAAGATAATAAATCATTGAGTTTTGCACGAAATGAAATTGATTTTTGGCAAAAAAAATTCGATGCTGCTCCCAACCAAATCAGTTATTTAAGTCAATTATCATCTAATTATAGTACTCTTTTTGAATATACAGGGAATATCAGTCACTTGTATAAATCAGAAGAATTATTAACAAAATCGAATGAAGCATATGATTACTCAAGAGTTTCCACCATTCGATCTTTGGCAAGAAATTACATTTCCCAACATCGTTTTAAAGAAGCGCTTGTACTTGCTAATAAATCTTTAGTTATAGGCGAAGGAAGAAAAGAAACTCAAAAATTACTTTTTGACGTTCAAATGGAGTTAGGAAACTATCCTGAAGCTATCAAAAACTTGAATGCTATTCGAGACATGACTGATTTTGATTATTTAATTCGTCTGGCAAAGTGGAATGATCATAAAGGCGACTTGGATACTGCTATAACTTTTATGGAAAAAGCCAGAGATATTGCTGAAAAATATGATAATAAGACCTTAAAAATATGGTCTTATTCTAATTTAGGTGATTTTTATGGTCATGCGGGAAGAATTGAGGATTCGTACAATAGCTTTTTACAGACGTTAGCGATCGATCCTAATTATTCTTACGCTTTAAAAGGAATTGCCTGGATTGTTTTTTCAAAAGAAAGAAATACAAAGGAAGCTAACCGAATTATTGATGCAATTGCAGCAACTCACAATACGCCGGATTTTTACTTATTAAAATCTCAAATTGCTCAATTTGAAGGAAATAAAAGCGCGGAAATAAAAAACAAAAACGCTTATTTCTCGATGATGGACAATAATAATTATGGAGCAATGTATAACAAGTACAATGTTTTGATATTCGCTGATGACAAACAAATGGCTAAAAAAGCATTAGAAATTGCAAAAATTGAGGTCAATCATAGACCTACAGCTGATTCTTATGATTTGTTAGCATGGTCGTATTTAAATTTAGGTCAGCATAAAAAAGCATTACGAATTGCACAAAAACATGTGGTTGGAAAATCATTTGAACCAAAGGTGCAATACCATTTAGCTGTGATTTACAAGTCTAATAATTTAACGCTCAAAACCAAACCTATAAAAGAAGAATTGCTTTCCAGTTTGTATGAGTTAGGTCCTAATTTTGATCAAAAAGTGAATCAGTTATAGGATATGAAAAATATTGTTTTATTGATGATTTTCCTTTCTGGTTTGTCTACTTATGGCCAAATCCAAAAAGGAAAAGTGCTGGATAGTGATGGGAATCCTGTAGAAAACGCTTATTTGGTGAATACAAATTCTGAAGGTCATGCCCACACAAATGAATTTGGATTGTTTAGCTTAGACAAAACGGTTTTGGGTGATGTTATAAAAATAACGGCGCTAGGTTATAAAAAGTCAAATTTCATCATTGTTTCTTCGGAAGACATAATTATTTTGGAAGATGATATTTTTAGATTGAATGAAATTGTAATCCAACCGAAACTTTCGGCGATGAATGTCATTTCAAAAATTGATTTGCAAACGACTCCAGTAAATTCTTCTCAGGAAATTTTGCGAAAAGTACCGGGATTATTCATTGGGCAACATGCTGGTGGTGGCAAAGCAGAGCAAATATTTCTTAGAGGATTTGATATCGATCATGGTACTGATATTGCCATTTCGGTAGACGGGATGCCAGTAAATATGGTTTCTCATGCACACGGTCAGGGCTATGCTGATTTACATTTTGTAATTCCGGAAACAGTAGAAAAAATAGATTTTGGAAAAGGAACGTATTATGCTAACAAAGGGGATTTTGCTACAGCAGGGTACGTTGCCTTCCAAACGAAAGATAAAATAGGAAAGAGTAGTGTAGGATTAGAAGTAGGACAATTCAATACAACTAGAATCGTTGGATTGTTTAACCTTTTGGGAAACCAAAAAACACAAAGTGCCTACATAGCAACAGAATATATACTAACAGATGGACCATTTGATTCACCCCAGAATTTTAACCGCATTAATTTATTGGGGAAATATTCTGCTATTTTAAATGATAACAGTAAGTTTTCCATCTCGGCTTCTCGCTTTTCCAGCAAATGGGATGCTTCTGGACAAATACCACAAAGGTTGATAGATAATGGAACGATTTCTAGATTTGGTGCTGTTGATGACACTGAAGGTGGAATTACCTCAAGAACGAATTTCAATGTGAGTTTGAGCAAACCCATAGATGAAAATACATTTTTGAAAGCGAATGCTTTTTATTCGAATTATCAATTTGAACTGTATTCTAATTTTACGTTCTTTCTGGAAGATCCTGTTAATGGAGACCAAATTAAGCAGAAAGAAAACCGAAATATTTATGGAATGAATACGGAGTTGAATAAAAAAATGAAATTAAATGATGTGGATGTTTTGTTACAATTTGGCGGAGGTTTTCGTGCTGATGCCACGAAAGATACAGAGCTTTCGCATACTTTAAACAGAAGAACGGTTTTAGAAAATTTAAAGTTAGGGGATATTGATGAATCTAATTTATTTTTGTATTTAAATTCAGAATTTAATTTTGGAAAATTAATGATTAATCCGGCATTACGATTGGATTATTTTAAATTCAATTATCAAGACAAGTTGACTGCGAATTACAAAACTCAATCTGAATCTAAATTTAAATTTTCTCCAAAACTGAATTTCATTTATTCGCAAAACAACAATTTACAGTTTTTTATAAAATCTGGTGTGGGATTTCATTCGAATGACACCCGAGTTGTCGTTGAAAACAGTGGAAAACAAATTTTACCAACGGCTATAGGAACTGATGTTGGTACTATTTGGAAACCATTTCCAAAGTTGATTCTTAATGCAGCACTATGGCATTTGTATTTAGAGCAGGAATTTGTTTTCGTAGGTGATGCAGGAATAGTTGAACCAAGTGGACAATCAAGACGTATGGGAGCAGAGCTAGGATTGCGTTACCAACTGAATGATTGGTTGTATTTTGATGCTGATTCCAATTATACGTATGCAAGAAGTATTGGTCAATCAAAAGGTCAGGATTACATTCCGTTAGCACCTGATTTTACAACAACAGGAGGTTTAAGTTTTCAAAAATTAAATGGTTTTTCTGGAGGAATTCGGTCTCGTTATTTAAAAAGCCGTCCAGCAAATGAGGATAATTCTATTGTTGCCAAAGGCTATTTTGTTTCGGATGTAAATGTTAATTATCAGTATAAGAATCTGAATTTTGGGGTAGCTGTTGAGAATATTTTTAATACGGAATGGAACGAAACACAATTTGCAACTGAATCAAGACTTCAGGATGAAACAAAAAGTGTTGAAGAAATTCACTTAACACCGGGAACACCTTTTTTTATAAAAGGAAAAATTACGTACACGATCTAAATATAACATAAAGATTTGTTGTTTATTTGTTTGGAAGCCTGGCATTTTCTTAATGTCAGGTTTCTTTTTTTAACGTGTGTTTATCAAAAAAAAAATTTAATGAGACAAAAAAATGTCTATTTTTATAAAAAATTAGAAATATGAAAAATATATTATTGCTAGCCAGCTGTGCTTTATTCTTGTTCAGTTGTAAAAATCAAGCACAACCTCAAAAATCTGAAACAAATATGAGCACACCATTAGTAGCTAAAGAAACCATTTATCAATTTAAAGTAGAAGATTTATCAGGAAACAGTTTTGACTTTGCTTCTTTGAAAGGTAAAAAAATTATGATTGTGAATACTGCTTCTAAATGTGGATTGACGCCACAGTACAAAGATCTTGAAGCAGTTTATAAAGAATACAAAGACAAAGGATTAGTAATTGTTGGTTTTCCTGCAAATAATTTTGCTTCACAAGAGCCAGGAACGAATGAAGAAATTGCCACTTTCTGCCAAATGAATTACGGTGTGACTTTCCCTATGATGGACAAAGTTTCTGTAAAAGGAGATGATATGGCAGCAATTTATCAGTTTTTAACGCAAAAAGCTAAAAATGGATTACAAGATTCAAGTGTGGAATGGAATTTTCAAAAATACCTAATCAACAAAAAAGGAGAACTAGAAAAAGTGATTTCTCCAAAAACATTAGTAACAGATCCAGAAGTATTGAATTGGATCAAAGCATAAATAATACAGTTAATTCGATAATTTTTTCGAAAGTAAATACATTAAAGGAGATTTTCAGTCAAATGAGAATCTCATTTTTTTTGCGATTTGAATAACTATATAATATATTCAAATATTTTAACCATTAAGAAATTAAGTTACATTAAGAATCAGAGCTTAATTTTTCTTAATTTCTTAATGGTTTTTTTCTTTAAAACTTTTCATTTTTGAAAATTTCCGCAACAGCTGCTTCGTAATTCCGAATGCTTTGCGCTTTTTTTATTTTTTTCAAAACTTTATGTGGATTCGAAAACGTAGCCGAAAAGTATTCCCATAAATGATACATTTTTAGTAAAATATGAGTTGAACCAGAAAGCGATTCACTATAAATAGCATACAAAGTATCGTGAAACGTACTGAATAATTCCATTTTGTTCGCAGGATATTCTGAAGTATTGTTTTTTATCATGCTTGGTAAAAAAGGATCCGAAATTAATCCTCTGCCAATCATCCAGTGGTCAATGCTTGGGAATCGTTCTTGCATTTCATGAAATTTAGCCACAGATGTAATATCACCATTATAGTATAGTTTGTGCTTGCTGTTATCAACACAATGTTGAAATGCATCCAAATTTACACCACCTTTATACAGTTGTTTTCCAATGCGCGCATGAATCGCAATATTTTTAATAGGATAAGTATCTAAAATAGGCAAAACATCCAGAATTTCTTCGCTGTTGTCGTAGCCCAAACGCATCTTCATAGACACTATAATATCTGATTCAGAGTGCGCTCTGTGAAGTATGTTGTTGATTTTGTCAGGATTAGCGATAAGACCAGAACCCATTCCAGATTTGGTAACCATCGGATAAGGACATCCTAAATTCCAGTTTAATTCTTTGTAACCCAATTCCTGAACATATTTGGCCACAAATAAAAATTCATCGGCATCATTAGTTATCACTTGAGGAATTACCTCTAAATCAAGATTGTTTTCAGGAAGGAGGTCACGTTCGTAAGACGGTTTTATAACCATTTTTCCATTCAAACGGATGTAAGGCGAATAAAAAGTGTCTATTCCTCCAAAAAGCTTGTTTTGGGCATTTCTAAAACGAAAATCTGTAAATCCCTGTAAGGGCGATGAAAGTAAGGTGTAGTCCATGAAATTTTTAGTTGTGCAAATATACTATAAAGTCTCAAGCCTTAAAGTCATAAATTTTTTAAAGTCAAACAGAGTAAAAAACGAACAAAATTTTAGTACAAATTGATTTACTCTAAAATCAACTGCATAAAAACGGAACTCAGCCAGCGATCAAATTTATAACCGGATTCTTTAATAACGCCAACGGTTTCAAAACCATATTTTTTATGAAAAGCAATACTGCCAATATTTTCGGAGTCAATAACGCCAATCATAGTGTGGTATTTTTGTTTTTTTGCCAATTGGATAAGTTCTGCCAATAATAATTTTCCAACCCCTTTTCCTAAAAACTCTTCGGCTACATAAACAGAATGTTCGACAGTAAAACGATAACCTATTTTATGACGAAAAGTTCCATAAGTAGCATATCCAATAACGCCATTTTCAGTTTCTGCTACAATTACAGGTAGATCATTGGCCAGTTTGTCTTCAAACCACAATTTGTGGGTTTCAAAATCGCGTGGCTCATAATCATAAATTGAAGTACTGTTTAATATTTGGTGATTGATGATTTCCAATATTGTATCTAAATCAGTAAAAACAGCCGGTCTTATTTTGATTTCCATAAAGAATTTATTTTTCCTCAAATTTAAGAAAACTATTTAAGAATAGAGAAAAACCTTTGCATCTTTGTATCTTTGTTTCTTTGAAACTAAAACAATGATTTACCCCAAAATACCTTTAGCACAAAGCATTATTGAAATCTGTTTGGCCAAAGGAATCACCACAATAATTATTTCTCCGGGTTCTCGAAATGCACCGCTAACCATAGGTTTTGTAAATAATCCTGCCTTTCAATGTTACAGTATTGCCGATGAACGTGCAGCTGGTTTTTTTGCACTTGGAATTGCACAACAAACCAAACAACCAGTTGCTTTGGTTTGTACTTCCGGTTCCGCTTTATTGAATTATTATCCGGCTTTTGCGGAAGCATTTTACAGTCAGATTCCTTTGATAGTGATTTCAGCGGATCGACCGCAAAGCAAAATCGATATTGGTGATGGCCAAACGATTCGGCAGGAAAATGTGTTCGAAAACCATTCATTATTTAACGCTAATTTGCATGAGGACGTTTCAATTGAAAATGATTTAAAAATCAACGAAGCGATTAATACGGCTATCACTCATAAAGGTCCTGTTCACATCAATGCGCCTTTTGAAGAGCCGTTGTATGAAACCATTTCGGAGCTTTCGGTTACTGTAAATGTTGTCGCTTCCACAAATTCTATTCAGACGATTTCCAGCGAAGACGTTTCGGAATTTGCAACAATTTGGAACAATTCTACTAAAAAAATGATTTTGGTTGGCGTGAATGAACCAAATGCCATCAATTTAAATATAATTGACACTTTTGCAAAAGACGAATCGGTTGTAGTTTTGACTGAAACAACTTCGAACTTGCATCATCCTACTTTTATCAACAATATAGATACGATAATTACACCTTTTACGAATGCCGATTTTGAAAATTTTCGTCCGGAAATTTTAGTCACTTTTGGAGGAATGGTCGTTTCTAAACGAATTAAAGCATTTTTAAGAAAATACAAACCCAAACATCATTGGCATATTGATTCTTTAAGAGCATATGACACTTTTGGTGCTTTGACCAAACATTTTAAAGTAGATCCAAATGCGTTTTTTGATACTTTCTTGCCACTTACAAACGCAATAGAAAGCGATTATTTTCAAAAATTCGACGTAGTAAAAGTGTTGCGAAAGCTGAAAAGCGATATTTATTTAAACAAAATTCCTTTTTCGGATTTTAAAGTTTTTGAAAAAGTGATGCAGTGTTTGCCAAAAAACAGTCAATTACAAATCAGCAATAGTTCAGCAATTCGGTATGCGCAATTAATAGCTGTTGATCCTTCAATTGAAGTGTATTGCAATCGCGGGACCAGCGGAATCGATGGAAGTACTTCAACCGCTATTGGTGCGGCTGTAGCCAATGATAAACAAACCGTTTTCATAACTGGAGACATTGGATTTTTGTACGATAGCAATGCGTTATGGAACAATTATATTCCAAAAAACTTCAAGATTATTCTAATAAATAATGGTGGAGGAGGAATATTTAGAATTTTACCCGGACATGAAGAAACGCCTGTTTTTAATACATTTTTCGAAACTTCCCATTGTTTCACCGCCGAACATTTGGCTAAAATGTATGGTTTTGAATATAGTATCGCCAATGATGAAACTAGTTTAGAAACAAGTTTGACTGCTTTATATGCTCAAAATGAAAAATCAAGTATTTTGGAAATTTTCACGCCAACCTTGAAAAACGACAGCATTTTACTGCAATATTTTAAAGAATTAATTTAATTATTTTCGAATCATTCATATTTATCATTTATACTTAATTTACAAATGGTACCCATAAAGAAAGCGTTTGCCTGAGCAAACGCTTTTTTGTCTAATATTATGTTGAACCATTAATCAAGTCAGATTTATTAATAAAAACGTGAATATAAAAATTATTTTAATGGTTGAAAATCTTCTTGTTGTTTAACGAATTGGCAAGGGGAAAACCGGTAAACTGGAATGTCCTAATGCATCAACAGCCTGAACGGCGAAGAAAAAGTTGTCTTTAGAATACGGAATTTCGGCTTTTGTATCTTTTACAAAAATTGTTTTTTCCCAATGTTGTGATGAAGTTTCTCTGATCACAATGTTGTATCCATAAACCGATTTTCCTTCAGGAGCGGTCCAAACTAAAGTAGAAAAATTAGTCAAATCTTTTACTTCAATTCCTACGTTTGTTGGCGCTTTTGGAGACCAAGCCAAATTGCTAAACGTAGCCAAGTTAGAACACGTTACTTTCTTCATGTATTCAAAGTCCATAAATTCAGCAAGATCGCCATACTGGATATTGTTTTCTTTTCGAACGTTTTGATGTTGGTGATCGTAGTTTTCATTCATTTCACAAAAACGAATGGCGGTAAATCCATTTTGACTAAAAGGAGTATGATCGCCACCACGCAAAAAACGATCGTTGCGATACACTAAATTGATATCCAGTTGCTCCACATATTGATTGGTAACCGTTTTGATGTATCGAGCTAATTGTCTCGATGGACTGTCATTATCACGATTGGTCGATTTACGCATTTTTGATTCGGCTTCCGTTTCTAAGAACGGAATTGTTTCACTGAAAACACGAACTTTAGTATTGTCTCTGAGTAAAGTACCACTGGATAAACTGTTTCCAATCATATCATTATTAATCATGGCTATTACATTCCATTTTCCTTCTTTGGCAACATCAGCTAAATGCTTGGCTCCGTACAATCCTTGCTCTTCACCAACTACTGCCACAAAAATCAGTGTAAAAGGGAATTCTCTCTGACTCATTATTCGGGCAAGTTCCATCATTGCGGCTACTCCAGAAGCATCGTCATTAGCGCCAGGCGCATCTGATTTAGAATCCATAACATCGGAAGCACGAGAATCTAAATGGCCGCTTATTATTAAGACACGATCATCTGTAGGATCCGTTCCTTTTAAGGTTGCCATTACATTACCCAACTGGCTGTCGGTGGCGATGCGTCTACCATCAGCTTTTATGGTGAAAAAATCAATTACAGAAGTCAGTCTTCCGCCTGATGTTAAAGCATATTTATCAAATTCTGATTTGACCCAGCGTTGTGCCGCGCCAATGCCCCGTGTGTTACTTTTGGTGTCACTTAAGGTATGTCGGGTTCCAAAAGATACGAGTTTACGAACTGTAGCTTCCATATTTTCCGATTTTACCTCGGCTACCATTTTTTTTATTTCGGGATCATCAACTGTTGTTTGTGCGTGATTGGTATGAGAAATGAATAGTAGTAGGAATAAACAAAGAATTGAGGTTGGTTTCATTAATAGGATTTTTTTAGTTTTTTCAAAGTTAGTAAAAAAGAAAAGGAAAGTGTAGGCAAATTGGATTTTAGAAATTGTTTATTCATAGTACGTTCAAAATTTTAAAGGATTTGTTATTTTAAAAAACAAAACGTCCTAATTTAGCCGCGATGGAAGCAAGTATCCTTTCCAGTCCTGAACTTATTTCAGGATCCTGAAACAAGTTCAGGACTGGAAAGATACTGCGGACAGCGGGACAACTCGTGATGAAACAACGGAAAATTATGCTCCTAAAAAAGAAAATATCCATTCAATTTGAGCTTTATGTTTTTGTGGACCGTTTCTTAATTTACTATTTTCAAACTTCGTACATTTGCGCTTTAGAAATTGAAAGAAAATGATTGAAATAGGAAAATACAATACGCTTACCATTTTACGCGACACCAAAGTGGGTTTGTTTCTGGGAAATCCAGAAGAAGATCCCGAAGGAATTCATGATATTCTGCTGCCTAACAAATACGTACCCAACGAATTTGAAATAGGCGAGGAGTTGATTGTTTTTGTGTATTTGGACCACGAAGAGAGACCCGTTGCCACGACATTAGAGCCGTATATATTATTGAATGAATTTGCGCTTTTACGTGTGAATTATACCAATCAGATTGGTGCTTTTATGGATTGGGGAATGGAAAAAGATATTTTGGTTCCGTTTAAAGAGCAGGCGCGTCCTATGGAAAAAGGGAAACGCTACTTGGTGTACCTTTATATGGACGAAAAAACCAATCGTTTAGTCGCTTCCAGTAAATTAAATCAATTTTTAAAAAATGACCACCTAACGGTTGAAAAGGGTGAAGAGGTAGATTTAATTGTTTCTCATATCACTGAATTAGGAATTAACGTAATCATAAACGAGCAGTACAAAGGTTTGATGTACAAAGATGAAGTTTATGATGACGCGATTCGAACGGGAGACCGCATGCGAGGATACATTAAGACGATTCGTCCTGATAATAAAATTGACGTGGCATTGCAGGTGCAGGGATATCAAAGTATCGAACCGAATGCAGAAAAAATTCTCGACGAATTAAGGGCTAGTAGAGGTTTTTTGCGTTTGACTGATAATTCGCATCCGGAAGACATTAAAACGGTTTTGAAAATGAGTAAGAAAACCTTCAAGAAAGCCATTGGTGCTTTGTACCGGGAGAAATTAATTGAAATCAAGGAAGACGGAATTTACTTGGTTAAGGAATAAAAAAAGAAAGACTAATCGTAACGGTTAGTCTTTCTCTTTTTAACGCTGTTTCAGAATATTAAATTCTGGCAACATCAAAATTAATTTGAAGTTTAAAGTAGCTTTATCCGCTTCTAAAAGTAATAGTATTTTCTATACTATTTTAAAAATATTAACTTAAGCGTAAATACTTTAAAGGGTAGTTTTGTCTTTAAATGAACAATCACCTGCTTGTGAGTTAAGAAATAATTTCACGATAAGGCCGTTGGTTTTCTATATATTGGAAGATAATTTTCTAAACAATTGTTTATTAATGCCTCACTTTTGCAAGAACAAAAAAATAAATCTTTATTTAACCGTAGGTGTTACTTTTTATTTTTTACTGCTGGGGCAAATGCTAGTTTCATTAGCTCGTTTATCGGGGCTTTCTATATATTTTTATAAGTTATTACCGTAGAAAAAGGAGCGACAACATTTTTAATTGCATTCAATACATTCTTTTTTTAGGTTAATAAATCAGTGAAGAATCAATAATTAATCAAGATAAAGAATTTATATTCATCTGATTAGCTTGTTCTAAAATTAAAAATAATTTGAATTGGCAACTGCTAAAATGCTGATTTTTTCTTGTTTTTTAACATTTTGAAGCCTTTAATCAGAGAAGGATTACCATAAGCTTATTGAAATAGAATAGATAAAATGTAAAAAATGATTTATTTTTACACTAAAATAATTTAAATCAATTGTAATGGATTGGATCACTGCTAAAGAATACGAAGATATTACTTATAAGAAATGCAATGGCGTTGCCAGAATTGCTTTCAACAGGCCGGATGTGCGCAATGCGTTCCGTCCAAAAACAACTGCCGAATTGTATAATGCATTTTATGACGCGCAGGAAGATACGTCAATAGGAGTAGTTTTACTTTCTGCTGAAGGGCCTTCTTCTAAAGATGGCGTGTATTCTTTTTGCAGCGGCGGCGATCAAAACGCACGAGGGCATCAAGGATATGTGGGCGATGACGGACAGCATCGGCTAAACATCTTAGAAGTGCAACGTTTAATCCGATTCATGCCAAAAGTAGTTATTGCTGTAGTTCCCGGTTGGGCTGTAGGCGGAGGACACAGTTTGCATGTGGTTTGCGATTTGACTTTGGCGAGTAAAGAACACGCTATTTTCAAACAAACGGATGCCGATGTAACCAGTTTTGACGGTGGATACGGTTCGGCTTACTTAGCTAAAATGGTAGGGCAGAAAAAAGCGCGCGAGATATTCTTCTTGGGGCGCAATTATTCGGCTCAGGATGCGATGGATATGGGAATGGTAAACGCCGTGATTCCGCATGCTGAACTGGAAGATACGGCATATGAATGGGCACAGGAAATTTTGCAAAAATCACCAATGGCTATTAAAATGCTGAAATTTGCCATGAATCTAACCGATGACGGAATGGTAGGGCAACAGGTTTTTGCCGGTGAAGCCACAAGATTAGCCTACATGACCGAAGAAGCTAAAGAAGGCCGAAATGCTTTTCTTGAGAAAAGAAAACCGAATTTTGAAAAAAAGTGGTTGCCGTAATTCAGTAATCAGTGTTCAGTTTTTAAACTCCGAGATTAGTGTTCAGTCTTAAAATAATGCATAATAAAACTTAGCGCCGTAGAGTTTTTGTGGCAAACAAAATAGTATAAATGGAAAATTTCACAAACGAAACAATCGATATTAATCAGCTTCCTAAATTTGAGGAAGTTACTTTTACGAATTTGCATCCTAAATACATTACAGTGGTATTGATTAGTTTGGTGAGAATTATTGCAGTAGTAGTTCTGATTCCAATATTACTTTCGATGCTTAAACCCGAATTGTTTTCAGGAAGAGTCTGGTTGATTTTAGGAATTGTAATTCCTGTATTTTCGATTTTGTTAGTCGTATTTTCTGTTATTGGATTCAAGAAAAAAGGATTTGCATTCCGGGAACACGATGTGCTTTTTAGACATGGAATTATTGCCACCAATACTATCGTAATTCCTTATAACAGAGTGCAGCATGTGGCGTTGCATGAAGGGTTTATTTCGCGTTATTTTGGACTTGCCAAAATAGAAATTTTTACTGCCGGCGGAAGTTCCAGTGATATTGAAATCCCCGGAATCGAAAAAGAACAAGCCGAGAATATCAAACAATTGTTGATGGGTAAAATACAAAAGCAATTGTAATGGGAGCCGATTTTAGTCAGCCACAGCGGCAATCTTCAATAGGGATTTTGGTGATGTTTTTTTACACGCTTCAGCAGTATGCCAGAGCGTTGTGGCCCATGATTGTGATTTGGATTTTTAAGTTTGACGAGGTTAATAAATTATATTTTTTCGTTGGAATGGTCGCCATCTTCGTGAGTATAGGAGTTGTTTCTTATTTGAAATATCTGAATTTTACTTTCTTTTTGGATGCTGAAAATGAAGAATTCGTTATTACAGATGGCGTTTTGAATAAAACCAAAACTGCTATTCAGTTTCGTAAAATTCAACAAGTAAATATAAATCAGTCCTTTCTTCAAAAGTTAATTGGGGTTTATGAATTGGATGTAGATACTGCCGGAAGCAATAAAAAAGAAGGCGCCATCAAAGCCATTTCACATGAATTGGCTTTAGAGTTGAAATTTCGTTTGTTGGAAAATGAAGAATTAAAGAGTGCAATTGGAACTGAAGAAACTTCATTGGAGGAAACCGAGCAAAAACTATTTGAAGCTGCGCATCTTTTTATAAAAATAAGTTTTTTGAGTTTGCTAAAAGTTGGAGTTACCTCTAATTATGGAAGAAGTATCGCTTTATTGGTAATTTTCTTTAGTACGATTTACGAGAATTTTCAAAATTTTGGAGATGAAAGCAATGTTTATAAAGAAAAAGTAGGCTCGTATATCGATAAAAACTTAGTGTTACAAACTATTCTAATATCGATAGCGTTTTTGTTTGGGATCGTATTAGTTATTAATGTAATACGAATCGTTTTTAAATATTATAATTATAAAATAACCCGACAAAGAGGGTCTTTGCTATTATCTTTTGGCTTATTGAACACAAAAAGTACCATCATAAAACCTGAAAAAGTTCAGATTACAACCATAAGAAGGAATTATTTTCAAAAGAAACTGGGAATTCTGGAACTGAAAATCAGACAAGCGACCAGTGGAGAGAAAGAAGAACGCAAGTCGGTGATAGAAATTCCGGGCTGTAATGAGAATGAAAGAGATTCAATTTTAAAATTATTGTTTCATCAAATTCCTGAAAAAGGATTAATGCTTCAGCCTAATTTTCGCAAACTTATTTTTTCTATTTTTCTGTCAATTGGATTACCTTTGTTGGGATTTATGGCGATAGGTTATTGGCTTGAACCCGTATTTTTCGAATACAGTTATGTCGTGCCTGTTTATGTAGTTACTGTTGGATTAATCCAATATTTTAAATTTAAAAATAACCGATTATTCATCCACGATAATTTTATAATAAAACAAAGTGGCTCTTGGGATATTAGCAATGATATTATTGAGCCCAGTAAAATACAAGCAATTACAACTTCGCAGCTCTTCTGGCATAAAAAGTTGAATATTGGTTCGATAACATTGCATACCGCAGGAGGAAATATAGCTTTTCAGTTGGGGAATTATTCAATACTAAAACAACAAGTCAACCTTTGGTTGTACGAAATTGAAACTTCCGATAGTAATTGGATGTAAAATAAATTGGTTTAGAGTTTAAGATTTAAAGTTGTTTGAGCAACAAATCTTAAGTTTTATACTTTAAATTTTTAAATAAAAAAACATGAAACATTGGATTGAAGCCGCACGTTTACGAACATTACCTCTATCGGTTTCCGGAATAATAGTTGGAAGTATGTACGCTTTGGCACACCCAACAGATAACATATTAACCCCGACAGAAGTTTTTAACTGGCGATTGTTTGGTTTTGCTATGTTGACAACATTAGGATTGCAAATACTGTCCAATTTTGCCAATGATTACGGCGATGGAATGAAAGGAACAGATAACGAAGACAGAGTAGGTCCTAAACGCGCCATACAAAGCGGCGTCATTACTCCGCAAGCCATGAAACGCGCCATTATTATTACATCTGCGTTGACATTACTTTCCGCGATGTTGTTGATTTATTATGCCTTTTCCGATACTAATTTATGGTATTCCTTATTTTATTTGATATTGGGAATTTTAGCAATCATATCAGCCATCCGTTATACAGTGGGAAATACAGCTTACGGTTACAAGGGATTTGGCGACATATTCGTCTTTGTGTTTTTCGGTTTGGTAAGTACATTAGGAGTAAATTTTTTATATTCGAAACAGTTGGATTTTGAATTGGTTTTGCCTGCAATTGCCATTGGATTATTGAGCGTTGGCGTTTTAAATCTGAATAATATGCGGGACGAAGCATCGGATAGTAAGTCAAATAAAAATACAATTGTCGTAAAAATTGGCGGAGCCAAAGCTAAAATATACCATTACTTTCTAATTGTAACGGCGATGGTTTTGGTATTGATTTTTGCAATTGTTGACGATTTTCACTTTGATCAATATTTGTTTTTATTGGCGTATATTCCATTAACCAAACATTTAGTTACCGTTTATAAAAACCAAATCCCTAAGGAATTAGATCCTGAATTAAAAAAATTGGCACTGAGTACTTTTGCACTTTCTGTATTGTTGTCGTTAGGTATGATTTACTTTTTTTCGGATATAATCGTAAATACTTTTTTAGGAGGAAGATAAAATAGTAATCAATCACTGAGTCATATAATTTTTAAATTAAAAAAGATGAAAATAACATTTTACGGCCACGCGTCATTAGGAATCGAAGTTGGAGGCAAACACATCATTGTAGATCCTTATATTTCTGCAAATCCAAATGCAGCGCACATTGATATGGATGCTTTAAAAGCGGATTATATTTTGCTTACGCATGCCCACGAAGATCATATTCTGGATGTGGAGGCAATTGCCAAAAGAACCAATGCGGTAATTGTTTCCAATGCTGAAATTGCAGGTTTTTATGGCGCAAAAGGGCTTCAATCGCACCCGATGAATCATGGCGGAAGCTGGAATTTCGATTTTGGGAAACTAAAATATGTAAATGCCATTCATTCCAGTTCGTTTCCTGATGGGAGTTACGGAGGAAATCCAGGTGGTTTTGTCATTGAAGGTGAACATAAAAACGTATATATTGCGGGCGATACGGCACTTTCTATGGATATGAAACTCATTCCGATGCGTACTAAACTTGACTTGGCGATTCTGCCGATAGGCGATAATTTCACCATGGACGTTGAGGATGCAATTATAGCTTCTGATTTCTTGGATTGCGATAAAATCTTGGGTTACCATTATGATACTTTCGGTTTTATCGAAATTGACCATGAAGAATCCATTCGTAAATTCTTTGATAAAGGAAAAGATTTAATGTTACTGGAAATAGGAAGTTCTATCGAATTGTAATGTCATTGCGAATTTTTTGAAGCAATCTCCTGCTATCCGCTTGTATCTTTACTTGCTTAAAAACGCAAGTAAAGGATACCGCTTTTATCAGGGCTAGGGTTATCGTTGCTCCAACATTTTATAAACTTTGCGAAAACTTTGTTCGCTTTGTGTTTAAATTTTATATCAATCATGTATAAAAAGAATTTCATAGTTCTATTTCTGTTTTTAATTTCTGCAAATATCGTTTTCGCACAAAAAGACGGTTATTGGGATAAAACTCGCGCTACAACCGAAGAGATAACGGTTTCCGCCAGAGGTAGAATCATTATTAAAACCCAAGATTTCCCTGAAGGAACGACCGAAGTAGTCTATAGAATAACGCTTTTGGATAAAAATCAGCAATTGGCTGGAAGTTTGGTTTCAGTTTTGAAAGCTATTCCGGATCCAACGGGAATTAGTCAAGGTGCGGCAGGAGCGGTTTTTATCCTATCTAAAATCTCTGCTGATGATAAATGCAAGTACGCCGTCTTCTCGAGTGCTGACTTAGCCTCAAAATACAAAGAAAACGGCAAAACGGATGACGCGTGTTTGGTTCAGGATACACCGGTCAGTAAAGATGCGAAGCGACTTTCGACAGAGAAATCAACTTGTATGCAATCAACCTCTGAAAATTTATGGTTTGGTTTTGAAAGTAAAAACTGGATTATGAATCAAAAAATCATCCTTGAAGTTGTGCCTTGGGTCGATAATAAACTCAGTCGTGGCTGGAAGCTTGAAAACAGAAAAGCAATCATAGATCAATGCAAGACTTCTAATTTGGCTCAAAAAATGACCAATTCCGATGATTTTTGCGTTTGTATTCTTGATAAAATTCAATCCAAGTACAAGTATAAAGAATTCCAAAAATTATTGGCTGTAGAGCGCGCTAAAGCGTTTAAGGATTTTGGTACTAGCTGTTTTGGTGAAAGCAGTCTTTCTAAAAGTGTGTATAATGATTTGCGCAAGCAAGCTGCAGGATTAGCAAAACAAGGAAAGCAAGGCGAAGCCATTCAGAAACTTGCAACAATAATCAACGACGGAAAAGCAACTGCTTTAGATTATAATTCTATTGGGAATAGTTACCTTTTGACAAAGCAATACGGGAAAGCGATTAAATTTCTGAAAGAAGGCGAGAGGCTCGACGGCACAGAACTATTAATACAACTCAATTTGGCACATGCCTATTTATTGAATGATAACTATGCTTCGGCAAAAGCAATTTACAAAAAGTATCAGTCACAAAACGTAACAGATAGTTTAAGTTGGACTCAAAAAGTAGAACAAGATATTGTGACTTTCAAAAAAGTGGGAATAGCTTCCAATGATTTTGATAGAGTTTTGAAGTTAATCAAAAAGTAATTTTTAGGTTTTAAACCATATATTTTCTTAAATTTTTAATATGGTCTAAAGATTTTTTTACCACGTAAGAAATTCAAGGGCATTCAAGTTTAAAAAAAATGCAAACATGTTTTTCAGATTTATACAACTTATAATTCATAATTTTCTTGAAAGCAACATATCACAAATACATTCTGGATTTCAAGCGACCATCAGGAACTTCCCGTGGCGTTATGACCGAAAAAGAAACTTGGTTTATTGTTTTGGAACAGGACGGTAAAAAAGGAATAGGAGAATGCGGAATCCTTCGCGGATTGAGTATTGATGATCGACCAGATTATGAAGAAAAATTACAATGGACTTGCGACAATATCCACTTAGGAAAAGACCAGCTTTGGGAAGCATTGTTGGAGTTTCCTTCGATACAATTTGGAGTGGAAATGGCGTTCCAATCTTTGGAGAGTGAAAACCCTTTTTTGTTGTTTCCTTCGGACTTCACAAACGGTACAAAATCCATCTTGATCAATGGTTTAGTTTGGATGGGCGAGGAGTCGTTTATGAAGCAGCAAATCGAGGAAAAACTAGCGCAGGGTTTCACATGTATTAAACTTAAAATTGGAGCAATAGATTTTGATAAAGAATTACAATTATTACGGTTTATTAGGGAACATTTTACTCCGGAACAAGTCGAAATTCGGGTGGATGCTAACGGGGCTTTTGATATAGATTTAGCTTTAAATAAACTATTACAACTATCTGAATTTAAATTACATAGTATAGAGCAGCCAATTCAAAAAAATAATACTGACAGGATGGCAGAGTTATGTAAAACCACTTCTTTTCCTATTGCTTTGGATGAAGAGCTGATTGGTGTGTTTACATTAGCAGAAAAAGAACAATTATTGGAGAAAATCAAGCCACAATACATCGTTTTAAAGCCTAGTTTTGTAGGCGGTTTTCGAGGTACACAAGAGTGGATTTCACTGGCTGAAAAGCATAAAATTGGGTGGTGGATTACCTCCGCTTTGGAGAGTAATATTGGACTGAACGCGATTGCGCAGTGGACCTTTTTACAACATAATTTAATGCCTCAAGGATTAGGAACCGGAGCACTTTACACCAATAATTTTGACTGTCCGCTAGAAGTTTCGGTAGGGCAGTTGTGGTATAAGAAAGAATTGGATTGGGCTTTTGATTTTGGCCTTTTATAATAGATTATTTTGATGTTTGCTTTTGGTCACCATCTCCCAATAACACGGATAACGTCTTTAAACTTGGTGTGCGATCCGCTATCAACTTGATGATGCTTATGAATGGAATAAAAAGAATCATTCCTGCTGCTCCCCAAATAATGCCTCCAACGATTACTACAATAATGATGATAAGTGTATTTATTTTTAAACGGCTTCCTACTGCAAAAGGAAATATAATATAGGCTTCAAGTGCTTGAACAATCGAAAAAACAGCAATAACGGCTAATGGATACCAGATAGAATTGTACGTTATCCAGGAAACCGCAATGGGCAAGAGCGAAGATATCATGATTCCCACATATGGAATAAAAGTGAGGATTGAGGCTATAAAACCAAACAGAAAAGGATTTGGCACCCCAATTATCCAAAGTCCAATGCTGTTTAATAATCCAACTATTAAATAAACTATTAACATTCCTTTGACGAAATTGTAATATTCATGAATGGTTTCAATGAGAATTTCGTGAATGGTATTTTTACGCTCTGATGGAAAAAGTTCATATAAAGCATTTGATAATAACTGTCGATGGAAAAGTATTAGTGCCGAAAAAACAGGAATCATTATTAAAAAAAAAAATGATGTAGATAACGAGTATGCGGTATTTCGTAACATGGAAAAAGCTAGTGAACCAGAATCGTTGACCGTATTATTAATGAATTCCGTTTGTTTTTCCAGACTAATATTAAATCTTTCTACGATAAAAACACTTAATTGATGTATCGATTGGTTCAGTTTGACTCTCAAAGATTCCCATTCGTGAAGAAATTCAGAGAACTGTATGAACAATAAATAAATAATAGAACCCGCTAAAAGTGTTACACCTAAAATAGAGATAAAAATGGCTATACCTTTTTTAATGCCTTTTGTTTCCATCCATTTGCAAACAGGGTATAGTATAAATCCAATGAGTAATGAAAAACTCAACGGAATAAATAGTGTTTTTCCAAAATAGAGTATCAGAGAAACTACTACTATAAACTGGAGTATCTCTAAAATGGAATATTTCCTACTGGATTGAAACGAAACGGGTTTTTTAGAAGATTCTGACATATAATTGTTGTATTGTAAGCGTTATTTCTTACTCTTCCTAACTTTATAAACGATTTAAGTATGAACCTAAAACGTGTAGCAATTTACTAAATTGCCAATCATTGCTAATGTTTTAAGATTCCAATAATCCTCTGTGGTAATTAATTTGTCCCAGATGATAGGCTAGGTGCGTGGTCAAATGGACAAGAATAAACTCAGTAGAAGTATTGTTTTCGAAAACTAAAAGAGGGTATTCCTTTTTTAATTCTTCTTCTGATATTGTATTTAATGCATTGTCAACAACGGCAATGGTTTCTTCGATTTTTTGTATTAATTCTGCTCTTGGAATATCTTTTAGTGAAAATTCGAGTGCTCGGTTTCTGATATATCCGGTTTTTCCAAATTCGGCGCCAATGTATGTATTAAGATTTCCTACCAAATGCAAACAAAGATTTCCGGCTGAATTAGCGATACCTTTTTGGATTTTCCAAATATCACTTTCATTTTGGTACGACTCAATTTCGGTTTTTAGCTGATTTAAATCTCGGTTGAACAGTATCTTTAAACTTTCAATTAGCATTTTTAGATTCTTTGTATTTCTTCAATGATAATAGTGCTTGTTGTTGTATTTTTTGTTGAAAAAAACCAGTCCAGCCTAATAAATATCCGGTAGTTCCAAACGCTTGTTTAGACCATTTCCAGATGTCAAACTCATCAGTTTGCTTAATAATCAATCCGTCTTTAAATTGAAATTGAGACTGAATAATATTTACTAATTTTCTATTGGTTTTGCTAAAGTTGTATCTAGCGATCCATTGTGCGGAACCCAAGTAGTCATCCGCTTTAATGTCTGAGAATTCAATCTTGATGTTTCCTTTACTTTTTTCAATCAACATTTTCCACATTTGGCAAACATCATCTCCTTTTAATAAACCGAACGCAGGATCTCGAAACTGAATGATGGGAGAATAACATTCACACATTGTTGCCGCGTCAGCATTTGCAAAAGCAGTATAAAATTTGACAAGTATTTGTTCGTTTGAAGTCATGTTTTACATAAAGTGAATAGTAAAAATACTATTTTTTTTGCTTTAATTAACTGTTTGAAATTGAAATTGGAAAATACAAAATCTGATCAGATGCTTTTTTATGACAATTATTTAAAAGAATTAATTCTTGTTCATGCTGTTACCATAGATTCATGAGTTAAATTTTGGCACAAAAAAAAGGATAGACTTTTAAGTTTCTATCCTTTTTTGTTAAATATAAAATGTTAATCTCTGCTAATTTGAATTATTTAGCGGCAGGAATAATATCAATAATTACGGTACGATTGTAAAAACGTTCTTCAGGAGTTTTGTTGTCAAAAGGAGCATTATTTTCATTTTCACCATAACCGGATACTTCGAATTTAACATCGTTTCTGCCGGTTTTAGCTAAAGAACTTTCAATGATACGTTTCACATCATTTGCACGTGAAAGAGATAATCCTTGATTGTAAATTTCTTCACCAATAATATCAGTATGACCTTTGATAACTACCGTTGCTCCAGAAGGAATTTTCGGTGCTACCACTTCAGTAAGGTATTTTTCATACATTGTGATTGCTGTAGAGCTATTAAATTCATAGATGATACTGTATCTCATGCCTTCGTCCATTTTTGCAGGAGTCCAAAGCACCATGTGAACCGGAGTTTCTTTCTCTACAATTTTACCACTTTTAGTTTGACCAATCATCTTTACTTTATAATCTCCTTCTGGACGACTACCCAAAATTAAATTTCCAGGAATTTTAACTTCTTCCTCAGTATAAGGGCCAAAAGATTGTACTTTTCCTTGTTCGTCAGCGATTTGTAATGACCAAGAAGATAAAGCTTCGCCAGCTCCTTTATTATTAAAGGTCACATAACTTTCAACAGGTGCCACTTGTGATGGAACAATTTGTACTGGTTTCAATGGAGCATTAGGGCCACTTTGAAATTCCATCAATAAATCTGGAGAGTTACTTTCGATAGAAACTCTACGATCTCCTTCACGTAGCAACACTAATTCTTGTGTTCCTCCTGGTTGTTCAGATGGAATATTTGGTTTGTTTTGACCTTTGGTTGTAATTCTAGCTTCATTTATAGCAAATACATTTACCAAATATGTTTTAACAGATTCTGCCATAGTGAGACCATCTGTATTGCCATTATTTGATGAACCCACCAAAGTAATTGTCGCTGAAGGATTTTTTTGCATACGGTCTCCTAGAATATTCAAAACGTTATAATAAACAGTCATTTGACGTTTAGAACGATCTGATAAGTTTGTTGGAGCAAATGTTTCCAATTGATCTTCTTTAAAGTCTTTTACTTGAGCTTTCGTTAACAAAACATAACGATTTGGAATTTCACTTGATCCTTCATTAAAGAAAACGTAATTTCTAAGTGGGAAAATTTCAGTCATTCTGCTTTCTCCGGGAACATTGCTTGGAGAATTTACAGTGAAATTAACCTCACGGTCTTGAACCATATCTGTAGCCTGCTGGATATTTTGTCCTTGTCCAAATTTAAGCGCAACACCAGCTCTGATCGTAGTTATGTTCCATGTTTCTGTTGCACGTGGATTTTGACCAAAATAAGGTTGGAAAGAAACAAAAGGAGACAATACAAATTGTGTTTTGTTACTATCTGAAGAAAGTGGAATATCATAACCAGCACCAATTTGCATTGACAAAATAGTTTCTTCAATTTCACTAAATTCACCTGTTACAGCAGCAGAAGGTGCTTGATCAGGGAAAGCTGGATTAATACCTAATTGATACGTAAATGATTTATCCATATTGAAAGCCAAACGTGGACCTCCATAGAGGTAAAAATTAGATTTAAACGGTGCAAAACGTACGCTTGGTTCTACGGTGATGTAACTAAGGTCAGTTGATAAATCTGCAGGACAATCGCATGCTGTAAGTACTTGATCAAAAGAACCCTTACGGCTATCATAACCCGCTTGTAGCATTACTCCCCATCTTGAAGTAGCAGGACGGTATTCTAAAAGTGGCGCAACAAAAAGACCAATACCATCTCCATCGTGAAATGTAGCGGGAGGTGTAAAAGCAGCATTCAACTGGTTTGTAGAACCACGATAAAAATTAGCATTAGCACCACCAGCAACTCCAAAGTACCACGAAGGTTTTGCATATTTTATTACTTGAGCTTCTTGAGCTTGAACCGTTGTTTGTAAACTTAACCATGATAAAGCAATAATTGCAGCTCCTTTAACGGTTAGTTTATTGGGAGACAATGAAATACATAATGTCTCTTTATAAATATTTTTTGATATCATTTTTATATATTTTAATATTAGATTTTATTTAAATGAATCCCGCCCAAAGACGGGATATTTAAACTATATATTAACTACTTAGTTTGCAGGAACATTAATGATGGTATTAACCATAGTAACCGAGGCGATTAATGAAATTGCTCTTCCGTTTAATATCGTTTCCTGTCCTGGTAAAGTCGTGCTATTACCTGGAGAAGATAATGTAACACCGTCTTCTGCAATTATGTTTCCTGTCATTACACCACCACCGGCGTAGTTAATAACTGCTGCGCTACCTACGTACCAATATACATTTTTAGCTAAGGCACCACCTATTAATTTAACATTTCTGGTAGCTGCTGGAGAACCTACTGTTAACGAAGCTTCTGCTTGAAAAATCCAAACATCAGTTGCGCTTCCAGATAAAGTCAAATCTCCATTTGTGATTTTATATGTACCACTGGCTGATTTATAAACTCCTGCGGCTAAAGTTAGTCCACCTAGCTCACCTGATCCTTGGTCACTTCCACCTGGTTTTGAAGCGGGAGAAATACTGTTCCATAATGCTCTTGCTTCATTTAATCCTTCTAGTGCTTTTTGTGCTTTTAAAGCATTTCCTGGAGGTGGTGCAGCGGTATAAATTCCACCAAATACTAGTCCATTATTAAGTGGTGTAACTGTATAAACCTCATTAGGCGTAGCTAATTTATCAGTGAAACCTGTTACTAATGTGGAAGCAGCTGTTGTTCCTATACCTCCATTGTTAATCCTTGTATTCAGACCTTGATTTGTAATTCCTGCATTTCCACCAAATACTCCGAAAAATAGACCTGCAGTAGGAGCGGGAGCATTAGCAACCAATGTGGTAAAGTTCCATACATAGTCATTCGCTAAAGGTACTCCGGCAGCACTTTTTGCACCAGTTGTAATTGTAGCAGTATAAATTTTACCTTCTAATAAAGGATTAGTAGGTTTAAAAGAGGCAGTAGAACCTGTGTAAGTTACTGCTCCAGGAATGATTGTTGTACCTTGTTTTAAAGTAAAAGTAGTGGCATTAATAGTCAAAGGATCCATCACTGTACTAAAGGTTGCGGTAACCGTTTTGTTTAAATTTATTCCTGTAGCATTATTAAGAGGGTCAGTTGCAGTTACTGTTGGAGCAGCTACGGTAGTGAATTTCCAAACGTAATTACTAGCCAAAGGTGTTCCGTCTAAATTTTTAGCACCAGTAGTAATAGTAACAGTATAAATTGTGTTGGGAGTTAATGGAGCAGTCGGAGTAAAAGATACAACTGAACCAGCGTAAGTAATCGTTCCAGCAACTGGATTAGTTCCTTGATTTACGATAAAAGTAAAATTGTTTAATGTCAATGGATCCATTGGCATACTAAATGTCGCAGTAATTGTTTTATTTAAGGGAACACTTGTAGCATTATTTGCAGGATCTGTTGTAATCACAGTAGGAACAATAAGCATTCCGGTACTAAATGTCCAAACATAATCCGTTTGAAGTGCATTACCCATCACATCTTTTACACCAGTTTTAATTCTTCCAACGTATGTAGTGTTTGGCTTCAAAAAACTTGAAGGAGTAAACGTAGCAGTTGTTCCGCTGTAAGTAACCGCACCTGCTACAGCACTGCCGTTAGCTTCTGTTACAATGAAAGTAGCTGCATTAATCGTTGTTGGGTTCATTTCTTCATTAAATGTTGCAGAAATAACTTGTCTTAAGGGAACTCCTAAAGCTCCATTAAGCGGGATAGTAGAGGAGACTACCGGACAAACGCCCTCGCTCTCGATAAAATTGTCTTCTGCACAACCAGAAATTAATGCAATAATCAAAATTGCAAAGGTTAGTAGTAGTTTTTTGATATTCATTTTTTAGAATTTAGGGGATTAATAATTTAACGGTCAAAGTACGCACTTTTAACGACGAAATGCATTATAAAATTATTTTAATAAGTTATAAAATTCACTTATTTTATTTGTTAAAAAAATAATTAGGTTGTTTAAAATCAATGTTTTACGGTATTATCTATGTTAACATTGTGTTATATCATTTAATTGTTCTAGAGAAATAGGATACAAATAAATACAACCATAGAAAAAGAAAGATAGGGGAGTGTTCATCATTTTTAAACTTTATTTTAAAATAATGGTAACGAAAAATACTACTTGTATCGCATGAAACAACAGCATTACAAATAATTGATTAAGATTATAAAGATAAATCGTGGTGGAAGTAAAACTAAAAGTTATGTTTAGATAATTTTGAATTAAAATTTTTTAAAATCATCAACATTCAACTTTTTTTCTTTTTGTATTAAATTGGATGTAAAAATTGTTAATTCTTTAATAAAAGAATCAAGCGTTCGGGCAAATTGTTTAATAAGATCTAAACATTCTCCACTCTCCCATAAAGAATTTGAAGACTCATGCAGTTGAAAAGGTATGCCTAAAATATTCAGGACCAGCTATCTGAATCTGCGAGAGATAATGAACATAATTACTTTTAGCCAATAATGAATTTTTATGATGTTTTTCAGCGATATTTAGTTCAGCATTAACTTTTATTAATTCTGCGGCTCGCTTTTATTTTTTTTGATTTTGAAAAGCCAGTAGATTGTTTTTAGGTATTAAATCTTCTTTTTATTCTTTTAATCATGATATTCCACATTAAAATTTTAAAAGTAAAAAATTTTGGAGTTGATTACTATGGGTTTTTAACCACTTATAAGAAAACAAAGATTAGAATTAAGTTAAGTAAGAATTTCAAAAATTTTAAAAGTAATTAGCACACACTTAAACGTTTTGTAGGTCGTTGTCTATTTGTTTTCCAGACTGTTTTGTAACAATATTAGTTATTGCAAATTGCAAAACTGTACCCAATATTCTTTTAATTGGATTGTGAGTTCCTCCTAACAAAACTTTTTTAGTCAAATATCCTGTTGTCATGCCTATAACATTGCTTAGAATATTCCCTTTTATTTCAGGTGAAGTGGCTACTAATCCAAAAGCCTTTTTTATTAGATTCAAAGGTTTTAAACTTTCAAGAGTGTGATGATACTGATCTTTAAGTTGTACTAATTCATCAGCTTGTTTCATTTTCATTAATAAGATAGTTTCCTTAAGAATTTCTGTCTGGTTTATCTTTTTCATATTAATTTTTTTTAAGCATTTTAACAATCATAAAATTGCTGATAGGCGTTTTGATCCATTGATCTTTAAATATGTAAAGAATAATTGCAACTAATAAATAAAAACTTGATACTATAAAAAAGCCATAATAAACTTTGCCTACTAATTCCCCAATCCATAATGAAAGGCCAATATTAACCAATAAGGCAAACATTGCAAAAACAATAGAAATAGCCAATTGAGAAATAAGAGAAGATATAAAATCAGCAGTTTTATCCACTGCATATAACTTCGCCAATTCTACTGTTGTTTTTGTGTAATCCTCTGCTCTTTCAAAAAGCATTTCTATTGTTGTTGCGTTGTTTTCCATGATATAGTTTGTAAACGGACTTAGAATGAAATTTTAAAAATTAAATATCTAATTAAATATTTGTATTTTTAATTTCGTTTTTTGCATCGTAAAATTTAGATTTTCCTTCAGCAAGTAAAGTTTCACCTTCACTTTTTGTATCGTAAAATTTTGATTTTCCTTCAGATAACAAAGATTCTCCTTCTTTCCAGATTTTTTCGTATTTTTGAGTAATTGAACCCAATAGAGTATCTAACTTACCTTTTAATTCGTCAGCATAGTCATTACTTTTATCCATTATTTTTGTTCTTGTTTTGTCTCCTTTTTCAGGGGCAAACAATACTCCCAATAATGCTCCTACAGCCACTCCACCCAAAATTCCTAATATTATTTTATCTGCTTTCATAATTATTTATTTTAATTATTATTTATTATTTTAAAATTGAATTAAATACCTCTTCCTTGAATAAGTCTAAAAAGTATCGCAATAACTGCAATTACAAGAAGTACGTGAATTATTGATCCTAAACTGAATGCAAAAAATCCGATTGCCCAAAAGATAACCAGTATCACTGCGATTGTATAAAGAAGATTGCCCATTTTTTAATTTTTTACGATTTTATTATTGATATAATTTTTTTAATAACGATTGAATTAGATTTTTCTACCCGAGATAAGTCTAAATAAGATTGCTATAACAGCAATAACAAGAAGGATATGAATAATTGATCCGGCACTGTATGCAAAGAATCCAATTGCCCAAAAGATAACTAAGATTACTGCGATGGTGTAAAGAAGGTTGCTCATGATTTTTAGTTTTAGTGATTAGTTTATTTGTTCATTTGTTTGTTTTTTTAAACACTTTCTAAACCTTTACAGGTTTCTTAAATGATTATCCTCAAAAAAATTGCGATATGTTTATTTGTATTGTTGCTTGATTAAAATCCAAATGCAGCATAAACACTCAATACACTGTTTTTAGCATCTGAAGAAGCAAAGTCTGAATTGTCTTTTCCAATTTTAGTCAGTCCGTAATTGTAACGCACGCCAAAACTGACAGGCTCTAAATCTAAACCTACACCTCCAGCAAGACCTGCATCAAATCTGTTGAAATCATCAACATCAATTTTGTCTTCAAAGTTGTAGCTACCGTTATTAGATTTATTCGTCGTTTTACCACTTATCATATAAGCAGCGTATGGACCGGCATGAATATTAAAATTTTTGGTCACATTTACTACTAATAAAAGAGGCACTTCGATATAATTTAATTTGAATTGTGCAGTACCACTAACTAACGGATTGTTGTAAACTAATTCAGAACCTTTTCCAGTATAAGAAATCTCTGGTTGTAAAAAGATATTGTCTGCAATAGGTAATTTAGCAAAGAAGCCAAAATTAAATCCTGTTAACACATTATTGTCATCAACATCATCGATATAAAAATTAGAGAAATTTACGCCCCCTTTTACACCAAATTTAGTTTCATTTTCTTGAGCCTGAACACTTGTGAAAGTCATTAAACTTAATACTAATGAAGCAAAAATTAGTTTTTTTGAATTTTTCATTTTTTTTGTTTTTTATCGAATAATTACATAACAAATATCTGCAGATTGTACTAGTAAGTTGTTACAATACTTTAATTTAAAGTTATATTATTCACACTTTGGCGCTATAAAATCAGTATTTGTATTGTTATAACAGTATTAATTATACAAAAAAAGGCGAGTTAAAAAACTCGCCTTTTTAATTTACTATTTATTGTCTACTGTCATATTTTTCATAGCAGCTCCTAATTCATCCATGTCTCGATTGTATTCTTCTTTAAAAGATTCCCAGTCACTATTAGTGTCGTTTTTGTATTCTTGCACTTTAAGTTTAATGTTCTTGTTCTTTTGCTCTAATTCTTCAATTTGTTTTGCATATATTTCATCAATTGATTTACCGGTTCTTTTCATTTTGGTTTTCATTTCCGCAATGCGAATTTCGTTTTGCTTAATAGTAGAATTAGTGCTGTCTTTAAAATCATTCCATTCTTTCTCTGTAGCTGCGGCTCTTACATCTGACAATTCCTCTTTGGCATCATCAAGATTATCTCTTGCTTCTTCTACATTATCTTTAGCAGCTTCTTCTTTTTTTGAGGTATTTTGACATCCTACTAAAACAGTTCCGGCCATGAGTGTAGTTATGGCGAGTGTAAAAAGTATTTTTTTCATTTTGGGTTATTTTTATTGTTTGTTTGGGAATTATATTTAAATGTAATTTGTTTATTTTGAGTATGTTAAAGGTAATAAAATTATTTTTGTCAAGCAAAATTTTTAATTTTAAATCCTTTAATTTGCTAGTACGTTATAGAATAAGACTACTTAAAGGCCTTGGAATATTTTAAATAATTCTTCTCTGGTTATCCCCAGTTTAGCTTGGTACTTTTTAAACATTTCTTCTTTTTTCTCTTCTGAAAAAAGTGCCTTATTATTCGTCAAAGCAGCAAACTTTTCTTTTAACTCTTTTTTTTGTTCTTCCCAGTTTCCCTCGCGCTCTATCGGATCCATTTATTTATTGTGTATTGAATGCGAAATAGTTTTCACTTTACAAATTTGGGACTTTTACAAGTTCAAGCAGTTATATAACTATAAAGATTAGTTTCATTATTCACTGATTCAGTAGATTATAACACAGATTAACAAAAAAAAATAATGAAATAGAACGGTATTCTTTAAATATTAAGAATATAAATGAGAATAAAGTTGTGTGGTATTGTATTATTTATGGCTCTGACTATATTTTTTTAATAAATTTTCGAGAGATTCATAATAATCGCTCAGTACTTTAATAGTTACTTCTGGCTGATCAACATCGGGAATAGTTACTGGCATCTCTGATAAATACTTAATTAATTCAGGATATTCATTGCGTATTTTCATAGTAATTTCGAGTATTGCCTGATTGATTTCTTTTTCTGTTTTCATGATAAATTATTTAAATATATTTCTTGATAATTGTTGGAAATAACTAATTTAAACGTCATAATATTTTAAAGTATAATCTTGTTTTAAATTGGTTACCATTTGTGTAAATTAATTATTTTAAAGAATCATTTTCATCACCAATTTTTAATTCTTTTTTCATTTCCTCTTCTTCTAAATCAACTGCGTCCTCCAATTTTTTTGCTTCTGCTTTTTTCTTTTTATTAAAGTATCCTTTCAATAAGAAATTATTTTTAGCAGCTTCAATAACTTCATTCAGTCCTTTTGTCGCAGATTTAACATTCGTTAAAGATGAGTCTATAACTTTTCCCATTCTTTCATCGCTAACCAGTTTAGACAAAGCTCCTTTTCCGTTATTCATATTTACAGTAAATTTTTTGAATTCGGTTGAGCTATTTTCAAGATTAGTAACCATGATTTTTATGCTATTTCCAAATTCCTCATCAGAAACTAACCTGGATAATGCACCGTTACCATTGTTCATGCTGTAACTGAATTGAGCAAGCTGCGCTGTAATAATCCCGGCGTTATCGACACTTTTTTTGACACTTACCATTAAATCATCCATTTCTATTGATTGTTTGGAAGCTATGTAATTGCTATTTTCCACTATGACCGTAGAGTTTTTACCTGAGGAAATGGTAAGTACTTTATCGCCCATCAAACCATCTGAGTTAATACTGGCGATAGCATCTTTTTTAATGTATTTACGAACTTCGTCTTTGATGACTAATTTTATTACTACAGAAGTGTCCGTCAAAAATTCAATTTCATCAACAGTACCGATATTAATACCTGATAAGCGAACATTATTTCCTACTTCAAGCCCATTAACCGAATTAAATTTTGAATATAATTCAAAAGTAGATCCAAATAAATTTTTCTGTTTTCCAACAAAATAAATGGTTCCTACAAAAAGTATTAATCCTATTATTACAAACATTCCCAATTTCCATTGGTATCCAGATTCCTTGTTCATTTTTTATTTTTTTATTGGTTATATGAAAAAAGAGCGCACCCATTCATCGTCGCTTTTTTCTAATTCTTCGTATGTTCCTTCTGCGTGTATTATGCCTTCTTTTAAAATAATGATACGGTCACCAGTATGTTTGGCACAAGGCATATCATGCGTAATTATTATAGAAGATGTTTTGTTTTTCTTTTGGATTTCTAATATAAGTTCACTTATTTCTCTGGAAGTTATAGTGTCTAATCCTGTAGTGGGTTCATCGTATAAAATGATTTCAGGTTTTAATATAAGTGTTCTTGCAAGTCCAATTCTTTTGCGCATACCGCCGGATAATTCCGAAGGCATCTTGTCAATAGCTTCGCTCAAACCTACACTTTCTAAAACATTTTTTATTTGATTTTCCACTTCCTCAGCAGATAAATCCTTAGCATGTCTTTTTAAAGTAAAGCCTAGGTTTTCTCGAACACTCATCGAATCATATAAAGCGGCATTTTGAAATAAAAATCCAATGCGAACCCTAATTTCGTTAAGTTCATTATTGTCTAATTTGGTAATATCAGTTCCAAAAACATTTATTTCGCCTTTGTCAACTTCGACCAAACCAACTAAGCATTTTATAGCAATTGATTTCCCTGAACCGGATTTACCTAATACAACTAAGTTTTCTCCCTTATTGACAGAAAAAGTAACGCCTTTCAAAACCTCGTTTTTACCAAAGGATTTATATATATCTTTAATTTCTATCACTGGCGCATTGGTATCAACCCTTGAAGTACCATTTATCGATGTCTTTTCTTGTGTCATTTTAAAAGAATAAATCAGTTATTTGTACCGCTAACATGTCAATTATAAATATAGTCAGCGATGCGGTGACAACTGCAGAGTTAGCGGCTTTACCAACACTTTCCGTTCCATTAGCCGCATTAAATCCTTTGTAACAGCCAATCATTCCGATAAAAAAGCCAAAGAAAAAAGTTTTTATGGTTGCTGGGAAAATGTCTAAAAAAGCTATCGATTCTAAAACCTGGGCCAGATATCGATATAAATTCACTTCACTGTGGATATTGATTCCAACATATCCACCTAAAACTCCAACACCGTCAGCATAAATTACTAATAACGGAATCATAAGCGTTGTTGCTAAAATTCGGGTAACTACTAAATATTTGAAAGGGTTTATGGCTGAAACTTCCATGGCATCAATTTGTTCTGTTACTTTCATGGAACCTAATTCGGCACCAATACCGGAGGAAACTTTACCTGCACAAATTAAAGCTGTTATTACAGGAGCTATTTCTCTGATAAGGGATAACGCAACCATGCTTGGTAACCAGGATTCTGCACCAAACTTAGCTAAAGTAGGTCTCGATTGCAATGTAAGAACTAGTCCCATTATGAAACCCGTAATAGTCACTAATGGTAATGATTTGTAGCCAATAACGTAACATTGCTTAATGAACTCCTTCATTTCATACGGAGGCTTAACTACTTCCTTAAAGAAGCGTGCGGAGAACATCGTAACTTTGCCTACATCATTAAAAGTTTCTTTTAAATAGATCGTTATACTCTCTTTTTTTGTGGTTACTATGTTATTCATTTATCATTAATATTATTTTTTGATTTTTTGAAGGCAAATAATTTCATCTGGTCGCGGAGAAAGGATATCGTCAAGGAAATTTAGGTTGGTTAATCTAGTGACTTATCATAATCGTCTTTGTGTAGCATAATCCGTGAAATACTTTACTATTATTTGAAATATTCAAAATAAAAAGAATTTTGTGATTTTTTTTTAACTTATGAAAAGTATGAATTTGGATTTTACAAAATTAATTAACAGAATTACTACCTAATATTTTTAAAAGATTTGTACTTAAATTTGAAATACCTATCTGATTGTACTAATAATTAAATTCTAAATGTTTGAAAATTTTAAGTAATCGAATGAAAAATTGAGTAAAATTCGCAGCATATTTTACTTACGATAACATCAAATCACCTAATTTTTTAACTTTATCATGATGTGCTGTTAACAAAATTTGTTGTGATTTAAGCATAATATGAAGTTCAGCGGTAAGATGGTCCAAGTTGTCAGACAAGGTATCCTTATAACTTTTTATAGCCACAAATTCATTGTATTCAAGAGTGTTTAAAATGTCTTCTCTTTCTTGCCCCATGAGTTTTGATTTAAAAATAATCCAAACCCTTACCAATAAACTTTTATTTCTGGCCACCTTAACAGGAACTCCTCCCATTTTCTGCACCTCTTCAACAAGTTCTGATTTGAAAATTGCGCTTGTTTTCTGGAATTCGGAAAACAAATCTTTTAAATCGTTCTCTTCAGTTACTTTTTTAGCTGTTTTATAAATCTCAATTCTTTCATTGTTGATTTCAATAAGATTATTTAACACTACAATTGATTTTTCTTTATTCATCATCTTAATTATTAGATATTAAACGAACTGAAAGGATGGTTTTCGGGAGAGAATTGTTGATTAATAAAAGAAATGAAACCTATTTTTTTAATCAATTTATTCCAACTGCTAGGAAAGTCATTTCTCAGTTTTAAAATAGAGACAGTATTATCAGGTTCTTTTCAATTTATTACGAGTACTCAAGAATCAAGTCAACAACAATAGTAGTTTCTACAAATTAATTTTATATGAAATTAAAATTTATTTGTTGTGAGAACAAGTTGCATTCCAGGGTACTGAACATCTGCGTTGTCCTCAGCTGTAATGAATATTTTTACTGGTGCAAATGATGTAACGGTTTCAAAATTCGCTTTAAGTTTTGATGACATAAAACCAGTGTCGCTTTTTATTTGTCCAATATTTTTCACAACAGAATCTTCCGTTTCCATCCAAACAACGTATACATTTTTAGAAGGTTGTAATCTGGTTACTTCTGCTAAATTTGTAATTTCTATTTTGATTGCATTGTTCTTATTACTGTCTTTTTTAACACTCACTTTTCCTTGCGCAGCCGGAACTATTGCAGAGTTTTGAAAAGCAATATTTTTGCTGCAAGAGGCAAACGATAAAAACACGATTAAAGCTAAAGCGCTAATGAATATTTTTTTAATATCTAAATTTAGTTGAATTGTCATTGTATGTTTTTTTTTGATTATAATACAATACAAATTTCACAATCAAAGCAATAAATATGTTATATAAATATTGTAAAAAGTTATATTATTCACACGTAAATAAAAATGATTTCCTTAATTTAATAATTTTTCTTAGTACCAAACACTAGCAAAACAACACCACCTACAGCAAGTACAATACCTATTATGGGCGACCAGGCAATTGGATGATTTACTTCTTTATTTATTTCAATAGGGCCTATGTCAACCACTTTTTCTGTAGTTGTAAAATTAAAGCTATTGTAAAGCAACATTAATATTCCTAAAACAATCAGTATAATTCCTATGGTTTTGCTTTTCATTTATATTTATTTAAAAGTTAATTATTTAAAAGTTATTTTTTAGTAATAAGATTATGCTTTAAAAAAATATTTTTAGGCAAAATTATGTCGCGGATTTAATTTTAGCTTATCAATGTTTTTGATTTTGAATTCAATTTTAAGAAAATGTTTATTACCACTAACTAGATCCAACAAAGCTACTTTTGCATCCGTAAGACCAAAAAGAATTACGCGTTTTTAGTTTTTAATTGTTTCGCCAATTTTTTGTAATAGTTGTACAATTGTTTTGGATCTTTTGAAAGCATGAAATTTTCGTTTTTTGCTAAATATTTATTTTTTCCTTGTTTAGAAACTTTGATTCATAAGTTTCAATTTCGAAATAATTTAATGTTAGTTCCATTAGGTCCGCTAGTACTGATCCATCTAAATTCCTAATTATTTCAATGCTGTCATGATGATTTATTTTTGGATTTATTCATGTAACATGCTTTAATATCGGCAACTATAATTGTAAAAGTCTAAAGTTCAGGTGGTTGTTTTTTTTAATAATTGTATAAATTTACATAAATTTATTTAATTACATTTTTGTAAATCATATTAATAAGTCACATTGATTTTGAATGAAGGAAATTTTGTGAAATTATTTGTATTTCAAATTTTTATAGGAATATTTTTTATTTCTCTTTTCAAAGATTTTTCTACAGTTAATCTTGCCATCAAATAGCTCACAGTTGACTCCGCACCTTGATTTAGATTTACATAATTATCTTCTAATCCGTCATAACATCCGCCAGTGCAAGGATTGTAAATAATTTGGTATAAATGATTGTTTCCCAAAAACCAATTAAAAGCGGTTTCCATTTTTTGAAGGTATTGCTCATTTTCAAAAACAACAGCAAATTTCCCTAAAGCAAGAATAGTATACGCCACATCAATAGGTTGTTCGCCTCCTATAGGACTCGGAGCCAATTTATTTTCTTTATTAAGCCATCCTTTATTAGAAATTACTCGAATCCTGTTTTCTACAAAAATTTCAGAAAGAAGAAAGTCAAAAGATGTTTTTGCAATTTCCTTATAAATTAGTTTCCCTGTAACTAACCAAGCACAAAGCATAGCTTCAGGCAAAATACTGTTACCATAAGTAAGATAACTTTCAAACCACGTCCATTCCTTTTCTGTTTCGTGTGTGTACATTTGTACTAACCTATTGGTTAGCTCCTTAACTGTAGAAATGTTTTGCTCTGATACTTTTTTTATATTGTAATAATAAATCCCTTTAATTATAAAAGCCATAGCTCGAGTGGAATGAATTTCAAGCACTTTTAGTAAGGCTCGTTGCATTGTAACGTCAGCATCTTTTGCTAACTCTTCGGGAAGAATAGCACCAATTGAATTTAAATAGCCCAAAGCCCATATCGCTCTTCCATTCGAATCTTCCAAGTTTGTAGTATAATTTTGCGCTGTAAAAAGGTATTCTTCATCTACATAATTTAGAAAATATCCGTCAGGCTGTAAACAATACTTTATAAAGTCAAAATAGATCTGAATGTATTTTAAATTCTCTTCATCCTTTGTTAATTCATACTGTTGACACATAGCTACCATTGCTCTGGCATTGTCATCTAAAGTGTATCCCGAATCAATATCAGGCTGATTAATTTTTGAAAACTGAATCATTCCAAAAGGTTTCGTTAGCTTTTTTATATGATCCAGATTGACTTTTGGAATTTTATAACGCAAGTGGAAGTTTTCTTCTCCAATTTTCTCAAATAACATAGCATGAGCAATTGCTGCATTTTCCCAAGCGGTAGGAGCTATTTTATGCAAACCGTTTGATCCCATATCCTTTCTCAACTGCTCGTCTAGCAATAGAATATTTGTTTTTTTAGCCAATTGTTTAGGATTGTTGAAATCAATGATAATTCCAACATTATTTTTTAATACTTCACACACATGGGGGATAGGGGTTGAAATAATTGGGCAGCCACAACTAATAGCGTACGAAAAGGTTCCACTTACCGCTTGATTTGGATCTTTGGAAGTAAATAAATAAATATCAGTAAGTTGTAAGTATTCTAAAAGATTTGGTAACGGCAGAAAATGATTTATAAATTGAACATGTTCCTGAAGTTGTAAGTCTTCAATCTTAGCTTGAAGCATCAAACGGTATTTTTCGCCTTCTTCTTTTATAACAGATGGATGGGTTTTTCCAATAATTAAGAATATTACGTCTTTATTCTTTTTTATAATTTGTGGTAACGCATCTAAAGTGGTTTCAATGCTTTTTCCAGAGCTTAAAAATCCAAAAGTAGAAAGTATTTTTTTTCCACTTAATTTATATTTTATTTTTAATTCCTCTTTGTCAGAATGAGGAACTAAATGAGTCCCGTGTTGAATTATTGTGATTTTATCTGCAGCAACATCATAGTCTTTTACTAATAGATCAGCAGCCGAATTAGTCATTACAATAATGGAATGCGCTTCTTGTACTATTTCTTGAACATTTGCTTGCAAGCATGGATTTGGCCTGGGTAATATTGTATGGAATACAATGATAACAGGTTTTTGAACTATTTTCAGAAACTGTTTTAAATCGGCTTCATTATTTTTAAATAACCCGAACTCATGCTGAATTAATACCATCTGAAGATTGACATTAGTATTAATTTTATTCGCCAAATTACTAAAACCATTCGGATGATCGGTATTTAGTATATATTTTATGGAATCAGTATAAACATGTTGCTCATTGTTAGATTCTAAAGGACAAATTGTTATTTTAAAACAATCCTTGAATTTATTATTCAACGCTTTGATCAAATCTTGGGAATAGGTAGCTATCCCGCATTCTCGAGCAGGATATGTTGTAATAAATAAGATTTCGGGCAACTCTTTTTTTGTACCTACTAGCAGTAAATTGTTTGACTCATTCACATAAGCTTTTGATAGGATGCTTTTAAATTGGATATTTTGACGTTTAACCTTGATTTTATTGATCATTATCTATAATTTAGGATTAATTCTTTAAGTAATTCTAATTAAGCGCGAAACAAATTGCCTATTTATGGACTGTATCATAATTTTTAGAAAGATTATCTCTAAATAAAGCAATATCTAAAGGGAAATATATATTATCTACTTATCCTTTTAATCTTCAACTCAATTTGGGTTTAAAGAAAGGATACGGTAATAGTTCTATTTAATTGTGGCCTCATGTAAATCAAACAATTCTTTACAAACTGAATAAATAAATCCTTTTATAGTATCCTTAATATCAATAGATTATATACAGTCAATTTTTTTTTCAATTGAAGGACATGCTTAATAATGAAATGGTAAGTTGTTTATTACATGTACTGTAACATTACAATAATTACCATTGCTTATCATTCAGTAAAGAAATGGTTGTTATTTCCTTCGTTTATTTATACAGGATTTGGGGCTCCTCCATTTTTAAAATCGAACAACATTTTCTGAATTTTAATACCTTCTTTTTTTAAAGCTACCATGTGAGTTATATAAATATATCATTGATAAAATTTTAAAAAAAAACATCATATGGATTAAGTTCCGGAGAAATCTGAATTATAAAGATCAGTTTCTTATTTATTAAAAGTGTTATATAAATTTTAAAATTAGTTACATTATTTACAGTTTATTTGCTGCAATTATTTTACTTTGAAAACTAACTAATAGCTAAAATTTAATATTGTACTTTAAATCAATGTTATCCAATATACTAGATAATCTATTCTTGAAATTTTGAAAAGTGGAATAGACATTAAAATTCAATTGTTAATACTTTATTGTTCGCCACAATATTTCTGTAAGGTTCAATTCTTGAGGATATGGTTGTAAAGAGTAAATCGAAATTTCTTTTTCATTTCATTCTTTAATTGTATCCATAATTTTTTTTGAATTTTGTATTGGTGAGTTAACAAAAATCACAATCTTTTTTTTTGACGGTTTGGTTAGCAAAACTATTCCTGAAACTAATCATTTTATCAGAATTAAAAGTTGTTTCATGGGCTGCAAAGTAAAAATTATTTTTACGAGTCATAAATCCAATCACATTTAGATATTTTCCTTCAACAAACAGTAATAATATCGGATTTTTTTCTGCTTGCCAAGTATTAGGAACATTAGGAGTAAGTCCAAAATGACTTTCGTCTTCAAAACACACGTTCATATATTCGTGTGTTCCAATTTTGTCAGGTTTTTTATTAGATTTTGTTTTAATTCAAATTGATTCTTGTTTGGTTTTCCTTTAAAAAAACGTCGAGCTCTTATCCATCCTTAGCCCACTATCTTTAAAAAAATTCTGAAAAGTCTTTTTACAAATTATAGTATTGTTTTGCTCTTCAAAATAAATCAATTCATTTATTATGTTCCTTTTGTAAAGTTCTGATTGCTGCGAAACCTCTTTGGAATAATATTTTAAACGGTTTGTAGGAACTCTTCCTTAAGTTGAAGCACGGGATCAGATCCCGATTTCGCTCCGACTATAACAGCAACGTTTAATAGTTTTGCACTGACTTCAAATATAGATGTCATTTACCTAATCTTATGTTTAGATCCGGCAAAACAACTCAACGCCAATATTTTCTTGTAGTGTTATTAGTATCTTTTCAATGAAGTTATTCTTATACCTCAATCTCTTTACTTTTAAATTTTACATATCTCTTAAAGAGAAAAATATTTGAAATTTATGAACTGTAAACAACAAAATAGGATATTATTTTATTCTAATTTCTTTAAACTTTAATCATAGAGCACAAAAGAAGGGCTGTTGTTTCCAACAGCCCTTCAACTAACCAAACCAAAAACCCAACCTAATCTTACTATTTTTCGTAGGTCATTTTCAACTCTACTCTTCTATTTTTAGCACGCCCAATAGCCGTTGCATTTGTAGCGATCGGTTTACTTTCACCATAACCAACTGCTGTAACTCTTGATCCAGAAATACCTTTCTCCATTAAATAATTTTTAACAGATTCAGTACGTTTTTGAGATAACTCTAAATTCAAGGCATCGCTACCATTGCTATCAGCATGTCCTTCGATAACTAGGTTAGAAGCATCATATTTATTGATGATGTTAACCAACTCATCTAATTGAACTAATGAACCAACTTTTAATTTGGCACTATTGTTTTCAAAGAAAATTTTACTTCCTAAATAGGTTATTCTTTCAACATCTTGTTTTGTAATTTCAGGACATCCTTTGTTTTCCATAGTTCCTTTTACAGTAGGACAACGGTCATCCATATCAGCTACACCATCTCCGTCAGAATCCGGACAACCATTTAAACTCATTGGACCAGCAACATCTGGACAACGGTCTAGATCATTAGTAATTCCATCTTTGTCATTATCCATAATACAACCAGTTGCATCTACTTTAGTTCCCGGTTTAGTATCTGGGCATTTATCATTTACATCAGCAACACCATCATTATCTGAATCTGGACAACCGTTTAATAATTCAGATCCTGCAACATCTGGACAAGTATCTAAATAATCGGCAACACCGTCTTTGTCTCTGTCTAATGGACAACCATTATTGTCAACAATTACACCAGCCGGAGTTCCAGGACATGTATCATTACGATCTGAAACACCATCATTGTCAGCATCTTTTTTCTCTCCTAAATTGAAAGTCAAACCAGCCATGTGAGATAAATAAGCATCTTTTTTACCATTTATAACACCGTCTCTTCTGTCTTTATTAGAAAAACTAAATGTTTCTTGTAAATTCAATGTAATCACATCACTTAATCTGAAATTTAAACCACCACCCGCTGTAGGTAATGCGTAATCAATTCTGTCTTGATCAAAGTTTAAATCTTTGTCAAATAATATTGCTCCGACACCCGCAAATGCGTACGGCCTTACAAAAGATTCAGGACCTGTCATGTTAAATCTTAAATTTAACGCAACCGAATTAAAATCGCTTTTAAAACTTCCTGAAGGACCATTATTGTAACCAATTGTTCCTTTTGATGCTAAAAAGTTTAAATCGAAATAACGACCTAAATATCTAGAAACAGAAACACCACCAAAACCGTAAAATGCTTTATCAGTTTTGTAAAAATTATTTCCTAAATCACCTTGGTATTGTGTTACACCGCCATGAAGACCAACGTTCCATTTCTTGTCTTCCGTTTGTGCTTTCGATATTAAAGTAAATGCTAAGCACGTACTTAATAAAAGGATTTTTTTCATTTTCATTTTTGTTACATTGTTTATACAAAGGTCATTAACACCGCAGCATTATTTGTTACAGAACTATGGCAATAAGTTGTATCATTCACACATTTTGATAGCTTTAGCTTTATAAATTTGAGCGAAAACGTCAGTTAAAGCACAACACATAAAGCAAAAAAACCACCTAAAAAATTCTTTCTATTAACAGCTCAAGGAGACAGTTTTGAAATTGTTTTTTAAATGGTTCTAAGTTGTTTGAAAAAGAGTAAAGCACTTTAATTCATATAGTACAGTCATAAAAGGAAAATGACTCATCATTTTCTTCTGTCGTTCTAATTACTTTTGACAGTCGGTTTCTTGTATCAGTTGATTTTCTTCAACATGTTTTTTCGCAGTTATTTTTCCAACTCTGCAATTACTTCTAGAAATTATATAAACTTCTGATTCTAAATTTTCCATTTATAATATTGTATTTTTTTAGTTATTCTAAATATCTTCTCAATGTCCAAGCCATCGTTTCATGCGCTAACATCAAACTTGTTAAGAAATCAGCAGTTCCCGCATCCTTATTTTCATCAGCGCTTGCATCAACATCTTTTCTTAGCTGAATGATTAACGTTTCATGATCTTCTAATAGCTCTTTTAGCATTTCTTTTTGACCTGGATATTGATTTGGAGATTCCATGATAATCGTTAGCTCTGAAAACTCTTTCATTGTACCAATCGTCTTTCCACCCAATTTGCTAATTCGTTCTGCAGTTTCATCAACAGAAACTTCCAGCTGAGTATATTGTCCTTCAAACAATTTGTGAAGTTCCATAAAACTTTGACCGGATACATTCCAATGAAATTTTCTTACTTTGATATATAAAGTCATTTCATTTGCCAAAATTGAAGACAAGATCGAAATGCTGTTTTTTAAATGTGCTTCTGTAATCCCTATTTGAAGTTTCATATTTTCTTAATTTTATTTGAATAATATTATCGTATCAAAAAATATAGTTTTTATTCTACCGTTAAGACATTTGAAGTTTAAATCATGCTTATCGAGAAAATTTTATATTACAAAGATCATTGCATTCCTCTGAAAGAGTATTATAAAATTAGAAGAATAAGTTACATCTTTCACACCTTTTTTTGTTGTAAAATAATGGTAATCAATATTTTTAAATATTTTATTTCTTTTTTGTTCATACTGTGATAATTTAAAAAAATAGCTTTTCAAATTACATCATCTTGTATTTTACAAATGTAATTTCTATTAACTAATTTGGAATAAAAACTCCATCTGAGGGTTAGGCTATCGAAACTTCTTTGGCTAAATAAATTTCTTGTACTGCCTGAATGAGTTGTACGCCTTCGCTAAAAGGTCTTTGAAAAGCTTTTCTACCCATAATTATTCCCGCTCCACCAGCTCTTTTATTTATTACAGCTGTTTTTAAGGCTTCTGCCAAATCAGTTTCGCCTTTTGATTCTCCGCCGGAATTAATCATACTGATACGTCCTGAATAACAATTCATTACTTGATATCTACATAAATCTATGGGATTTGAGCTGGATAATTTTGTATACATTTCCAGATTTGTTTTGGCAAATTGTATTGAACTAAAACCTCCATTATTGGTTGGGAGTTTTTGCTTAATGATATCTGCTTGTATAGAAACTCCTAAATAATTAGCTTGACCGGTAATGTCCGCCGCGGTATTATAATCTATGTTGTCTTTTATAAAGGCATCATTTCTGGAATAACACCAAAGAATAGTTGCCATTCCTAAAGTATGTGCTTCTTCAAAAGCCTTTGCCACTTCAATTATTTGCCTGTCGGATTCAGCTGAGCCAAAGTAAACGGTGGCTCCTACGGCCACAGCACCCATGTTCCAAGCATCTCGAACACTCCCAAACATGATTTGATCGTATTTATTGGGGTAAGTCATTAATTCGTTGTGATTAATTTTTACCACAAACGGAATTTTATGGGCATATTTTCTGGATAGCATTGCAAGACCGCCCATCGTGGAAGCAACTGCATTACAACCCGCTTCAATAGCTAACTTGACGATATTTTCCGGATCAAAATAGATTGGATTTGGAGCAAAAGAACTTCCTGCAGTATGCTCAATTCCCTGATCTACAGGCAAAATTGAAAGGTATCCAGTGTCCGAAAGTTGACCATGATGGTACAATTGTGCTAAACTCCTAATTGTTTGCGCATTTCGATTGCTTTGTAAAAAAACAGTATCGATATGGGAAGGATTCGGCAAGTGAAGCTGATCTTTTGAAATTGTTTTACAAACGTGATTTAACAAAGCGTCTTTCTCATCTCCTAACAAAGCTAGCAATTGGGATATGTCTTTCATTTTAAGTAGCTTTTGAGAGTTTCTGTAAAACATTATTTAAGAGGTAAAAATTTGTTACAGTCAAATTTTGTAAAACGGATAGTCCGTATATCCTTTTTCATCTGCTGTGTAAAATAAGTCCATATCAAGTTCCTCGGATAAAGGCCAATCATTTTGGAATCTTTCTACTAAATCAGGATTATTAATAAAAGGTCTTCCAAAAGCAACAAGATCTGTAAGTCCGGATTCTAGAGCTAATTCGGCACTTTCCTTTGTATAACCACCGCAAATAATCATGGTATTTTTAAAATTTTGACGAATTAATTTTTTGATTTCCAGAGGAACGTCAGGAGCACCCATAGCGGAATGATCCACAAGATGAATGTAGGCAATATCAAGTTTGTTAAGCTCTTTAGATAAATAATCATAAGTAGCTTCAATTTCAGGATAATGTGGCATATCGCTGGCAACTCCATAAGGCGATAGCCGTATTCCGGTTTTTTCTTTTCCAATCGCTTGAGCAACGGCCGCAGCCACTTCAATTACAAATTTGCAACGGTTTTCTACACTTCCTCCATAATCATCTGTTCGAATATTACTAACCGGAGAAAGAAATTCTTCTAATAAATATCCATTGGCAGCATGTAATTCTACACCATCAAATCCTGCAAATAGCGCATTTTCAGCTGCAGAAATATATTCTGTTTTGGCGTGTAAAATATCTTGACGGGTCATTTCATTAGGTACAACAAAATCTTGTAAACCATTTGCATCTGTCCACATTTGCCCCGCTGCTTTTACCTGAGAAGGGGCCAGTATTAAGGAGTCTTTTGGCATGTTTAAAGGATGGCTAATTCTTCCGGAGTGCATTAATTGAACTATTATTTTTCCTCCGTTTTTATGAATGACAGCAGTAGTTTTTTTCCAGCCCTCTACTTGTTCAGCATTAAAAATACCAGGAATTCTAGCGTATCCTAATCCATTAGGCGACGGTGATGTCCCTTCAGTTATAATAAGGCCTGCACTCGAACGCTGATTGTAATATTTAGCCATCAATTCATTAGGAACATTTCCAATCGCTCTGCATCGTGTCATTGGCGCCATCACAATTCTGTTTTTCAAATCGATGGAACCTAATTTTTTTGGTGTAAATAATTCGTATGTTTTCATTTTTTTTAAGCTTATGTTGTTGACATAAAGATACTTATATTATATTAATTAAAAATATCTTTCAAAATAAAGTTGTAGTCTTTAGAGATGGATCTAAAGCTTTAAAAATCTTTGAGATAAGAATCGTTTTAAAAATTTAAAACTACAGTTAGCTTTAATTCCGTTTGAACATGATTTTTATTATGTTTGGGAACTTTAATTTTATACTTACAAAGGATGAAGTATTCTCTAAATAAACTTTTCGTCTAATGATAATTTTAAACAAAATTTTTTATAACACTAAAAACTAAAATATAAGTTAGGCAACATTTTTTTATCGTTCTAATTAACGGGTATCAAGCTCGTGTACCTATTCGTTGGTCATAGGCGGAAGATTGGAAAACCCCTATGTTCTTGATGCCGTTACGCCAATCTGGCAAATCAGAAAAAATGCTACCTAACAAAATATATTTTTATTCTTTTATCAGCAACTAAATACGATGCTCGTTTTCCAGAAATTAATAGGTTCTTCTAAAGACCATTTGGCGCATTAGCCTCATTAAATAAATCTTCGATTGCAATAGTGCATTGTGCCACCATGGATGCATGTTTTATAAAATCTATATTTCCAACCATAATGTTTAGAGCCGAAAATCTGGCCACTTTATAAAAAGGAAAATTTCATGGCTCAACACCAAAAATAGCTCCTATACGGCTGCAACGTACATAAGCATCACCATATTTTGGTTTTGGATGCTTATCTGCCAAAAATGTCTCCGCGTTAGTTGAATAGGAATCAAAAATATCAGCACTAAATAAAATTTCACCTTCTGTTTGAACAATTAATTTGCCCATTTCTAACGATATAATTTTAGCTAGATGTTCTTTTTTATCACGCATCAAAGCAGCAACTTTATGCAATATTACAGCACGATGCTTATAACTAGTTTGTTTCCATGAATTAAATGTTTTTACAGATTGTGCAATAAACATATCGACAGATTCATCATTCATTTCATCAAATGACCTTATGACTTCATTGGTAAAGGGGTTTACAGTTTGAATAGCCATCTTTTATTTTTAAAAAGGATTGGTAGTAGTGTCTTAAATTTTTTACGGAGTTGTTAAACCGTACATTGCTTCGTATTTTGACATAATATTTATTTCACCTATGGAAGTAAAAAACTCTTCAAGGCGCTTAATATGGTCAATTGTAAATTGTAAGTGTACTTTGAGTGCGTCAGCTAATTCTTCGGTAGCGGCGTTCTTAACTAATATGGGAATTGAGATAATTAACGCTTTTTCAGAAAAGTAAATTTCTTTTAATTCCTCTAAAAAAACATTGCGACAACCCTTACTTGTTTCAAGAATCGTTTCGTCTGAATTTCCTTTCGCTTTGTGCAATATGGTTTTTTTATCCATTTTGGTGATTGTACTTTTCAAGTGTTTTAATTTAGGTTCTACAATAATTTAATAAAGTAAAATTATTGTTTTACACTTTTAAATTCATTACATAATATTCAAAATGAGTTGTAACATTCACACATATCATTATGGAAATTTGCTATACATATCTACTGTTTTACTTCATTTTTTAAGGGTGAACCCTGTTCAAAATCAGTGTAGTTATTCAAGGTAGTAATAGCAATCTGGTCTAGTGCTTCAATGGTAAAAAATCCCTGATGTGGTGTAATTAATACATTGTGAAAAGCCATTAATCGCTCAATTAAATCATCATGAATAATGCTTTCGGATAAATCCTTAAAAAATAAATTCTCTTCTTGTTCATAAACGTCTATCCCTAAATAACCCAATTGTTCTTTTTTTAAAGCTTCAATAGCATCCGATGTTTTAATTAAAGCGCCACGGCTGGTATTTATCAACATAGCGCCTTTTTTAATTTTAGAAAATGCTGTCTTGTCAAAAAGGTATTTTGTGTCAGTGGTAAGAGGGCAGTGCAGCGAGATGATATCAGAATTTTTAATAAGTTCATCCAAAGTTCTGTAAATAACACCTTTTTTTATTAATTTCTCGGATTTAATAACATCGTAAGCAATAACATTGCAACCAAACCCTAACATTATTTGGCAAAAGGCGGCACCAATTTTCCCAGTCCCAATTACGCCAACCGTTTTTTCATGAAGATTGAATCCAGTAAGATTTTCTAATGAAAAATTACTTTCCCGAACTCTATTGTATGCTTTGTGCGTTTTGCGATTTAAAGTTAAAATCAATGCTACAGCATGTTCTGCAACAGCTTGCGGAGAGTAAGCTGGAACCCGCATTACTTTAATGTTATGTTTTGCAGCTGCTTCAAGATCAATGTTGTTAAAGCCTGCGCAACGCAAATCAATAAGTTTTATACCTATTTCTGCTAATTTTGCGATTGCTTTTTTATCGATTGTGTCATTTACGAAGACACAAACGGCTTCAAATCCTATCGCCAAATTGGTAGTTTCACTATTTAATGGCGCATCAAAATAAACTAACTCGTGTTTATGATCCGTATTAAACTTGTCTAAATATTCTCGGTCGTATGGTTTTGTACTAAAGACGGCTATTTTCATGGTTTGATTTTAAGTTTGATATGGAGAATTCATATTATTTATTGTAATTTATTTTTTGTTGACAGCAAATTGTAGCATCAAAATAAGAGAATTTCCTAAATGAGTCAGTTTAGCATAAAAATTAAAATGGCCAATCCACTAAAAACGGTATGCTTGAAAGACTATAAAATATGATTTGAGGAGCAGGGAGAACTTTAACGGATCTGTTTTAAATCACAATTCAGGAAACAGAAAAAGACATTTAAGCCTAAAAAATAAATTCTCTCTGCACATAAAAAGCAGAGAGAATTTGTTTTGTAAAAATGATATTTGAAAGTATTCTGTTTTTCGTAGAAAAACGCATTTCAATCATTTTATTGTAATATTAAAAACTTATGGTCAAAGTAATAATAAATTATTTTTCTCATTAATTGAATTGGTTTTTCATGCAATAACAATCAAATTTTCAGAAAAATAATTTATGATTCGTCTTTTGTTGTACGCACTAAGCTGATTCCGGAAATGAAGAAAAGGATACCGAGTACACCGTAAATGATTAACGATTTAACATCTGTTGTTTCACCTGAAGTACTTGCAAATATAACTGCAGTGTAAATAAGTCCACCTATTCCAAGAGCAGTAAGTAATGCTCCAAAAATTCTTTTTAAATTCATGATTTTGATTTTTAAAATTTATACTTTTTTTAATGTAAGTTTTTAACTAATATGGTTTTAAACAAACACCTTTGAATAATTAATATTTCGTTTTGGGGAGATCATAATTACTTAACAAATGTATTTTGATTGAACAGCAAAAATGTTATACAATTGTTAATAAAAGTTATATCATTCACAGTTTAAAATAAATCGAATAAATCTTTACATCATATATTTATTTGTAAAACATTGACAATGAGGGAAAAATAAATTTAATTTTGTCTTATTAGAGTTATTTTTTTTTAGTTATGTTTTTGGTAGCGGCTTTATCTTTTTATCTTTATCCGTTTTAAATTGTATCAAGTTCTTCACTCAATTCGGTACAGGCTTGGAGGCAAACATCTTCAAGTTGCTGCACTAGTTCATGTATCTCTTTTGATTTGTCTGGTGCTGTCGCTAATTCCTGAATTTTCTTTGACATATTTTCGTAGTTTGAACTGATTCCCATTATTGAAAAGGAAGGTATCAATTTATGTGCGGAAGCGCCTAATAAACACCAATTTTCATTGGCTAAACTTTGCTTCATTGTAGTTACCAGTGCTGGAGTTTGTGCCAAATATAAAATTATCATTTCCTTAAATAGTGCTGGATTTGATTTTGTTCTATGATGTAGGTATTCCAGATTGGTGCATTTTGTCTTTTTACTTGCTACCTCTTTATCGTTAATAATTTTAGTATGCTTTACTGGAATTTTCCCAATTTTTATATGTTTTGGCTTCTTTAATATGTTAACTATCTTATTATAAAGTAGTCTTTCATCAACGGGTTTCGCAATGTAATCATTCATCCCAACGGCTTTGCATTTAGCTAGATCCACGGTAGTTACATCAGCAGTTAACGCAATAATAGGAATAGATAAATTCATCGTTTTACGAATGTATTCTGTCGCTTCAAATCCATTCATAACTGGCATTTGTAAGTCCATTAATATAATTTCGTAATCTTTTTCTTTTATTTTTTCGATAGCTATTTGCCCATTTTCAGCAATGTCTCGTTCAAATCCAAAATCATCTAACAATGTTTTCATCAATAATTGATTTAGCGGAATATCCTCAACTATTAATACTTTTATATTATTTATTTCTGCATCTAATAATTCTTCTTCATTTTCCAATTCTGCATCTGCGTTTGTTTTTTGAAAAGGCAAGGTGAAACTAAATGTTGAACCCTCATGAATAATACTATTTACAAAAATACTTCCTCCTTGAGGTTCTACTAATTGCTGCACAATAGCAAGACCAAGTCCAGTTCCGCCATATAATGTGGAAGTTCCGCTAGTTGCCTGTTGAAAATTTTCAAATATAGTTCCTATTTTTTCTTCAGAAATACCAATTCCGGTGTCCGTTATGGCAAATTTGAGTATTACTTTTTCATCATCTTCATGCAATAAATCGACACTTACCGTAATTTTCCCTTGAAATGTAAATTTAACGGCATTACTTACTAAATTTAAAACAATTTGATGCAAACGAATCGGATCTCCAATCAGAACATCTGGAATTTTATTATCGTATTCCTTAATAAGTTTTAAGTTTTTTTCCTGAATTTTGTTTTCAAATAAATGAAGCATTGCCGTGATTGAAGATTTCATTTTGAATGGCGTTTTCTCAAATGTCATCTTACCGGCATCAACTTTTGCCAAATCGAGTATGTCGTTAATGAGGACAATTAAAGCATCACCACTTATTTTTATTGCGCTTAAATATTCTTTTTGCTTGTCTGTCAATTCCGTTCTCAGTATCACTTTAGTAAATCCGATGATCGCATTCATTGGTGTACGGATTTCGTGACTCATATTCGACAAGAATCGCTGTTTTGCTTTTACGGCACTTTCAGCTGTAATCGCAGCATTTTCCGCGTTAATTTTAGCTTCTTCAGCAATTTTGGTGGCTGATTCCGCTGAAATTTTAGCTTCAAGTAATTCTCTTTCAGCTCTTTTTTGATTGGTCACATCTCGTGCAACAATGGCCGCTCCAAGTACATTTCCTTTATCATCTTTATATACTGCTCCATTGAATAATACATCATTCAATTTGCCATTTTTATGACAAAGGATTAATGGACAATCTGCAATAAATCCTTTTTCAAATACTTTTTGGTATAATTTGCGAGCCTTTTTTGGTTCAGTAAAATAATTAAAAAAATCTGTTCCAATTAATTGCTGTCGAGCGATACCAGTTTCTTTAACCGATGCATTATTCATGTCGGTTATTTTCCCTTTCGGATTGATGGCAAATAATGGATCATGACTTGCTTCAATTAGACTTAAAGAATATTCAGAACGTAATTTTTGGGCTTTAAGGTCGGTATTCAGTTTTTTCAATTGCTGCGCTTGAACTAATAATTCCTGATTTTTTGTGTGCAAATCCACAAAAACAGCTACTTTCGCTTTTAATATTTCAGGCGAAATAGGTTTAATCATATAATCTACAGCACCGGCCTCATATCCTTTAAAAATTTGTAAAGAGTTATCCATGCTGGCCGTTAAAAAAATTATCGGTACATGTTTAAGTTTATCGATTTGTCGAATTAGTTCTACGGTTTCAAATCCATCCATCTTAGGCATTTGCACATCAATTAATATGATGGCAAAGTCTTGTTGGTGAAGTAGAATTTTTAAGGCTTCATTTCCGGAATTTGCTTTGACACACAAATAATTTTCATTAGAAAGTATTACTTCTAAGGCAAACAAATTCTCTGGTAAATCATCGACCAATAAAATTTTAACAGGGCTATTTATTTCCATTTTTAATTGTAAAACAAAAGTTTAAGAGTTGAGTGTTTTCTTTGAATATCAAAATATCAATCAAAAAATGCAACGTATGATGATGGCTGTATATCGCCTTCTTGAAAATGTTTGATTATTTGCTTAACCACACACGCATTAATGATAACAAACGTTCAACATCAATTGGCTTCGTGATGTAATCATTGGCGCCTGCATCAATACATTTCTGTTTGTCGTCTTTCATCGCTTTAGCCGTTAGGGCAATTATCGGTAAGTTTCTGAATTTTATCTGAGATCGTATCTGTTTCATTGCTTCATAACCGTCCATTTCCGGCATCATAATATCCATTAAAACCAAATCAATATCAGGATGAACTTCTAACATTTTTAATGCATTCTTGCCGTCTTCGGATTTTATGACTTCCATTCCTCGTTCTTGTAATATTTTTGATAAAGCAAATACATTTCGCATGTCATCATCAACCAATAATATTTTTTTTGAATGAAATATAGCTTCTTTATCATGCAAATTATTAATCATCATCTGTTTCGATTTGGGTAAATTGCTAATCGTTCGGTGAAGAAAAAGAGCTGTTTCATCCAGCAATCGTTCTTCGGATTTTATCCCTTTTATAATAATGCTCTCCGCATATTTGTGCAACAGATTATTTTCCTCTTTTGTAAGTTCTTTTCCGGTATAAACGATAATAGGAGGTAGGTTATGGCCTTTTAAATCGCCCAGTTTTTGGATAAGTTCAAAGCCAGTCATATCTGGTAATCCTATGTCGAGAATGATGCAGTCAATGTGTTTGTGCTCAAACAATTCTAAAGCCTCTTTTCCTGTTGCTGCCTCATAACATTTTACATCACCACTGCCAATGAGTATTTTTATTGCTTTTCTGGAATTTTCGCTGTCTTCAATAATCAACAGTTTTTTTATCTTTCTATCCACAAAATTTTGAATTCTGTTAAAAGCTTGTTCCAGACTTTCTTTCGCTATTGGTTTCATCAGATATTCTACCGCGCCTTCTCGGATAGGTTCCAGCGAACGGTCATCAGCCGATATGATATGAACCGGAATATGCCTTACCAAAGAATTTGTTTTTAGTTCAGTCAATACTTGTCTGCCTTTGATTCCTGGTAAACCCATATCAAGAATGATGGCTTGAGGTTTGTATTTTGCAGCAAGGGCCAGGCCGTCTTCTCCGGAAGATGCTGACAAGCATTTGAATCCTTTTTTGTTGGCTTGTTTTAAAAGTATTGAAGCAAAATTTTGATCATCTTCAATGATTAGTACTATTTTATCATCACTGTTTATGGTATCTCTGTCGTCTTTTATTGTTGGATAATTGAGGAATCGACTATCAATTTCAGAACGTGGCGCATTCGAAACAGGTTTCAATGGGATTTCGTTTTGAGACTCTTCTGTAGCGTAAATTTCAAATGGGATTATCAGTGAGAAAGTAGAACCTTTGTCTAAATTACTTTTCACTTTTATTTCTCCTTTTAATAATTTTGCAAGTTCCCGTGAAATAGAAAGTCCTAATCCAGTTCCACCATATTTTCTGGAAGTACCGCCTTCGGCTTGCTGAAAAGCTTCAAATATGGCTGCCTGCTTGTCTTCTGATATTCCAATTCCTGTATCACTAACTGAAATGCGCAAAGTATTTTCGGTGTTAGATTCCAGATCAATAAGTACACTTCCTTTTTCGGTGAACTTTATCGCATTGGATAAAAGATTTCTCAAGATCTGATTCAAACGCTGAGAATCAGTGTAAATAAACTCGGGTAAATTATCGGCCTGTTTGCAAAGTATTTCCAGTCCTTTTTGCTCAGCTTGATGCTTAAAATCGCGAATAATATTAGCTGTAAAATTTCTCGGTGCTACTTTTTCAATATTGATAGCCATTTTTCCAGCCTCAATCTTGGAGAGATCCAGCACTTCATTGATTAAGACCAAAAGATCGTGACCACTTTTATAAATTATTTCTGCACTTTCAACCTGAACTTCATCTAGATTTTTTTTTCTGTTTTCGGATAAATCTTTGGATAATATAAGCAAACTATTAAGAGGTGTTCTTAATTCATGCGACATGTTTGCAAGAAATTCTGATTTGTACTTGCTGCTAATTTCCAGTTGTTTTGTTTTTTGTTCAATATCATTTTTAGAGGCTTCAACTTCCTTATTTTTCTCTTCCAATGATTGGGTTTGCTCTTCCAGTTCTTCGTTGGTCATTTGCAATTCCTCTTGCTGTTGTTTTAGATTTTGCGCTTGTTGTTCTAATTCTTCATTCAGTTGTCTTAGTTCTTCCTGCTGAATTTGAAGTTCTTCAGCTTGATTCGAAAGCTCTTTGTTCGCAAAACTTAATTCCACAGCCCTTTTTTCTTTTTCATCATTTTGAAAGGCAAGTTCTTCATTTGCAATAACTAATTCTGCTGCTCTTTTTTCTTTTTCTTCATTTTGATAAGCGAGTTCTCTGTTAGCAACAACTAACTCTGCGGCTCTTATTTCTTTTTCTTCAGCTTGTTGCACAGTATAGACACTTATAGCAATACTGCTCATAGCAACATTTACAAATTCTTTTTCGGTTTCGTTAAATTCTGCAAGCTTGCCTATTTCAATTACACCTATCGTTTTTCCATCGAGCAAAAAAGGGGTAATAAGCAGATGTTTTGGTTTTGCATCCAATACGGATGAAGTGATACGAATTTGATGATCAGTTACATCTGATATTGAAATTTGCTTTTGTTCCCAGGCAGCCTGACCAATTAATCCTTCATTTAATTTAAAATTTTCTTTTGAGTCATTAGTAGATGAAAAAGCAAATTTTCCACTAAGCAGTAGAGTATTTTCGTTTTCATTAAAAAGATAAACGGCGCCAATATTGGCCTTCAGATAGTTACATAGAAAACTTATGGTATTGTTTGCCAACTGTTCTATATTTTGATCTCCCATTAATTTTTCACTAAGTGCTGAGTTACCGGTAAGCAACCAATTTTTACTGGCAGTTTGTGACTCGGAATTTTTAAGTGCTTTTAAATTTGTAGCAACAATGGTATAGACAACAATAAGAATCAATACAATAACCAGCAGTAAAATAGCAAAAACAATATTAAACTTACTGGCATCTACCGCACTATTTTGAGTCCTTTGCGCAAGAAGCGAACGTTCTAATTGCTGTGATTCACTAATTATTTTTCGTATTTCGTCTTGAATTTTTTTGCCTTCGCCAGAAGCAATAAAGGCTCGTGCTTTTTCAAAATTATTTTTACGAAGGTTTATACAGGTATTTAAATTGTCAAATCGCAGTTGAAGCACTTTTGTAAGTTTCTCGATATTAATTTGTTGATTGAAATTGTCTCGTGTTAATTTATTTATTTTTTTAATATTCTCAATTATTTTTGTATTAGCGGTTATATAATGCTTCAAAAAATTATCATCGCCTGTTATAACATAACCTCGAACTCCTGTTTCTGCATCAACAGAAGTAAGTAAAATTTGTTCGAATTCATACAATACCTGATTGGAAATATTTACCAAAGTATTTGAAGCAACAAATTTTTCACTGTTTTTAAAAGAAAACAATGCAACTCCGACAAGGACCATTGCACAAGCAATAAATCCGATAACGATTTTTCTTCCTAAGTTCATTTTCGTACTGTTATTTATAAAATTTAGGCTTTTTATTTTTTTTGTTGATCTAATTGTATTAATAATTTGATTATATCCTCCAATGGTAAAACGTAATCTGCCACAATTGCTGCAATTGCTGACATTGGCATATATTCAGATTCTGCTGTTTTTGGGTCTTGAATAATGGCTAAACCTCCACAGTCTTTTATTCGTTTAATTCCTTTTGTCCCGTCACTATTAGATCCTGTGAGCACAATTCCAATTAATTTATTTGTATACGCTTCGGCTGCTGATTCAAATAACACGTCAATTGAAGGTCTTGCAAAATTTACACGCGCGTCTATAGTAAGAGAAAACGTTTTATCCTTTTCAATCAATAAATGATAATTGGGAGGGGCAATATAAATGTTTCCTTTTTCAATTGCATCTTTTTCATCGACTTCTTTTAGATTGAGTTGACTTTTTTCACTTAAAAGTTTTATCCAATGACTATCAGATTGAGCGCTTAAATGCTGCACTACGATAATCGGAATATTAAAATGCAGTGGCAAAGAGGAAGATAAAATTTTCAACGCACTCATGCCTCCAGAAGAAACTCCTATTACAATTGCTTCATATTGCATATTCAATATTTCTTTTTAAAGATGCGTTGTTTGGTGTCCAATTCAAAATAATGGGTATATAAATCAGAAAATCGTAAACTTTCTTTAGAACCCAAACAGAGTACGCCGCCATTTATAAGACTACTGTAAAAAAGATTTTGGACTTTATTTTGTAAATTTTTATCAAAATAAATCAGCACATTGCGACACAATATTAAGTTCACTTCTGCAAAAACACTATCGGTTACCAAATTATGATTGGCCCAAACAATATTTTTTTTTAAAGAATGATTCATTATGACATTATCATAATTGGAAGTGTAATAACTGGAAAATGATTCTTTTCCTCCGGCCAACTGATAATTAGAAGTATACTCTTTTATCATTTTGTTCGAAAAAATTCCATCTTTCGCACGGTTTAGAGCCATCTGATTAAAATCAGTAGCATAAATGGTTGTTCTGTCATACAAGCCTTCTTCCTGCAAAAGAATAGCCATTGAGTAGGCTTCTTCTCCCGTAGCACAACCTGCATGCCATATTTTTATGAAAGGATATGTCTTTAAAATAGGAATAACATTTTCTCGTAATGACCTGTAGAAAACTGGGTCACGAAACATTTCTGTTACTGTTATTGACAAATCTTGTAAAAGTTCAGAAGCAAATGTTTCATCATTCAAAACCTTAGATTGCATTTCAGAAATATCTTCAAATTTCGATAGTGCCATTCTGTTCATAATCCTGCGCCTGATATGAGCTTGGGAATACTCCCTAAAATCGTAACCGTATTGCTGATCGATTGCTTTTAACAACAATGAAATTTCCAAATCTGACGTTTCTTTATACCGCATTATAAAACAATTTTGGTTTTAATATTCAACCAAATGAGGGATGATTTATTTAAATTATCTATTAAATTTTAACAAAATTACATTGGAAAACGGATTACATACGATCCATGTACCAATTTAATTCTTTTTCCATTTTTTGATATTTAAAAATAGCCGTAATTATTTTTTGCAGACGAACAAAAGCAGTTTCACTTTTTACTACATAATCAAATGCTTTGTGGTGCATACAATTTACAGCCACTTCAATTTTATCTTGAGAAGATAGCATTACAACTGGAATTTCTGGATTAAAAGCCTTTACTTTATCCAAAGTTTCTAGTCCGTTCATGGCGTTTTCTACAATACCGTCCAATTGATAATCTAATATTACCACATCTGGACTGTGAGATAAATTAGATATGCAGAGTTCTCCCGTAGGATAAGTTTCTACTATAAAATCAGCATTTTCTAAGAATTCAATTTCTAACGATTTTAAAAATAATGCATCATCATCCACAAGAAATATTTTTATTTTATCATTGTTATTATTCATTAAATAGTATTTTTAATTATGTTAAATTCTTCTTGTAATTCAATACATGCTTGTAAACAAATTTTTTCTAGTTCTAACACCAAAGTAGCAATTCCATCTGTTTTTTGTTCTACTATTGCGAAATCTTGGATTTTTTTTGCCATGTTTTCAAAATCAACACTCATCCCCATTATTGCAAAAGATGGAATCATTTTGTGTGCTGCTGCTCCTAATAAAGTCCAATTTTTTTGTGCTAAACTTTGTTTAATAGTATGTATTAAAGGGGGTGTTTGTTCTAAGTAAAGAGATATCATTTCCATCATTAGCGTAGGATTCGATTTTGTTCTTTCATTTAAATATACTAGGTCAATATATTTTATTTTTTTTGCTGTAGTCCCTTCTTCTTCCTTTTCTAATGTTTCTTTGAGTTTGGCATGTTTTGGCTTTTTTAAGAGGCCTATTATTTTACTGTGTAACAATCTTTCGTCAACAGGTTTTGCAAGATAATCGTTCATCCCCACAACTTTGCATTTGGCCAAATCGACGGTGGTCACATCAGCAGTTAACGCAATGATTGGTATTTTTGAATTCATTGTGTTGCGAATGTATTCTGTAGCTTCAAATCCATTCATTTCTGGCATTTGTAAGTCCATCAAAATAATATCGTAGACGTTTTTCTTTAGTTTTTCAATCGCTACTTTACCATTTTCGGCAATGTCCCAAATAAATCCAAAATCATCTAGCAATGTTTTCATTAGCAATTGATTCAAAGGAATATCTTCAACTACTAAAACTTTTATATTTTTTAATTTTGTACCCAGTTCGATGTCTTCATGGCCTAGTTCAGCATCAGACCTTGTTTTTTGAAAACTTAAAGTAAAACTAAATGTAGAGCCAATACCAATTGTGCTTTTTACACGAATGGTTCCACCTTGCTGTTCTATCAGTTGCTTTACTATCGCTAAACCTAATCCTGTTCCTCCATAAAGTCTAGAAGTTCCGCTGGAAGCTTGTTGAAAATTTTCAAATATTTTTCCTATTTTATTTTCAGCAACTCCAATTCCATCATCAGTTATGGCAAATTCAATAATCGCTTTATCATTGTCTTCATGTATCAAATTTACACTTACGGTAATGTTTCCTTTTGATGTAAATTTAATGGCATTACTGACCAAATTTAAAATGATTTGGTGTAAACGAATCGAATCACCCAAAAGTACAGCAGGAATTTTATTGTCATATTCTGTAACTAATTTTAAGTTTTTTTCCTGTATTTTGGTTTCAAATAAGTGAAGCATTGCAAATACAGACGTTTTCATTTTGAACGGAGTTTTCTCAAAAGTCATTTTTCCGGAATCTACTTTTGCTAAGTCCAAAATATCGTTTATTAGTACGATTAAAGCATCACCACTCATTTTAATAGCATCTAAATACTCTTTTTGTTTGCAGCTCAATTCTGTTTTTAGTACCACTTTTGTAAAACCAATGATAGCATTCATCGGCGTACGAATTTCATGGCTCATATTCGACAAAAATTGTTGCTTAGCTTTTACTGCATTTTCAGCTATAATGGTAGCACTTTCGGCGCTTTTCTTTGCTTCTTCAGCTATTTCTGTAGCTAATTCGGCAAAAACACGTGCCTCAATCAGTTCGGTCGCAATTCTCTTTTGTTCCGTCACATCTCGAGCAACAATTACAACACCGATAACATTTCCTTGATAATCTTTATAGACGGAACCGTTGAATAAGACATCGGTTAACTTGCCGTCTTTGTGACGAATGGTTAGCGGAGAATCAGCAACAGATCCTTTTTCGAATACTTCTTGATATACTTCTCTAGCTTTTTGTTGCTGGGTAAAATAATCAAAAAAATCAGAGTCAGTAAGTTCCTCTCTGGTCATACCTGTGATATTTACCAATGCTTCGTTCATATCGGTAATTTTTCCTTTGGTATTTATGGTAACCAGTGGATCTTGGCTTGCTTCAATCAGACTTAGAGAATATTGCGAAGCTAATTTTGCAGAATTATTAATTTCTGTAAGTTCTTTATTTACAATTTCCCTTTTTTTATTTTCTTTATTTTGAAATAGTAACTCTTCGTTAGTAATCACTAATTCAGCAGCGCGTTTTTCTTTTTCCTCGTTTTGGTACGCCAATTCTTTATTGGCAATCACTAACTCCGCTGCGCGCTTTTCTTTTACTTTATTTTGATGCGCGAGTTCTCTATTTGCGATTTTCAAATCCAATGCCCATTTTTGCTCGGCTATATTTCGAGATACTACAATCACTCCTGATGGATTTCCTTGATCATCTCTAAACATAGTTCCGTTGAACAGTATATTTGTTAATTTACCCTTTTTGTGATGTAGCGTTAGAGTAGAATCAACTACGACTCCATTGGTAAAGGCTTCTTGAAAAACATCCTTTGCTTTTTGGGGTTCGGTAAAATAATCAAAATAGTCAGTTCCAATTAAGCAGTCACGACTGATACCCGTAATATTTACCGTTGCCTCATTTACGTCCGTGATTTTCCCCGCAATATCAATTGAGATTGTAGGGTCTAAAATGGCTTCAATTAGACTTCTTGCATATTTTGATATCTGATTATTTATGATTTCTATTTTTTATTAAATTTTTTGAAAAAATTGGTTTAATTACATCTTATGGCTTCCCAATTTCCTCAATTGGGTTGCGCCTTTTGTCTTTTAACTGTTTAAAATGAGAAGGGGAAAGACCAGTCACTTTTTTAAATTGACTGGATAAATGAGCGACACTGCTGTAATTCATTTTCCAGGCAATTTCCGTGATATTTAATTCTCCGTAAATAATTAACTCTTTTATACGTTCTGTTTTGTGGGAAATTATAAATTGTTCAATTGTAGTTCCTTGCACTTCCGAAAATAAGTTAGACAAGTAGGTGTAATCATGATTTAATTGTTGACTCAAATAATCCGAAAAATTAATTTTAATGGGTTCAACCGTATGGTGCACCATTTGTATAATTACATTTTTAATTTTTTCGATTAGCATCGATTTTTTATCATCCATCAATTCAAGTCCTGAATCCAAAAGAGCCGCCTTTAAGAGTTGTCTTTGATCCATAGAAATATTTTCCATGATCTCGACCTCTCCTAATTCAACAACTATAAAGTGAAGTTTAAGCTTTTTCAACTCTTCTTTAACCGCCATTTTACAGCGATTACTTACCATGTATTTTATGTACAGTTTCAAATATTTTTATTTTACAGTTTGAACAAAAATAGCTTTTCATGCTAAAGGTACATTATAAAATTTAACAAATATGTTATAAAATTTATTCTTGTTCAGCCAATTTAACTTATTTGGAAGGCATTTCTTTAAATTTACTTTTCGTAATAATTTAAAATTAAAGATAATTGCCGAAATCTGATTTTTGTTACATAATTATTTTAAATGCTTGTTTAATTACTATTGTTAATTTGACTCTAAATCAAATGTGTTTGTAATAAATACCATTTTACTAATTAAAAAAATAACACTAAAAATAATCTTTGACTCGATCTTATTTTAGATTTGTGGAAGCAACTGTGAAGCAAGATTTCTTAATTAAAAAAGAGAAATTCAACTTAAAATTAATTTAGAGGAAAAGAGTTAACCCAATCTAATGACTTGATGGAGGATACTTTATTTTCTGAATTCATTGTAACGCGGAGTTCTTTGTTTGCTACTTTTTTTGAATACAAACCTTTGTAACGAAACACCGTTGACTTGTCAAAATTATTTCTGTATGCTTCAACCAATTGAAGATCAATAAATGTACCGTAGAATTGACGAAAACGAGTGCAAGTTTTTGTCAGTCTTTCCTCAGTAGTGTTTTTAATAACAGAAGGGGTTGCTTCGTTTAATGTGAATGGTTTGAATTTAGATGTATTGCAAGTCATCAAAACTCTTTTGCCAAGCTCATAAGCTTTACTCTTTTGACTTTCACTAATTTCAGATAACGTAAGTCTCTCAACTTTAAATACTTCTGTCTCTGCTGGTGAAGCTACAATATTTTTTGATTTACAGCCAATGAGCAAAAAAATACTCAAAACAATAATTAATTTTTTCATGATTTATTTTATTTTTAATAAGATATTGGGGTCCGGACAGTTCTCTAAATAATGTTTCAGATTATTTTCACTACAAACGCCGGGATAGTCCCCAAAGGTATTCGAAATTTCTTTTATAATTTGAAAATGCAAATGAGGTGCATAATCCCCATTTACCGCAGCATCACCCAAAGTGGCTATTTGTTGCCCTTTTTCATAAACATCTCCAATTTTGATGTCACTGATACTTTCTAACGATAAATGACCGTATAAAGTGTAAAATTTATGATCTTCAATTTTGTGTTCTAAAATTATTGTAGGACCGTAGTCTCCCACGCCAGTATTGTAATTAAAACTGTGAATAAATCCGTCAATTGCTGCCAGAACAGGTGTTCCTGCTTTTATCCATAAATCTAAACCGATATGAATGTTGCGTTCTTCCGTTTTTGAATCGTTGAAAATTTCACTTCTTTGATACAAATTTCTAATTTCATTGTAGCCGCCGTAAGCAACTTTTGCGTCATTTTCTGTTAAATAGCTTTCTATATATTTTTCAAAATCGGTTGAATTATCGATCTTGTTTTTGTTAAAAGCTTCATTTGTAATGGATAAATCCAAAGGGATGTACTGATTGTACTCAATTCTGTCATCTATCACTTTAACATTTTCAATGCCGTGTAAGATGGTTTCTAATCGTTTCATGTTTTATAAATTTTTAAAACACTAAAATTAAATAAAAAATGCCAACATAAAAATTTTACGTTGGCATTATACCTTTAATTTAAAATTATGCCCCTAAAGATTTAAGAATACGTTATTTTTTGATTTTAAAAACAATTTTTTGTTATGAATAGAATGTCTCGAATCTTTATTTTACTGCTAGTAATTCAACAAACTCTATAATCGGATCTTGTGACAGAAGTGTTCCGGCATTAGTCATTAGCGCTTCGGCAATTTTACCAGCAAGATGCGCTTTTCTACCTTCTTCAGTTTCGAAAGTATCAAAAATGCCAAAAGTAGATGTTCCTATTTGCCATCCGTACCACTTTACTGTTTCTGGTTCATCTAATACTAAAGGTAAAGCGCTTTTTAAAAATGCTGCAACTTCTTCTTCTTTTCCAGCTTTAGCTTCTAATCGAGCTAGTAGTGCATATTTTTCCATAATTATTTTTTTTAGAGAATAAAGGTAATGCTAATCGTTTTTATATCTATCGAGTTTAACTTTTGTTCAGTTACTTATTTTTTTAAAACCACTTTTATTTAAAACCCAAACGAACATAAAAAAACAATCCTAACCGTTGCCGATTAGGATTTATAACTTAGAAAATATTTATTTTAGTATAAACTTGGATATTTTGATGGATTTACTTCATTCATCATTTCGTATACTTTCTCAAAAATATCTTCAATAGAAGGTTTAGAGAAATAATCTCCATCTGTACCGTAAGCCGGTCTGTGAGCTTTTGCTGTCAAGGTTTGTGGCTTACTGTCTAAATGATGATAAGCATCTTGTTGCTCAATTATTTGTTGCAAAATATAAGCCGAAGCGCCTCCAGGAACATCTTCATCAATTACTAACAGACGATTTGTTTTAGCAATACTTTTGACAACATCTTGATTGATATCAAATGGAAGTAAGGATTGTAAATCGATAATTTCGCAGTCAATTCCAACTTCAAGCAGTTCTTTGGCAGCTTGCTGAACCAATCGTAAAGTTGAACCATAAGAAACCAATGTAATATCAGAACCTTGTTTCAACGTTTCCACCACTCCGATTGGAGTTTTGAATTCGCCATAATTCATCGGCATTTTTTCTTTCAATCGATAGCCATTCAAACATTCGATTACTAAAGCAGGTTCGTCACATTCTAACAAACTGTTATAAAAACCAGCTGCTTGTGTCATATTTCTTGGAACCAAAACGTGAATTCCTCTGATGGCATTTATAATCATTCCCATAGGAGAACCTGAGTGCCAGATGCCTTCTAAACGGTGGCCACGAGTACGTATAATAAGAGGTGCTTTTTGTTTGCCTACTGTTCTGTATCGCAATGTAGCTAAGTCATCACTCATGATTTGGATAGCATACAATAAATAATCTAAATATTGAATTTCGGCAATGGGACGTAAGCCTCTTAGCGCCAATCCAATTCCTTGTCCTAATATAGTAGCTTCACGAATTCCAACATCGGCAACGCGTAACTCTCCGTATTTTTCCTGCATTCCTTCTAAACCTTGATTCACATCCCCAATGGCTCCGGCATCTTCACCAAAAATTAATGTTTCAGGGTATTTTGTAAAAATGGCATCAAAATTATCACGCAGAATCATTCGGCCATCCGTGTCTTCTTTAGCATCTTCATGGTAAATTGGCAATACTTCCTCAACAGAAAAAACATTTAAATCAGTTTCAGAAAATAAATTACTGCTAAAATTCTGTTGTGTTTTAGCGATGTATGCTGTAATCCACTGCGAAAGTTCTTCTTTACCAGATTCATTTTGAATTAAACGCAATAATTTTCGGGCAGTGACCAAAATTTCTTTTTTTAAAGGAGATTTGATTTCGCTTAAATCAGCAATAAATTTTAATATTATTGCTTTATTTGAACTGGAATCAGCTATTTTTTGCAATAATGCAACCAGTTCTTTTTGCTCTTCAACAATAGGTTCTATAAAGGCATTCCAAGCGGCTTTTTTGCCTTCTAAAACATCTTTTTTTGCTTGTGCATCAATAGCTTCGAGTTCTTCCGGTGATGCAATATTAATGGCAATCATCCATAATTTCATTTGACGAATACAATCAAAATCTCGTTCCCAAGCTAATCGGTCTGCGTTTTTGTATCTTTCATGCGAACCGGAACTGGAATGTCCTTGTGGTTGCGTCAGTTCATTGACGTGAATTAAAACAGGAACGTGATTTTCTCTGGCAATAGTAGCGGCTTTTTCATACGTGGCAATTAAGTCCGCGTAATCCCAACCTTTTACTCTAAGAATTTCAAAACCATTCGTGTTGTCTTCTCTTTGATATCCTTTTAATATTTCTGATATGTTTTCTTTTGTTGTTTGGTGTCTGGCATGAACAGAAATTCCGTATTCATCATCCCAAACGCTCATTACCATTGGCACTTGTAAGACACCAGCAGCATTTATGGTTTCAAAAAACAAGCCTTCAGATGTACTTGCATTTCCTATAGTTCCCCACGCAATTTCATTTCCTTCAACAGAAAAATTAGAAGCGTTTGGTATTCCTGAAACTTGTCTGTATATTTTTGATGCTTGGGCAAGACCTAGTAATCTTGGCATTTGTCCTGCTGTAGGAGAAATATCAGCACTTGAATTTTTTTGTTTTGTTAAATTTTTCCAAGAACCATCATTGTTTAAACTATGAGTGGCAAAGTGACCTCCCATTTGTCTTCCTCCTGACATTGGATCTTGTTCAATATCAGTATGGCCGTATAATCCGGCAAAGAATTGTTGAATAGTAAGTTCACCAATGGCCATCATAAAAGTTTGATCGCGATAATATCCGGAACGGAAATCACCGTTTTGAAACGCTTTTGCCATTGCAAGTTGCGGAACTTCTTTTCCATCACCAAAAATACCAAACTTGGCTTTTCCAGTTAATACTTCCTTGCGTCCTAACAGGCTACATTCTCGGCTTATCATGGCCGTGGTATAGTCCTTTAAAACTTCGATTTTGAAATCTTCAATCGTCAATGTAGTATTGGTTTTTTCTTTTATCATAATTGAAAAGTATAACTTTAAATGCCAAATTTACTTAAAAACAACCTATTTTCATAATACATTGAAAAAAATAGAATTTAATTTTTGCAATTTATTCTAATAAAAAGAACTTTATTTTTCCATTATATATAATTTTATTATTTAATATTTAAGAATACGTTAATGAATAGTGATAATAATATTGAATTAGAACCATTTTCGATTAAAAAGATTGATTAATGTTTTAGGCGAAAAAGTTACAATAAAACGTATTTTTTCATTGTAATTATCTTGCGCAATTTCCCATCCATTGTTTGAATAGACTGGAAAATACAATTCAAAATAGTCTGTAACCAGATTTAGGCGAATTCCACTGTCGTAAACAAAGCGCTGTTTCACGTCTTTATTTTTGATAAAACCAATATCGCCATAGACCTCAATCCAGTTCCATATACTATAACTCGCATTGAAGCTGGTAATCCATCGATTGGCAAAAGGAGTAGCAATTTTGGACTTAAAACCGCCTTCTGCCAATACATATTGTTGACTGTAAAGCCCCGTGCTTTCTGATCTTCCAAAATAATTGTAATCAAAAAGGTAATCTGTGGGTCTGTCCAATGCAAAACTGAAAAAATCCGATTGCGTTTTATTATATAAAAAACTTCCTGCGTAAAAACGAAGATTAATTTGGCGATTATCTTCAAATAGTTTTCGGTATTCAATTTCACCAGTAATTTTCCCGAATTTCCCCGAAATTTGTAAATCGGATGTAAAATTAAAATGATTAGTAACCTCCGTTTTTGTATTGATATATCTCACATCAAATACCGAATAATTTTCTGGTGAGTTGTCAAGCACCAAAGCGCTTTTTTCCTTATCTACAATCACTTGTCGGAATAAGAAAAGTTGTTTCCTATTATCTCTGAAATTTGGCTCTCTTATTCGTAATTGTACGGCCGGATTCAATCTAAAATAGGCGGCATCTTCAGCATAATGAAAATAGGAACCGCTTATAGAATATCTGGCATTGTAAAGATTGCTTTTTCTAAAATTTTGATTGACTACAAAAACGGCCGAACCGGATAAATTATTCGATTTAGTGGAGTAGGAGGGGTTGACATCAAAAATAAAAGGCTTTTCAAGAATGGTTTTATTGTGGAGTCGTAGTCCCGGAGTCAAACCGTCGTACAAGTTGTAATAAATGGAGGGAACGTACAAAATTTGATTATAATACGGGTCTTCCAAGTCTTTCATGAATACAAATTTAACCGGACGATTGTTAGGAAAAAAACCTTCTAATTTCTTCCAATTATTTCTTAAGTTGTATTCTGGGACTTCATTTTTTAGATTTAAAATAATCTTATCAATACTGTTTCTGGGAATTGTAAATGTGCTGTCGCATTCTTCAATATCGAGCCATTGTTTAAAAACGATCGCTCCTTTTTTTGTGCCATAAACCGGAATAGGAATTGGCGCTCCTGTTCGGTTTTTAACTGAAAAAGTAATGCTGTCTTTAGTTTTTGTAACGCTTGAAAATTTATAATCAATAATGTCTCTGGAATCAATAATGGTTTTAAAAAACCAACTAATATCTTTAGTGGTTTTTGATTTTAATACAGTTTCAAAATCATATCTCGATACTTGTGTGCGCTTATTTTTTTGATAAAATTGTTGTATACTGGTCGTTACAGCATCGTTTTGTAAATAATCATCCAGAAAACGAATGCTTAATCCTGCCCGGTATTTACTGGCAATTTGTTCGTTAAACTTGATTAAAGTATTCTTTGGAGCTCCTAATGGCTGGTCTAGATTTTTCCGTGCCATCAGCATGTAAAAATAGCTGTACTGACCGTTAAAATCAATATTGGTCAGATTGAAACTTTTAAGCAATCGGATGTTAGAGGCACTTCCCATCATTTTAGTTTTCGGGTGATTTTCATCGATATATTTCATCATCGCATAGACTTGAATTCCATCGTAAATCCAATTGTCTTTTCTCGGATCCAGATGCAAACTCGTCTTTAGATATTCGTTTAAATAAGTTTTCAAAAACTTAATTTCAAAAATAAATTCGTCGGGAAACGGACTTATAAATGATGGAAGTTGATTCAATCCATAAAAAGGATTTTTTTCATAATCCGTCTGGGAAACTACAATTTTTTCGTACGGATATTTCCCAATCAAATTATTAGCGTAATTTACAATTCGGTCAATTATAATTGCTTTTTCAATGTTGTCTACTTTTTTGTTTTTCAAGTCAGTCAGCACTTCAACTGAACTGTTTCTATAACTCTCAAAATTAGATTTAGGTTCAATAATCAGACTAAAATCAGTTCTATTATTTCCCGACAATCTGTAATGTAAAAAATCATCTTTTCCAGTTGTCTTAACACTGTTTAAATCTGATATTGCTTCTAAAGTTGCCGGAAGTGTAAGGTCAACTTCGTAATCAGAAACAGCATTTGCAATATCCTCCAGATTATTATTGCTGTTTTTTATAAAAGTATGGTTTTCGTATCTTGCAGGAGTCAGGTACCAGTTTTTAAGATTAAAACTACCATTGTTACTGTAACCGTGTTTTGTAAATTTATCGCTTGGGATTTTTGAGATGTATGAAAGATGCAAAGTAATTTTCTGATTTGGAAGTAATTGCTCCTTTAATTGTAGCACGATATAATCAGGATTTTTGTCTGGTCGTTGCCAAGATAAAAACTGCTGGGACGCATCGTTGATAATTAAATTTATCGTGCTGCCGCGTTCTTCTTCTTTGGCCAAATGAAAACCCCTGTAAAATTCGTCAGAAAATCGTTTGGCAAGCGGTGTGTTTTTATTGGAAAAAGCATGATTCCAGTCATTCAAAACGATTGAAGTCAACGTATCATCGGACTGATTTATAAAAATAATTTTTTGTTTTATGGACAATGTGTTATTATCAGCATGAAGCGCCGCAGTCATCTTGTTTTGATGTTGAGCATATTGATGCACTGACGTTAATAAAACAAAGAAATAAATCGTTATTTTAAGGTATGATTTCAAAATTCGGTATTATTTATTAAAAAATAAATATACTTATAATTAGATAAATTTGTTCTGATGTTCCTTAATATTAAGCAAAAAAAGAAGCTGTTTTTGAGGCAGCTTCATTTTTTTTAAAAGTTTGGTGATAAATCGTATTTCTTATAAAAGGCATTTAGGACATCAACCACTTCATCTTCAGTGTCTACAATTTTAAATAAATTCAAATCTTGAGCACTTACAGTACACTCTTTTTCTACTAAAACTGTTTTAATCCAATCAATTAATCCCGACCAAAAGCTGGTGCCAACAAGAATAATTGGGAATTTTGCTATTTTTTTGGTCTGAATCAAAGTTATCGCTTCAAACAATTCATCCATAGTTCCAAAACCTCCCGGCATCACCACGAAGCCTTGCGAATATTTGACAAACATCACTTTTCGAACAAAGAAATAATCAAAATTAAGATTTTTATCGCTGTCAATATACGGGTTAAAATGCTGCTCAAAAGGCAATTCAATATTTAATCCTACTGATGTTCCTCCGCCAAGATGTGCGCCTTTATTTCCGGCTTCCATAATTCCGGGACCACCGCCAGTAATCACGCCATAGCCGGCTTTACTGATTTTGTATGCAATTTTTTCAGCCAATAAGTAATTAGCATCTTCAGGCTTCGTTCTTGCGGAACCAAAAATAGATACACAAGGGCCAATACGTCCCATACTTTCATATCCGTTTACAAATTCGGCCATAATTTTAAAAATCGCCCAACTGTCATTCGTTCTTATTTCGTTCCAGGTTTTTCTTTTTAGACGATCTTGGATCACTTTATCTTCGTCATTATCAAAATCTTCTAATCTCATATTCAAAAATATAATTTAATTTCTGTTTTTTTGGGAGCTATTTCCTGCTATCCTTTTCAATCTTTATTGTTTTAAAGAAAAACAATAAAGGATTTCCATTGCTATCAGGGCTAAGTAAATTTAATATGTTTGTTCTTCAATTGATTTTGTTATTGTAGCGATAACTTTACCGGTATGTTCAGTAGTTTTTGATTCTATTAGCATAATTAAGCATTCGTCAGTTGACGAAACTCTATGGTTTATACCTTTTTTCACAACAAATAAATCTCCTTTTTTCATAGAGAGTTTGGTCTCGTTTTCAATTTCCATTAATAGTTCTCCTTCTACAATGTAAAATAATTCATCTTCATTTTCGTGATTATGCCATGGCAGATCTTGGCCTTTAATTTTAGCCACCTTGATAAATTGATCATTAACTTCGCCAATTATTTTAGGTGAAAAGTAGTTTTCGACATTACTGAACGCTTCTTTTAAATTCATGATTTCCCGAGATTATTTTTTTATTTTTTAGTAATACTAAAGTAATTCTTTTTTTAAAAATTGCGCCGTATAGCTTTTTTTATTTTTTATAATTTCCTCAGGAGTTCCTTTGGCAATCAGTTGTCCGCCGCCTTTTCCACCTTCAGGACCAATGTCTATAATATAATCTGCCAGTTTAATCACGTCCATGTTATGTTCGATAATCAATATCGTATTCCCCTTGTCAACCAGTTTATTAATCACTTCCATCAACACTCTGATGTCTTCAAAATGCAGTCCCGTTGTAGGTTCATCCAGAATATAAAACGTGTTTCCGGTATCTTTTTTTGATAATTCTCCAGCAAGTTTAATGCGTTGTGCTTCACCACCGGAAAGCGTTGTGCTCTGCTGGCCAAGTGTAATATAGCCCAAACCAACATCCTGAATGGTTTTTACCTTTCTATAAATCTTCGGAATCATTTCAAAAAATGGAACCGCTTCATCAACCGTCATATTCAAAACATCCGAAATTGATTTCCCTTTGTACCGAATCTCCAATGTTTCTCTATTAAAACGCTTCCCTTGACAAGTCTCACATTCTACATATACATCGGGTAAAAAGTTCATTTCAATCGTTCGAACGCCAGAACCTTCGCAGGTTTCGCAACGTCCGCCTTTTACATTAAAACTAAATCGTCCCGCTTTATATCCCCGAATCATACTTTCAGAGGTCATCGTAAACAGGTTTCTGATTTCGGTAAAAACTTCCGTGTAAGTTGCCGGATTACTTCGTGGTGTTCTACCAATCGGGCTTTGGTCAATATCAATCACTTTATCAATATGTTCCAATCCTTCAATTTTTTTATACGGTTGCGGTTTTTTAACACCATTAAAATAATACGCGTTCAAAATTGGGTAGAGCGTCTCATTAATCAAAGTTGATTTTCCACTTCCCGAAACTCCAGTCACACAAATCATTTTGCCCAAAGGCAATTCTATCGAAACATTTTTTAGATTGTTTCCAGTTGCTCCGGTCAGTTTTAGGAATTTTCCATTTCCTTCTCTACGTTTCGCAGGAACTTCGATTTTCATTTCGCCATTCATGTACATCGCTGTAATAGTATGATGTTTCAGGATTTCAGCAGGTGTTCCTTTACTGATGATTTCACCGCCATATTTTCCTGCTTTTGGTCCAATATCAATCACATAATCCGCACGTTCAATCATGTCTTTATCGTGTTCCACTACAATTACGGAATTTCCAATATCACGTAATTGTTCCAGCGAATGAATTAGTTTTTCGTTGTCTCTTTGGTGTAAACCAATACTTGGTTCATCCAGAATATACAACACACCAACTAACTGAGAACCAATTTGAGTAGCCAATCGGATTCGTTGCGCTTCACCACCCGAAAGGGATTTGGAGCTTCGGCTTAAAGCCAAATAATCCAAACCTACATTCATCAAAAAGTTCAATCGGTCCTTAATCTCTTTGATTACTTCAGTAGCGATACGCTTTTGTTTGTCAGATAAATGGTTGTCTAAATCATTAAACCAAATAGTCAAATCTGAAATGTCCATATCGCACAATTCGGTAATATTTTTTTCATTAATTTTAAAGAACTGTGATTCCTTTTTCAAACGGGAACCTTTACAAACCGGACATTTTATTTCGTCCATAAATTCTTTTGCCCAACGTTTTATGCTGGTTGAACCGCTTTCGTCATGTTGATTTTTAATGAAATGTGAAATCCCTTCAAAATCAATTTTGTATTCTCTGGCAACGCCTAAATCTTTGGAGTTTATGGTGAATTTTTCCTTTCCACCATTCAAAATCATTTCCATGGCTTCTTCAGGAATAGTTGCTACGGCATCAGTCAATTTAAAACCATATTTTTCGCCTATGATTTCCAATTGCTTGAAAATCCAAGATGATTTATATTCGCCCAAGGGAGCAAATCCACCTGCTTTTATAGATAATTTTGGGTTTGGAATGATCTTTTTAGTGTTGATTTCGTTTACCGTTCCCAAGCCGTTACAATGCTCACAAGCACCTTTTGGGGAATTGAAAGAAAATAAATTGGGTTCCGGATTTTGATAGGAAATCCCGGTACTTGGACACATCAAATTCCTGCTAAAAAAACGAACTTCATTAGAATCCTGATCTAAAACCATTAATACATTCTCACCGTGATGCATGGCCGTATTGATGCTTTCTGTCAAACGTTTTTCATTATCTGCAGTGTCTTCAATCACCATTCTATCTACAACAATTTCAATGTCGTGCGTTTTATAACGGTCTAATTTCATCCCCAAAGTAATATCCAGCACATCGCCGTTTACACGAACTTTAAGGAAACCCTGCTTGGCGATTTGTTGAAAAAGTTCCGCATAATGTCCTTTTCGAGCACGAATAACAGGTGCTAGAATATTGATTCGTTTACCGGTGAAATCCTGAATTATCAAATCTTTGATTTGCTCATCAGAATAAGAAACCATTTTTTCGCCAGTGTTATAACTGTACGCATCAGCACCACGAGCGTATAACAAACGCAGGAAATCATAAATTTCAGTAATCGTTCCTACGGTGGAACGCGGACTTTTACTGGTGGTTTTTTGTTCGATAGCAATTACAGGTGAAAGTCCATCAATTTTATCCACATCCGGTCGTTCCAATCCACCAAGAAACTGTCTGGCATAAGCTGAAAAAGTTTCTACATAACGGCGTTGCCCTTCGGCATATATAGTATCAAAAGCCAAGGAGGATTTTCCTGAACCTGAGAGTCCGGTTATTACGACCAGTTTTTCACGTGGAATGGAAACATCTATATTTTTTAAGTTGTGTACGCGAGCGCCCTGAACTTCAATGGTATTGTCTTTGTCTAACATAATTTTTGCAAAAAAGCAAAGTTACCATTTTGATTTATTCTTTCCGTACAACAGTTTAGAAGTTTATGTTAAAGATTTTGGTACTTTTAACGATGTTAAGAAAGATAATCAAGACATTCACAAAAGAGTATTACACTTTATTTTTTATGAAAACAAGAATAGGAATTTTAGGATTGGGTGGAGTGGGTGGTTATTTTGGCGGACTATTGGCGAAAGCTTATTTTGAGTCAGATGCAATCGAAATTGTATTTATTGCCCGTGGTGAAACTCAAAAAGCAATAGACCACGACGGTTTAAAAATTATTGCTGATACAACCGAAATGATTGTTTTCCCTACTTTGGTTTCGAATAATCCAGATGAAATAGGGAAACTCGATTATCTTATTTGTGCCACTAAAACCTATGATATCGAAACCAGTTTCGGATCTATTAAAAAGTGCATTTCGGCAACGACCATAATTCTACCACTATATAATGGTGTAGATGCTGTGGAACGAATTCAAACATTATTTCCTGAAAATACGATTTTGCAAGGTTGTGTATATATCGTTTCTATGATTGAATCGCCGGGAATTATCAAGAAAATTGGTTCTTACGAAAAACTATTCTTTGGTTCCAAAACATCAGCAATCTCCATACTGACGGAATTACAATCAATTTTTAAAAATGCCGATATCGAAAGTTTTCTTGTAGAAAATATTGAAGAAACGGTTTGGGAAAAATTCATTTTTATTTCAGCTTTGGCTTCAGCAACTTCGTATTTAAACCAGAATATTGGTGGAATTTTAAATAATCCTGAAAATAAGGCCGTTTACATTTCATTGTTAAATGAGATCACCGCTGTCGCTGTCGCAAAAGGGTTAGCGCTGCCCAATGATATTGTGGCTCAAACGATTATCAAACTTGAAAAATCACCACAAGACAATACATCATCTATGCACAGAGATTTATTAGCTGGACATAAAACAGAATTGAATTCGCTAACAAAATATGTGGTAAATGAAGGTTTTAAATATGGTATTGCAACTCCTGTCTATAAAAAAATAGTGGAGAAGCTTTCTTAAAAACTGATCTAAAATTATTCTTCTTCACCGTCGTTTTGGTCTGCTTCGTTTTGAGTATCTTCTTTTTCACCAGAAACTATTTCGAAAAAACTAAAAATTGAACCACCATAACTTTTTTCAAATGAAAAGTGAATCATGTGATCCAGTTTAGTATATTTCGAATGTTCGATTACCATCATTCCGTCTTCATTTAACAATTCTTTTTCAAAAACTAATAATATGATTTTCTCGAAAGTTTTTTGGTCCAAAGCATAAGGCGGATCCGCAAAAATAATATCGTAAGAAGTTTTACATCTTTCTAAATACATAAAAACATCACTCTTTGTGGCAGCAATATTAAAATCATATTCGGCAGCCACTTGCTTGATAAATTTTACACAACCAAAATCACCGTCAACAGAAGTAATCGGCGTGCTTCCCCGAGAAGCAAATTCGTAACTGATATTTCCGGTTCCTGCAAATAAATCTAATATTTTAAGTCCTTCAAAACTGAAATGGTTGTTCAAAACATTGAATAATGCTTCTTTTGACATGTCGGTAGTGGGGCGAACTGGTAGGCCTTTTGGTGGAAAAATGCGTCTTCCTTTGTATTTTCCTGAAATGATTCTCATGAGTTGAAAAGTATAAAATGATTTCTGTTTTCGGCCTCAGAAAAATAATTGTTCCATCGCAAATCTTCCACATCAATTAGGGAAACATTGCAAATGTATTTGTAAGTGATTTTAAAATAATCACTTTCGATATCAATATTTCCGATTAGTTCCAGTGGGAAGTTTTCGGGATTTAAATTTAATTGTTCGGCAGTGAATAATATGTAATATAAGAAATCTTCCGGTGTATTGTAATCAAATGAATTGAAAAGGAGTAGTTTTTGGTTCTGAACTACAATGATTTCAAAATGACCTGTATTAATATGGACAAACATTTTTTTCTCATCCTTATTTTTGGAAGCAACTAAAAGTTTGGAAACCAAAATGCTGTTGGCATGTTTGTAATCAAAAGCACCAAATTGGTCAATAAAAAAATTATTGATATTCACATACGGAATGTAAACCGCATTCATTTGAAAGTTTGGAATTTCATCAAAAGCGAAAAAATCCGTTTCAAAAACCTTTGTATTGTATTGTAAATAGCTGCCTAAAAAGTTTTCGTCAAATAATGGTTCCGGAACAAAAGTTGAAAGATTGTTATTATGAATCACCAGGATTTCATCGTAAGGGTCTTTTAATTCCGGATGATTATTGAAAGCATTGGCAAACAAATCTTCAGTTTTTGTGCCTTTATTAAAATTATCAAAAAGCACTTCGTTAAATGAAGTTACCGTATTATTCAGCGTATCAAAACAACAAAAAGAAAGTCCTGTCAAGGAAACTTGAATGGAAAGTTTTTTATATTTTTTTTCGACTATGTTCATAATACTATTGCTTTTTTCAACAACGCAAACTTACGTATTTAAAAATCAATAACAATTGCAATGGCAAAATTCAATGGCAAAATTCAATTGCGATGACAATAACAATAGCAATGATAATAGCAATGATAATGGGAATGACAATAGCAAAATACAATGGCAGTAATTAAAAATTGAAATTGCTATTGACATTAAAATTGAAAAAACATTCTTTACTTTGCAGTTAAATAACACGAAATGAATTCCTCCCTGTTTTATAGTCTTTTACAAAAAAAGTTCCCTTTTCAACCCACGTATAAACAGGATATTTTTTTTCAAAAAATAGCAATTTTTTTAACCGAAACCGACAATAGAACAATTTTTGTTTTAAAAGGATATGCGGGAACGGGAAAAACAACGGTTATTTCTACAATTGTAAATAGTTTATTGGACATCAATAAAAAATATGTTTTATTAGCGCCCACAGGTCGTGCGGCAAAAGTGATTGCTAATTATTCGAACAAACCTGCTTTTACAATTCATAGAAAAATCTACTTTCCCAAGAAGTCTTCTGGTGGTGGCGTTTCGTTTACATTGCAGCAAAACAAACATAAGAATACAATATTTATCGTTGATGAAGCCTCTATGATTTCGGACACTAATTCGGATTCTAAGCTGTATGAGAATGGTTCGTTGCTCGATGATTTGATTTCTTATGTATATTCGGGAACGAATTGCAAAATGATTTTACTGGGAGATACCGCTCAGTTGCCACCGGTAAATTTAGATATTAGTCCCGCTTTGGACATTCGCACTTTGGGAATGAATTATGATAAGGAAGTAGAACATATCGAGCTAGATGAAGTGATGCGTCAGGAAGAAAATTCCGGAATTTTGCATAACGCAACCGAACTTCGGGAATTATTGAAAGATTCCTTTATCGATGAATTCAAATTTGATGTCAAAAAATTTAAAGATATTGTGCGGTTGACCGATGGGTATGATATTCAGGATGCCATCAATTCCGCCTACAGCAATTATAGTATAGAAGATACTGCTTTTATTGTTCGTTCCAATAAAAGAGCGAATCAATATAATGAGCAAATCAGAACCAAAATCCTCGATAAAGAAAGCGAACTTTCCACAGGCGATTTCCTGATGGTGGTAAAGAACAATTATTTCTGGTTGAAAGATTCTGATGAAGCCGGATTTATTGCCAATGGTGATATTATAGAAATATTAGAAATTTTCAATATCAAAGAATTGTATGGCTTTAAGTTTGCCAAAGTAAAAATCCGAATGATTGATTACCCCAATCAGATTCCGTTTGAAACGGTATTACTATTGGATACCATAAAAAGCGAATCGCCGTCGTTGACCTATGAAGAATCAAACAGATTGTATCAGGAGGTGTTGAAAGATTATGAAGGCGAAACTAAATTCAATCAATTCCAAAAAGTAAAAGCCAACGAATATTTCAATGGCCTGCAAGTGAAATTCTCGTATGCAATTACGTGTCATAAATCACAAGGCGGACAATGGAATACAGTTTTTATTGAACAACCTTATTTGCCGGACGGAATCAATAGAGATTACATTCGCTGGTTGTATACCGCAATGACCCGAGCCAAAAATAAATTATATTTGATCGGTTTTAAGGATGAGAATTTTGTCGAATGATACAATATTTCTATTCCCGAGGAGAAACAAATTAGCCTCGGATCTTTCAATGATTTAACTGTGATAATAGAAATATGGTTGACTTAAGGAAATAAATTCTTTTTTGGTGATAAAATCTATCAAAACAAAGCGTTTTTCTCTCATTTTGAGTAAGAAAAAAACTTTGTAATGATGACTCCTGTTAAAGCAGTTAAAGGAGAATGTCAAGAAATTAGAAATAGAGATCAAGCTCCAAACGACTTGTGTTCGACAGCAGTGTATAATGTCAGACAGCGTGTAGAATCTCTTTTTAATTGGTTGATTGAAAAAACAAATATTCAAAAAACAGATAGAGTTAGATCCTCAAGAGAATTATCAATACATCTGTAAGGCAAAATTGCAGCTGCTTTTATAAAATTTATATTTTAACACTCAATTCACAAAATTAAGTTAATGACACATATATAGTTTAGCTGAATGCGCAGTATTTGTTTGCATATCTAAATTATCTTTATCTATTTATCGCAGCCTGATCGGTCAAGAACAACAATTTTCCGTCTAAAGGTTTAATCAGTTGCGTAGGATATTTTTCAGGATTATAATCGCCATATAAAACTTCGTTTAACGCATGTGCTTTACTTTCTCCGAAAGTTATTACCACAATTTCCTTCGCTTTGTTAATGAAAGGCGCAGTTAGGGTTATTCGGTACATATTTTGCGACTCGAGATAATAGGCCGATACCCATTTATTATTTTCATGCAATACGGCTTCACTTGGAAATAGTGAAGCGGTATGTCCATCATCGCCCATTCCTAATAAGATTAGATCAAATTGTCCATGATCTCCTGTAAAACACTTTATCAATTTTTCATATTCCAAAGCATATTCCTCCGGTGCAAAACCTTCCTTATACATTGGAAATAGGTTGCTTTTTGGTATGCCAACATGATTTAGCAGGTAGTCCGATGACATTTTCGCGTTGCTGCGTTCATCATCAAGTGCCACCCAGCGTTCGTCACCCCAAAAAACAAAAACATTTTCCCAATCTATTTTGGTCTTGTAATGGGATGTTGCTAAAAGCTTGTATAGTGATACAGGCGATGAACCGCCGGTAAGCGCTACCAAAAAGCGGCCTCGTTTCTGTATTGCATTTTGTGCCGCAGCTACAAATATATTGGCTGCGTAAGGCGTTATTTCTTCTTTACTACTAAAAATACTTACCATCTGCTACTTCTTTTTCTTCTAATTCTACGTCATTTAGTGAGTTTGATGCCCATTCATGTCCCTGACGGGCAAGTAATTTATTTGCTTCTTCAGGACCCCAGCCCCCGGCTTCATATTTATACAAACTTGAAAACTTATCGTTTTCCCAAGCTTCCTGAATGGTTGTTACTACATCCCATGCTTCTTCAACCTGGTCTGAACGCATGAATAAAGTAGGGTCTCCCAGCAAAGCATCCAATACTAATGTTTCATATGCTTCAGGTGATTGTGTAGAGCATGAAAAATAATCAAAAACCATCTCCGCAGGTTTTAGAGAAAGTGACAGGCCAGGTTTTTTTGTCATAAACTGCAGCCTAATATCCATTGCAGGTTGAATATTTATAATTAAACGGTTTGGCATCATACCTTCTTTTCCAAAAGAAAAAGTAGAATGGGGTACCGGCTTAAATTGTATAACGATCGAAGATTGTTTTTCCTTCATTCTTTTGCCTGTTCGAACGTAAAAGGGAACACCTTGCCAACGCCAGTTGTCAAGATAAAATTTCATGGCTACAAATGTTTCTGTGTTAGAATTGGCCCCAACTCCCTTTTCTTGCAAATATCCAGGTACTGATTTTCCTTTTATTGATGCCTTATCGTATTGACCCCTCACCGTATAATGTTTTACTTCTTCTGGAGTTATACGGCGTATCGCTTTTAAAACGTCAGCTTTACGGTTTCTGATTTCATCTGCTTGCAATGATGTTGGAGCTTCCATCGCTACCATAGTTAAAATTTGCATTAAGTGATTTTGTATCATATCCCGAAGTGCGCCGGCATCTTCATAAAACCCGCCACGATCTTCAACCCCAACTTCTTCTGCAACAGTAATCTGGACAGAATCAATAAAGTTACGGTTCCAAAGCGGCTCAAACATTGAATTTCCAAAGCGGAAAGCTAGGATATTTTGCACCGTTTCTTTACCCAAATAATGGTCTATTCGGTATATCTGTTCCTCTTTAAAAGTTTTTGATAATAGCTCATTTAGCAGTACTGCAGAACTTTTGTTGTATCCGAAAGGTTTTTCAATAATAATACGGTCCTGTGCAGGATTAGCAGCAAGATCCATTTTCTTTATATTGTTTGTGATTGTTTCAATGAAAGATGGCGCTATTGACAAGTAAAAAAGTCTGTTGGCACGTTCGCCAAAAGACAAATCTATAGCGTCCAACTTTTGTTTTAGTACTTGATATGATTCCTCTTGATCTATATCATTTTGCAAATAATTGATATGAGTAGCAAATTGTTGATAGGCTTCTGTTGAAGCTATTTTATTTCTGGAAAACTCCGTCAGGTTCTCGCTTACATGGTCTCTATATAATGTATCGCTTCTGTCTGCTCTTCCTAACGCTAAGATTTTAAACTTTTCCGGCATGCGACCATCAAGGTAAAGATTATAAAAAGCTGGAAAAAGCTTTCTTTTTGCTAAGTCGCCCGTTGCCCCAAAAACAACAATGATGGTGGGCTTTATAGTATTGACATTATTCATTTTGTTCCATTTAAAATTTAGTCATTCCACTCTGTGTGAAATATACCGTTAGTATCGATGCGCTCATAAGTATGTGCCCCGAAGTAGTCACGCTGCGCCTGTATAAGACTAGTAGGAAGTTTTTCAGATCGGTAAGCATCGAAATAAGCTAAAGAATTCATTAAGCCCGCAATAGGTATCCCTTTTTGAACTGCAAATTGTACCGTAGACCTAATACTAGCCTGATTTTCATTTACGGCCTTTGCAATAATATCATCGAGCAATATGTTTTTTAGTTCTCCATTTTTGGCGTAAGCCTGGCGGAAATCTTCAAGCACTACAGAACGAATAATACATCCACCACGCCAAATCTTGGCAATGGTTTCAAGGTTCAGGTCATAATTATAATCTTGTGAAGCTTTTGTTAATAATGCTAATCCTTGTGCATAGGTTATTAATATAGAAAAATGTAGAGCTCCTTTTAGTGCTTCTACAGCCGAAGGCAGATCAGTGTTACCTTGTTCTGCATTCCAAACTAATTTCGCGGAAGCTTCAATTCTTTCCGGTTTATTTTTAGACATATTTCGCATTGAAACGGCAGCATCGATAGTGGGAAGCGGTACTTCTAAGTCCATGGCATTTTGGGAAGTCCATTTTCCGGTCCCTTTAGATTTTGCCCAATCGGATATCACATTTATAAGCTTCTGTCCGTCAGTATCTGTTTTTTTTAAAATATGTCCTGTAATTTCAATTAAGTAGGATTGAAGTTCAGTGTTATTCCAGTCTTCAAATACTTTTTGAATTGTAGAATCGTCTAATCCGTAGCCGCGTTTCATAAGATCGTAAACCTCTGAAATAAGCTGCATAATACCGTATTCAATTCCGTTATGAGCCATTTTTACGTAGTTACCCGCAGATCCGTTGCCTAAATATTCGACACAAGGTTCGCCATCCACTTTAGCTGCTATCGATTCAAAAATAGGTCTTAGTCTTTCATAGGCGTCTTTATTACCGCCGGGCATAAGGCTCGGGCCAAATCGCGCTCCTTTTTCACCACCGGAGATACCCATTCCAAAAAAGTGAATTCCTTTGGCTGATAATTCTGTAAATCTACGGTCGGTATCAGTAAAATAGGTATTTCCACCATCGATAATAATGTCTCCTTTATCTAGGTGGGGCAATAGGCTTTGAATGACAGTATCCACAGGCTTTCCTGCAGGTACTAATATCATAATAGCTCTTGGTTGTTTAAGAAGTTCTAAAAACTCTTTTACTTCTGTCGTGGCTTTAATTTGGTGTTGGGGATTAGCTTCCTGTGTTAAGGACAACACTTTTTCCGTATCCAAATCCAAGCCTGCCACAGCATGTTTTTGGTCGGCCATATTTAACAGCAGATTACGACCCATGACCCCTAGGCCAACTATACCAAAATCGAATGTTTTCATAATTAGTATCTAAATTTATTATTGCAAAAAAAGGCTGGAATTTATAAATAAATCCCAGCCTTCATCCATTAATTACGCTACAGTTACACTGTTTATAGCATCTTTTAATGCTTTAGCAGCAGCAGCTGGGTCTTCAGCACCATAAATGGCACCCCCTGCAACAGCTACATCAGCACCAGCAGCTACAACATCTTTGATTGTATCGATGTTAACTCCACCTGCAACAGAAAAGGGAACTTTTGCTAGTCTTCCTTCACTGATTAGTGTTTGTACAGAGTATCCAGCTAATGTTTGTTCGTCAAGACCAGCATGTAACTCTACAAAAGCAACTCCAAATGCGGTTACCTCTTGAGCTCTTTCTACTCTGTTTTTAACTCCAATAGTATCAACTACTACCTTTTTACCGTGTTTTTTTGCAGCTTCAACCGCTCCTTGTATAGTAGCATTATCTACAGCACCCATAACTGTTACTAAATCTGCTCCTGCTAAAAATGCGATCTCTGCTTCTAAGAAACCAGTATCAGCAATTTTCATGTCTGCAAAAATCAATTTGTCAGGGAAAGCGGCTTTCATTGCCGTTACAACTTTAAGGCCTTCTGATTTAATTAGCGGTGTGCCTAATTCTATAATGTCCACGTAAGGTGCTACTTTGTGTGCCAATTCTAATGCTGCTTCTGTAGTAAGTAAATCAATTGCGACTTGTAATTTTGTCATGTCTAAATGTATAAAAAAAATTAATAATAAATAATATAAAAATCGTTATTCCAGGTTGGCGTGTTTGGGCCATAGTTCTTCTTTCGTTAAACCAGATTCTTGCCATAAGGTCATGAAAACACTTTCTAACACTAATAATGTAAACTGTTCAAAAAGGCTGCCCGCATATTGTTTAGAAACGGAAACACCGAAGTCTGTTTTTGTTGCAGCATTTACTAATATAATAGCGTCTGCCAATACGGCTAATTTGCTTTTGGCATCGGCAGTAATAGCGATAACAGTAGCTTGTTGACTCTTCGCTTTCTCAGCTGATGATAGTACGGAAGCAGTAGTTCCCGAACCCGATGCCAGAAGAAGTAAATCTCCTTTTAAAATAGCAGGTGTATTGGTTTCTCCTACAATGAATACGGTATATCCTACATGCATGAACCGCATGGCTGCCATTTTTAATGCAAGTCCGCTCCGGCCAGCTGCCATAACAAAAATTCGTTTGGCTGCTTTAATTTCGTGAACCAAAACCTTTATTTGTTGAGGATTTATCTGATTTGCCAGTTGTCTATTTTCCTCTAAAATAGCAAGTAGATTATTGTTTGTAAAAGTATCCGTGTTCATTTTGTTTTATTTAAGTAAAGTCATGCGTTCCTTTAAATATTCCAATTCATAGCAATACGAGTGAGTAATTCTAGCATGCTGTTCTCGAGTGTTTTCTTTTGGGTATAGCGTAATTGAAAGTACAGGACACCTTTATTTTCCTCCTAAACAGCATTAAACTAAATAGATAAACTAGAATCGCTTTTAGCAACAGCAGTAAGTCTTTTTTAATAGTCTTAATTACTGATGCAAAGATATAGCAACAGGGAGGGTAGGGTGTTATATAAACAAGACTATGCGGTATAAATTTGCGCCAACCCGTTTTGTAGGTCCGTTGGGGTTTCCTTTAGTTTTGCTTTTACAAATTTATTAAGTGCAGACGGGGAACTGAATCCAAGGTCAAAGGCGATTTCTTTGTGTGAGAGATCCGTAAATAATAATTGTCTTTTAATTTCTATCAGGATTCGGTTGTGGATAGCATTTATAGCCGTTTCGCCAGAATAATTTTTATTTAAAGCATTGAGCTTTTTAGTACTGATAGCCAGTTTTGAGGCGTAGTATTGTACGGTACGCTCGCTTTTATAGTGATGGTTCAAAAGTTTTTTAAAGTCAATATATGTTTGTTGGTTTGGTCCTTGCGCATCATGATGTAGAACAGGATGCTGACCATGAATGGATTCTATAAGTCCTAAAAGGAAAATTTTGATATAAAAACGCGCCTGTTCTTTTTTGACAAGGCTGGGGGCGTTGTAAATATCCTGTATGTTTTTTATAATTGGAAGCACTTGTTCAAATTCAAGGCTAGATAGTGCCGTACAATTTAGATGTGCCGATAGGTTAACATTATAAGCACTGAGCTCATTTTTTAATATATCCGAACAAAACAATACTTCTTCAAATAATATAATTTTACCTGTCAAATCAGTACTCAGATTAGACAAAAAGTGAATTTGATCCGGAAATATAACGGCTATTTTTCCTGAATTTAATAAATATATTTTGTCTTCAATATGTACTTTACTAGTTCCAGACTCTACTAGTATAATACAAAAATGATCTTTTTTATGTGGTTTCAAATAATCTTGTAGACTTGCCGTCCCGAGGTCAAAAACTCGGAATGACAAATTTTTATCATCCGTTTTTTGAATATTTTTCTTGATCTCTAACCTCTTTAAATGCATAGAATATTTTTTTATATAAGTGCATATCGCGCTTAAATTACCAACTCTAATCAATCAAGTTTATAAAAATTTCATGTGCCGTAATACTCGCAACGATAATTTAGTAAATTCAATATAATTATTTTTCTGCTTACATTTCGTTACTATATTTATAATCAAGGTTTAATATCAGAAAAAAGAAGTGGCAATGAATTTGCGTAAAACAGTAATTCACAAAGATACACTTTTCTTAATTTTACGGGAATAATTGAGTCTAAAATTAAGCTACAACTTGATTTATTGCCGTTCTTAAGTTATTAATAAGGAATTATATTTTACACCTTATTTGGAAAAATAACCTCATTGATCACTCGATTCCAGCGTAAATGGACTTCCGGTTATCGGATAAATGTAATGGTTCATTTTTATCTTTAAAACAAAAAATAACAATGAAGAACTAGAAAGTCAGAGGTGAAAAGTGAATCAAGAACAAGCATTCTGATAAAAAATAATTTAAATTCCAATTGTATCTGACTTTTGTTTTTTTAGGTAAAAAAAATAGTAAAAAAGTTTAATTTAACTATAATAAAATTTGATTTTTAATAATTTAATCTTTTGAAAAAGAACATATTTTAGCAGTTTTTTATTTCATTTAGTGGTTTCACGACGTTTCAAAAATAAATTTTTTTAGGGTATAATTCGATCGAGGAATTCCTTTGTAATGGGTTTTTGCAGTAAGGAAACCACATTTAGATCTTTACAAACTCGGGCAATATCAAGATCGTCAATTGTGTTTGAAACAGTAACTACTTTAGATTTATTGGTCCTAAAAAAATTAAAACTATGCACTTTCGTGCTTTTCGCTATTAACTTCTAAAAATGTACATCTGAAATATGGATTTTCAAAGAACAAATAAACATAAAGTATCAAGTTTAACCGTTCATATCGTTTGGTCCATAAAGTGTAAGTATGGAGTTTTGCAAGGGGATATTAAAATGCGATTGAACTATTTTGATACAAATATGTGAAGGGGAAGGCGTTCAGCTATTAAAAGAAGTAGTGTCAAAAGATCATGTCCAAATGCTTATTGAATATCGACTTTCCCAAGATGTAAGCACTTTGGTTAAATTATTGAAAGGGCGTTCTTAATGAAAACTACAAATTGAATTCCTACATCTAAAAAAAAGATATTGGGGTAGTCATTTTTAGTCTGTATGTTTTGGATGTTGGAGTACGAGTAATTTTACAGATGTAATGGTAAATCAATATTTGGAACATCACAGAAACCCGCATGAGAATTATAATGACAACTTTATAATTGAATACTAACAACCGTTCAGACTTTACGACTACTAACCAAATTTATGGATCTACAGTCCGAAGTGGTTTATTTAATTAAAAGAGGATATTTTTTTTACGATTAAATTTTGGCTAGACTATTAAGACAGCTACATTTTTCGATTCTCTATTTTTCGATTGGTGCAGATAGCAACGAATATGAATTGATAAATAGTTCGCAGTGTTTGATTTACTTGAAGGTTATTTTAAATTCATCAATTCGTATCGTTTTTAGGCGAGGTAGCATTGATTATTGATAAATAGAACTATTTCTGAAAGCTTGTACTTTGTTAATTATTTTTTATTTTATGATTTTTAGCGATATTTAAAATAGTTGCAGTTTTATGATCATAAATAGTTTTTTCGGATTTTTTTTAAGAATAAAAATAAAAAATGAATTCGTAACAGAATAAATGGATGAAGACCGAACGCATTTATTAGTAAAATAAAAAAATCATATTACCTTAGCGCTTTAGCAATTCCGTATAAAAATGAAAATAATAGCAGTTATTCCCGCCCGTTACGCTTCGACACGATTTCCCGCCAAACTGATGCAGGATTTGGGAGGTAAAACGGTTATTTTAAGAACTTATGAAGCCGCCGTAAACACGCAATTATTTGACGATGTTTTTGTGGTAACGGATTCGGATTTAATTTATAACGAAATCGTTTCTCACAACGGAAAAGCCATCAAAAGTATCAAAGAACACGAATCAGGAAGTGATCGGATTGCAGAAGCTGTCGAAAATATGGACGTGGATATTGTAATTAATGTGCAAGGAGATGAACCGTTTATTGATTCGGAACCTTTGGCAAAAGTCATTGAAGTTTTTAGAAATGATTTGGACAAAAAAGTAGATTTGGCTTCCTTGATGCGTGAAATTACAAATGAAGACGACATCAACAATCCCAATAATGTAAAAGTGGTTGTGGATCAAAATGGATTCGCTTTGTACTTTTCGCGTTCGGTAATTCCGTATCCAAGAGAGAAAAATGTGGGCTTACGATACATGCAACATATCGGGATTTATGCTTTTAGAAAACAAGCCTTATTAGATTTTTACAGTTTGCCTATGCAATCTTTGGAAGCATCCGAAAAACTGGAACAATTGCGTTACCTAGAATTTGGAAAACGAATAAAAATGGTGGAAACAACTCATATTGGAATCGGAATTGACACTCCGGAAGATTTAGAAAAAGCCAGGAAAATGCTGTAATTATTCCAGGTTATCGTGATCGAAATAGCCTTTCGTTTTTACTTTGGTGGAAAAGAAATTCAAGAAAAGTACAATAAAAAACAGAAACAATAAGGCTTGTGTAGTTACTAGAAATTTCCCAATTGTGGTGATAGGATAAAAATCACCATAACCAATAGATGAGGATGTTACGATACTAAAGTAAACTGCATCAAACCAATGAAAAAACGGTTTGTTCATGTAGCTTTCAATTGAATAAAAAACGGCATAAGCAAATGCAATCTCTAAATAATTAAAGAAAAGCAACAACATTGATCTCTTGTACGAACGTGGTTTTGAAAATAAATCAGAAGCAAAAATTAATGTAGGAATGTAAAAAACAGTTTCCAAAAATACATAAACAAGAATCCAAATGAGCCATATATGGCTTTGCCAATGATTTACTAAAATCACTATCGGAAAAACCACTTTGAGTAAAACATAGAAATCCAAAGCTAAAACCTGATATTCGACTCCTTTTTTACTGGCCCAATATTTAATGTAAATTCCGGGAAAAAGCAATTGGGAGCAAGCAAGGATCAAACGCACTATTTTTTCAATTCCATTGTCTTCCTGATGTTCATTATTCCAAATGGATTGAATATTTTGTATTCGTTTTTGAACCGGATTAAATTTTGGTTGAAAACCCTGTGAAGTTTTCCCTAGAAGCAATTTTTTTACAATTTTTTTCATTCCATCAGAGTATTAAATAACGCTATGTAAGAGTACAAAATTATTGTGTTTCTTCAAGACTATTGGATTGCAAATTTTCAGAAAGAACATTTCATGGTTCATTATTTAATTTAATTTTTCGATTACAATCAATTCATTATGAATTTCAACTCTAGGTATGGTTTTTATTTGAAATTGACTTATAAAAAAGTCGGAGACGTATTTTTTATTCCTTAGATTTTGACTTTCATTCAGTAACATTGTATTGAAAAGGATAAAACCATAATTTTTTAATAGCGAGCAAACTCTTTTGGTGAAAAAAGTTTCAAATAAAAAATTGGGCATTGTGGTATCTTGGAAAATATCAATAATAATTAAATCGTATTTGGTTTTAGTTTTCAAAACAAATTCGAAAGCATCATCAATTACAATTTCAAGATTTTTCACTTCATCTAATTTAAAATAGGTGTTGGCTATTTTAATTATTTCGGGGTCAATTTCAACTCCGGTAATTTTTCCTTTGTATTTTATTTCATCAACCAATGTTTTGATAACGCTTCCGCCGGCAACTCCCAAAACTAAAATATGATTCATTGAAACTATTTTTTCATAACCAATGTTTTTTAATCCTAACCGCAAAATACGTTGTAAACTGCCGTAAGAATAATTGGCATTTTCAGAATCCAAAACTAGTTCTCCATTAGTCCAAGTCACTTCAATCGATTTACTTAAGACAGATTTCGTTTCATAAATTTTAATTGGAATGAGATAACTGAATATTTTTTTAATCATTAGAGCTGGTTTTACCCAAAAATAAGATTTAAATAATTTATTTTGTCCGAAATAAGAAAGAATGAAGAAACAATTTTACAAATGGATATTTTTCAGGCTCATGGGTTGGAAAATAGTTGGTGGTATTGATGCAAATATTAAAAAATGTGTGATTATGGTTATGCCGCATACGAGTGCGCACGATTTTTATTTGGGAATTTTTATCAGAGGAATAACCGAGTTAGAAATGAACTGGGTGGGTAAAAAGGAATTGTTTCGTTTTCCTTTCGGATTTTATTTTAGATATATGGGCGGAGAACCACTGGATCGTTCAGGAGGTTTAAACAAAGTCGATTCTATTGCGGCTATTTTTCAAAAAAAAGAAATTTTTCGTTTGGCTGTTGCTCCTGAAGGAACTCGTAAAAAAGTTACCAAACTTAAAACAGGATTTTATTATATCGCTTTGAAAGCAAATGTTCCTATAATTCCGATCACATTTGATTTTGGAAGAAAAGAAGTGAATTTAGGAAATCCAGTTTTACCCCTAGGTGATATCGAAAGTGATATGGTTATTTTGAAGAAACATTACGAAGGTGTAAAAGGCAAAATCCGGGAAAACGGATATTCATTTGAATAAATGTTACATTATTAAAAAAAAAAGAAATAAAGTTGGATACGCTTACAGTTATCCAACGGCTTCAACTGATTTTGCTCCAATGAATGTAAGAGCCGAAGCAGGTTTAACTTTAGTTTTTGTTCTTAGGAAATAGAATCGTCTTTAAATTTAAAATAGTAAATAACCCCAATTTAGAAATCTGAATTGGAGTTATTTTTTTTAATCGGGAACATAACTTTTAAAAGTTCCATTTTTGTAAAAAATTACGATTTTATCGATGGCACCAGAATATGATTCTTTTGCGCTATTTTGATTTTCTGTTTTTTTTGTTTCGAATGCTGGAATCGGATTTGGGCTTTTTATTTCCGAAAATAAATTCTCAGGAATTATTTCAGTATTCGGTGGAATAGGAATATTTTGTTTTCCAATGTACTCAACACTTTTTTCTTTTGCATTTAACTGCTTTAAATTTTTTGGAAAAGTTCCTTTTCCATTCAAAATCCAATACAAATCTACATCAGGAAAAACATCTAATATTTTAAGGATAAAGTCCAAACTGGGTTTGTTTCTTCCTGACAACAGGTGAGACAAACTGGAGCGCTGCACTCCAATTCTGTCCGCAAAAGAAGAAGCATTCAAGCTGTAGTAATCCAGTATAATTTCTAATCTTTTTATAAAATCTTCTATGTTTACCATTGTAAATTAGTATTAAAAATAAACTATTTACAAATGTAATTATAATAGCTTGAAATACCTAAATTACAACTGTAAATTTATTTTAATTGATGTATTTTATTAAAGTATTTAAAAAGGTGAGAATATTTAAAACAATGATAAATAGATATTTAAATAATATATTATAAATTAATAACATTTGTTAATTATAGGATGCTAAGTCAATACGACTTACTGCGGATAAGTGTTTACATCCTTGAAATATTTTGCATTTTACTAGTTTACAAATGTAAATATAAAGATGTTTACTTTTGTAAATCAAATAAAACATCATGAATTTAGAGCAATTATTCAGTCAACATAGTGAAGAAACTATCCACGGTCGTTATATTACTTTAAAATCGATTGAGCCACTACTTCAAAAATTAAACAGCAACAATCAACTTAAAATTATTGGGAAATCAGTTCTAGGAAAATCTATTTATTCGTACCAAATAGGAGATGGTAAAATTAGAATTTTACTGTGGTCACAAATGCACGGAAATGAAAGTACTACAACAAAAGCTTTATTTGACTTTTTGAATGTGTTGGAGAGTGGTTCTGAATTGGCACAACGATTATTAAAGTCATTTACTTTTTACACTATTCCAATGTTGAATCCTGATGGTGCCAAATTATATACTAGAGAAAATGCCAACAAAGTGGATTTAAATCGCGATTCGAATGAGCTCACACAGCCAGAAAGTAAGCTATTAAGAGCGGTTTTTGAATCATTTAAACCAGAATATTGCTTTAATCTTCATGATCAGCGTACGATTTTTGGAGTAAGCGATACCGGGAAACCGGCTACATTGTCATTTTTAGCTCCTTCTTACAACGAAGAACGAGAGATAAACGACTCCCGATTAAAAGCCATCAATTTGATTGCGAGTATAAACGAGGTACTTCAGGAGTATTTACCAAATCAAATTGGACGTTTTGATGATTCTTTTAATATCAACTGCATTGGAGATAAATTTCAATATTTGGGAGTTCCGACGTTATTGTTCGAAGCAGGTCATTTTCCGAACGATTATGAAAGAGAGAAAACCCGTATATATGTTTTTATGGCGTTAATTTCGAGTTTCACTACACTTAGCGAAAACGTTATAGTTAGCAACGGAATTAACAAATATTTGAATATTCCTCAAAATAAAGTCGTTTTTTATGATTTTATGTATAAAAACATCAAAATAAATTATGATGGTATCGAAATAATCACCAATTTTGCAGCACAGTACAAAGAAGAGTTGATTGAAAATCAGATTTGTTTTAATGCATATGTTTCACAAATAGGCGATTTAGAAAATTATTTTGGTCATTTTGAATATGACGCTGAAGGTGCGTTATACAAAGATAGTTTTGAGTCGATTCCTAAATTAAACCAAAAAGCTGATTTTTATTTAGATAATGACATAAAATTTGTTAACGGAATGATAAAAATATAATATTTACGTCTTTTTGTTGTTTTTATGTATAATTTTATACTTTGTTATAGTAATTAATAATGTTAATTTAAGAATTATGAGTAAATTTCGTTTAGATGAAGTAGATCACCAGATTTTAGATATGTTGATAGACAATACAAGAGTTCCATTTACGGATATTGCAAAAAAATTATTGATTTCAGCAGGAACTGTGCATGTAAGAGTAAAAAAAATGGAAGATGCCGGAATTATTATGGGATCTTCATTAGTTCTTGATTATGATAAATTGGGATACTCATTTATCGCTTATGTCGGTGTTTTTCTTAACAACACTTCTCAAACAAAATTTGTTTTAGAACGTATCAACGAAATTCCATTTGTAACGGTAGCTTCAGTGACTACAGGGAAATTTAATATTTTTTGTAAAATTAGAGCTAAAGATACTAAACATGCAAAAGATGTTATCTTTATGATTGATGATATTGAAGGCGTTTACAGAACCGAAACGATGATCTCACTTGAGGAAAGCATAAATGACAAGAAGCGCTTGATGCACACTATTTTCAAAAATATGTAATTATCTTGAATGCGATATATAAATATAACCTCAAGTTTACTCTTGGGGTTTTTTTGTGACAAATTAACTAAACCAACTACAACTAAATTATGTACACACTACCTAAAATTGAACGTTTCAATCAAGACGTTCTCTCTAAATACCATATTTACAATAGCGTTTTTATCACATTGCCGTTTCATTCCATAGATAACACCGGAGCTTTACTTCCTTTGTTTACAGACATTTGTGATACGGGATTTAAAAAGCAAGAAACTCCGAAAGAAATTGTTAATTTTTTTGCCAAAAGGTATTTGCATGATCCTTCAGAAACAGAGAAAATTGATATCATGTTTCGTTTTATTCAATACATCGAACGTCAGATTGTATTGTTTGATGCCATTGAAGATGCCGCTTTTCCAGTTGTTAATAATATGGAAGGACGAGGTTCCTTAAGAGATATCAAGGAAAAATCAGATGCAAAAGACAAAGAAGAGGAGTTGATTGATTTTTTGGAGGATTTCAATGTAAGGACTGTTTTGACCGCTCATCCTACACAATTTTACCCCGGTGCAGTTCTTGGAATTATTAATGATTTGACAGAAGCGATTCGAAAAAATGACTTACTTAATATCAAGCAATTGCTAGCTCAATTAGGTAAAACTCCTTTTATTCAAAACGAAAAACCAAACCCTTTTGATGAAGCTGTAAGTTTGATTTGGTATCTCGAAAATGTATTTTACCAAACTTCCGGCGAGATGGTGCAGTATTTACAAAAGAATATTTTCAACGGTAATTCCATAAAGAATCCATTGATTAAACTTGGATTTTGGCCTGGAGGTGATCGTGATGGAAATCCATTTGTGACTACCGAAATAACGCTGAAAGTAGCGGAACGCTTGCGAACTTCTATTTTGAAATGTTATTACATCGAAATCAGGAATTTAAAAAGAAAGCTAACCTTCTCAGGAGTAAATACTTTAGTTACTGAACTGGAACAAAAACTTTATAGGTCTGTATTTTATTCCAAAGGAGAAATTTTTATTACTTTAGATGAGTTCAAATCACAATTAAATAAAATTAAACAAATAGTTATCGACCAGCATCAATCTTTATATTTAGATGAATTGGACGCACTATTGATAAAAGTAAATTTATTTGGATTTCATTTTGCTTCCTTGGACATACGTCAGAACAGTAAGATTCATGATACTGTGTTCAGAGATATAGTGGATTTTTATTTAAAAACGGATGCCTCTGTTTTTCCTGAAAACTATTTTGAATTATCAGAGGAAGATAAATTTAAAGTATTATCAAATACTAACGGAAATCTTGATGCTGCTGTATTTGCAAATGAAATAACTCGTTTCACAATCGAATCGATTCACGCGATAAAAACAATTCAGGAAAAAAATGGTGAATTTGGTGCAAACCGATACATAATTAGTAACAATGAAAGCGCGCTTAATGTAATGGAGACTTTTGCATTATTCCGTTTAAGTAATTGGGAAAATCCTCCCGTTGATATTATTCCGCTTTTCGAATCAATTGATGATTTGCAGAATGCGCATGAAATAATGGAGAAATTATATACAAATCCCACTTATTCAGCGCATTTGGCGAATAGAAACAATAAGCAAACGATAATGCTTGGTTTCTCTGACGGAACAAAAGATGGAGGGTATTTAATGGCGAATTGGAGTATTTATAAGGCAAAAGAAGAACTCACTGCGATCTCCAGAAAATATGGCGTAAAAGCAATTTTCTTTGATGGTCGTGGAGGCCCGCCCGCACGTGGAGGTGGAAAAACACATAAATTCTATGCTTCTTTAGGTCCAAATATTGAAAACAATGAAATTCAGGTTACAGTGCAAGGACAGACTATTAGCTCGAATTTTGGAACCTTAGATTCATGTCGATACAACTTAGAGAATTTGTTAAGTGCCGGTGTGACAAATCAAGTTTTCAATAAAGGGGAAAATGAATTGACTTTGGACGAAAAAAATATATTAGATCAATTGGCAGGTTTTGGTTATGAAAAGTATTTAAGTTTTAAAAATCATCCTAAATTTATTCCCTATTTGGAACAAATGAGCACGTTGAAATATTATGCTAAGACGAATATTGGAAGCCGACCATCTAAAAGAAGCAAATCAGAACATTTAGATTTTGCTGATTTACGTGCGATTCCTTTTGTGGGTTCCTGGAGTCAATTGAAGCAAAATGTCCCTGGATTTTTTGGAGTAGGTACTGCCTTGAAGCATTTTGAAGAAACAAATCAATGGGATAAAGTTCAGAATTTATATGATAATTCTATGTTCTTTAAAACCTTGTTAGAAAACAGTATGATGTCATTAGCAAAATCATTTTTTCCATTAACAGCTTACATGAAAAAAGACCCTCAATTTGGTGCTTTTTGGCAAATTATTTACGACGAGTTTTTAGAAACAAAACGATTGCTTTTGAAAATCGCAGGTCATAAAGAGCTTATGGAAAACTATCCTGATGGTAAAGCATCGATACAGATAAGAGAACGTATAGTATTGCCATTGTTGACAATACAACAATATGCATTACTTCGTATAAACGAATTAAATAAAGAGGATAAACCAGATGAAGCTTTAATAAAAGTGTACGAAAAAATTGTTACCCGTTCCCTCTTTGGAAATACAAATGCCAGTAGAAACTCCGCTTAAAAGATAAAAAATGAAGTCAACACAATTACCCGTAAATGAATATGCATCTTTTTATGCTCCTTATATAAATGCTTTAGGAGAAGTAAATTTGATGGAAGAATTAGAAATTTCATTGCATGATTTTATCCGTTTTGTTCAAAATATTCCAATGGATAAGTTTGATTACCGATATGCGGAAGGGAAGTGGAATATCAAAGAGATTATTCAACATGTAATCGATACCGAGCGCATTTTTGCGTATCGTGCTTTAAGAATTTCCAGAAACGATGTAACACCTTTACCAGGTTTTGATGAAAATTATTATGTGGCGAATACTGAAGCTGCCAATAGAAGTATTCAAGATTTGCTAACTGAATTTTCTGCCGTGCGACATTCGAATTTGTTTCTTTTTAAAAGTTTATCAGATGAACAATTTAGGAGGATTGGAATCGCTTCGAATGCAGCTGTATCAGTTCGTGCGATTGGTTTTATTATGATGGGACATCAGAAACACCATCAAAAAGTTTTCGAAGAAAGGTATTTATAATTTATTGAAAACCGGCCGACCAGATTTTTAGTTTGTTTTCAAAAGTCATTGTATTTGCAGGACTAGTGGAAGGCATCACATAATACGTGATGCCTTTTATTTGTCCAAATTTTTTTAGAAAGAATTTATGACTTTCTTTTCCGTTAAAAACAATGGTTGTAATTCCGGGAAATTTTTTGAAAAATGTTTCAAAATCATTTTCTTTATGATTTTTAATGTGAATGTCCAAACTTCCTTTTCTTTCACAATTTTCTAATACATCCCAAAGTCCAATGTTATTTGTTTGAAGCAATTGTATTTTTTCTTCGAAAACTTCAGCTATTGCTAAATTATTCAAGAGCGTGTACATTATTTTCCAGAAGTGATTTCTTTTGTGCGCATAATATTCCTGTTTTTCGAGTGATGCGATGCCAGGCATTGTTCCTAAAATCAAAATCTCGGTTTTGGAATTTACAAAAGGAGGAAAGGATTGTATCATATGAAGTTTTTTAAACTACAGCATTTTCTTTTTCTAATATCGCCAATGCTAACCGAATTTTACCGTAATCTATTTTTTCTTCAAAATAATCAAAATAAGGTTTTAAAGTATTTGGTGATTCTAATTTAATTTGCGCTTCTGCAATTTGAGAAACTTCTTCTTTTGAAATAAAAGAATTTAAATCAATAGCAACTCCATCAACATACAGTTTCGCTAAATGTGACATAATTGTACTAGGGCCTAATTTTCTCTTCTGAGCAATTTCCTCGACAGACAATCCGTTTTTATAAAGTTCCAATGTTTCTCTGTAAGTTGTGGCTTCTCTCTTTTTTCTGACAACTTTAGATTTTTGAAAATCATTTATTGCTTTGATAAAAGCATCGCCATATTTTTCCAGTTTTGCTTTTCCAACGCCATCAATTGCTAGCAATTCATGGTCGCTCGTGGGTCTTTCGGTTTCCATTTGGCGCAAAGCCGCATCACTAAAAATTACATAGGCAGGAACTGATTCCTCTTTGGAAATTTCGTAACGTAATTTTCTTAAGGTTTCAAAAAGCGAACTTGCTGCTGATTTACTTTTCGTTTCTTTGGTTTCTTGTTTCTCACTATTGATTTTCTGAACTGCGGTCAATTGTACTTTTTCATCTTCAAACAATACCTTTTTTGCAAGAGTTGTTAATCTGATTTTGTTTTGTTTGTGAAAAGCGATTTCACAATACCCTAGATTTATCAATTGTATCAAATATTGATTCCAGTCATACCACGAAAGATCAGCGCCAACGCCATACGTTTTTAAGTTTTGATATTCTTTTTCATAGATGTAAGCATTTTTGGAACCTCGCAAAAAGTCAATTATTACAGGCAGTGGTTCAGTTTCCTGTAATCGAATAATTGCCGATAATGCTTTTTGTGCAATTACCGTTCCATCGAAAAACAGCGGTGGATTTTTACAAATATCACAATTCCCACAGTTCTCTGTAACAAGTTCTCCAAAATAAGAAAGCAATATTTTTCTGCGACAACTTAATGCATCGGCATATTGTTTCATACGTTCCAGTTTAGCTAATTGTAATTCAGCGTTTAAACCTTGTGAAGCAAATTTTTGCAATTGAATTACATCGCCATAACTTTCGAATAATACCGTTTCTGATGGCAAACCATCGCGACCGGCACGACCAATTTCCTGATAATAACCTTCGATGTTTTTTGGTAAATTGTAGTGAATCACCCAGCGTACGTTTGATTTGTCAATTCCCATTCCAAAAGCAATGGTTGCGCAAACCACTTTGCAATCATCATTAATAAACTCGTCTTGTGTTGTGGAGCGAATTTTATTGTCTAAACCGGCATGATATGCTTTGGCGCTAATGCCTGTTTTTTGTAATTTTTCGGCAAGTTCTTCGGTTGTTTTTCTACTTAAGCAGTATACGATTCCGGATTCATTTGGTTTTTCTTGGATAAAATCTATAATTTGTTTGACTCTGTCCAAAGCGGGTCGAACTTCTAAACTTAGATTTTTTCTATCAAAAGAAGCCACAAATAGTTTCGGATTTTTTAGATTTAATTGTTCGCTAATATCCTTACGTGTAGCTTTATCAGCAGTTGCAGTTAAAGCTAATATTGGAGTAGAGGGGAAGCGGTTTTTTAGATATCCTAGATTAGTGTACGCTGGTCGGAAATCATGACCCCAAGATGAAATGCAATGCGCTTCATCAATGGCAATAAGACTTATTGTTAAACTATTGAAAATATTATCTAGAAAAGACAAACTTTCCGGAGCAATGTAAACCAATTTAATTGTGTTGGATTTTAAACTTTCAATATAAAATTGTCGTTCATCTTCGGTTTGGCTGCTGTTGATAAAACAGGCTGCAATTCCATTAGCTTTCAAACCATCGACTTGATCTTTCATCAAAGCAATAAGCGGAGAAATTACGATTGTAATTCCCGGAAAAACCAATGCGGGTAATTGAAAGCAAATTGATTTCCCTCCACCTGTAGGCATTATTGCTACTGTATCTTGTCCAGAAAGAATACAATTTATTATTTGTTCCTGATTAGGTCTGAATTTTTCAAAACCAAAGTTTTCTTTGAGTTTGGCGAGTAAAATTTCATGAGTCATTTTGGCGTGTATTTAGAAGTCTGAAATTATAAAAAAAAGGAACTCGTGAATGAGTTCCTTTTTAGAAATATATTTAAAATGGGATTAATTAATCCTCATCTTCATCGTCGTCTTCATCTGAGAAATCTTTTTCATCAGCATCGTCGTCATCCTCGTCATCTCCTGAATCTGAATCCGGTTTGTCGATAGCGTCATCTTCATCGTCGTCATCAATATCATCGTCTAAATCCAAACCTTTGATTGGTTCAACTACTTCGTCGATTATAATTTCATCATCTTCCTCAAAGTTTTCAATTCTATCAGCAAGTTTAGTGCTCACTTTTACTAAATAAATAGTATCGTCAGTTCGTACTTCGACTGCTTCAATCAATTCATTTTTAGCATTTCTAAAACTAATAATGTTTGAATCATCATATCCATCTGGAAATCTATCTACCAATAAGTTTAAAATTTCGTTGGTAAGTTTGGCGTAATCTACAATTACTCTTTTCATAAAATATTCTATAAATCTAATAAATAAGCGAAAATTAAAGGTGCTACAATGGTAGCATCGGACTCAATAATAAATTTTGGTGTTTTAATGTCTAATTTACCCCACGTGATTTTTTCATTTGGCACCGCTCCAGAATACGATCCATAACTAGTTGTGGAATCTGAAATCTGACAGAAATAACTCCAAAACGGAATGTCATGCATTTCCATATCTTGGTATAACATTGGCACCACGCATATTGGAAAATCTCCAGCAATACCTCCACCAATTTGGAAGAAACCTACACCATTTGTACTATTTTTCGGATACCAATCAGATAAGAAAACCATATATTCGATACCGGATTTCATTGTAGAAGCTTTTAAATCTCCTTTAATTACATACGATGCAAATATATTTCCCATGGTGCTGTCTTCCCATCCCGGTACAATTATAGGTAAATTTTTCTCAGCAGCTGCATACATCCAACTGTCTTTTAAGTCAATTTCATAATATTCTTCAAGAACACCTGAAAGTAACATTTTATACATAAACTCATGTGGAAAATATCTTTCGCCTTTATCATCCGCATCTTTCCAGATTTTGTAAATATGTTTTTGTAGACGACGGAAAGCTTCATGTTCCGGAATACAAGTATCTGTTACACGGTTTAGACCTCTTTCAAGTAAATCCCATTCATCTTGTGGAGTCAAATCACGATAATTTGGAACTCTTTCATAATGAGAATGAGCAACTAAATTCATGATGTCTTCTTCAAGATTAGCTCCAGTACACGAAATAATATGTACTTTATCCTGACGAATAATCTCAGAAAATATTTTTCCAATCTCGGCAGTACTCATAGCGCCAGCCATGCTTACCATCATTTTTGCACCATTGGCTAATTGTTCTTCGTATGCCTTAGCTGCGTCAACTAAAGATGCAGAATTGAAATGCAAATAATGCTTTTCTATAAACTGACTGATTGGTCCCTTGCTCATTTTTTAAAATTTAAATGCTTAAAAATCAATACGTTAAAATTATAATTTCAAATTTAACGAATTTTTATATTGAATAATTGAATAATTGTTAATTTATTTTTTGTCGTAACCTAATATTTTTAAAACTTCCTCAGAGGTTTGTTGTTCTGAAAAAACCTCAGTGGCTAATATACCGTTTTCGTCTCTGTCTATCAATATATGTTTAGGTTGCGGAATTAAGCAATGGTGCAAACCACCATATCCGCCAATAGTTTCCTGATAAGCTCCCGTGTTAAAAAATCCGATATATAATGGTTTTTCTTTATTGTATTTTGGCAAATAAATAGCATTCATGTTTTGCTCTGAGTTGTAATAATCATCGCTGTCACACGTCATTCCTCCCAACAAAACCCGCTCGTACATGTCATTCCAGCGATTTATGGCCAGCATGATAAAACGTTTGTTGATTGCCCATGTATCCGGTAAAGTAGTGATAAAAGAAGAATCAATCATATTCCATTTCTCTCTGTCATTTTGTTGTTTTTGATACAAAATCTGATAAATCGCTCCACCACTTTCTCCAACAGTAAAAGACCCAAATTCAGTAAAAATATTCGGAACATCGACTTCGGCTTCGTCACAAGCTATTTTGATCTGATTGATGATTTCGTCAATCATGTATTGATAATCGTATTCAAATGCCAATGAGTTTTTTATAGGAAAACCACCGCCAATATTTAATCCGTCAAGCGAAGGACACTCTTTCTTTAAAGCTACGTAAACCTTAATACATTTTACTAATTCATTCCAGTAATAGGCGTTGTCATTAATTCCTGTGTTAATAAAAAAGTGCAACATTTTAAGTTCCAATTTCTTATTTTCCTTGATTTCTTTTTTGTAAAACGGAACAATATTTTTGTATCCAATTCCTAATCTTGAGGTATAAAATTCAAATTTAGGCTCTTCTTCTGCAGCAATACGAATTCCAATTTTGAATTTGTTTTTTATTTGTCCTTGAAGCAAGTCAAGTTCTTCAAAATTATCAATAATTGGAATGGTGTTTTTATGACCATTGTTAATAAGTCTGGCAATATTTTCAATGTATTGGTCTCTTTTAAAACCATTGCAAATCACGTACGTACTTTTATTAATTTTACCGTTAGCTAAAAGGTTTTCAACAATATTAATATCAAATGCAGATGACGTTTCAATATGAATATTATTTTTGAACGCTTCGTTCATAATATATTCAAAATGAGAACTTTTTGTGCAATAACAATAGTAATATTTTGCCTCATATTTGTTTTTTTCCATCGACTTACGAAACCAGCTTTTGGCTTTGTTGATGTTGTTGGAAATTTGAGGTAAATAAGTAAATTTTAAAGGCGTACCATATTGCTCTACCAATTTCATCAAATCGATATTGTGAAACTGAAGATTATCTTTGTTTAATGTAAATTCTTCTTGGGGAAAATAGTAGGTTTGATTGATTAAATCAGAATATTTTGTATTCATTAGATGTCGTGATTATAGATTAGAATATTGTAAAATAAAGTAACCTATAATTCAAACCCGGATATTTGCATAAACGATTTGAAGCTTCTCGTGATCTGCTTTTAAGTATTGGAAAACATCAAAACTAAAGTTTCCTTTAATAGAATAAAACCGCTTCAATATTCTTAAAAAAGACATATTGTTTCGAGTTTTACTGGAACTATAATTTGGCTTGTTTTGACTTTTTTTCATCGGTGCAAATGTAAAAAATATTATATACGCAATGCAATCCTTTTTATAAAAATTAATTAAGATTTATAATCCAGAAACGCTCTAAGAATTAATTCATTTTCAACTGATTGATTAATTTTTATTTTCCCGATACCTTCGATTAATACAAACTGAATGTTGCCGTACTCATTTTTCTTGTCGTGAATCAGTAGTTGCATGATAGGTTCGATATCCTTTTCTTCAAAAATGATGTCGTCATATATAGACTTGATACAGGATTTTATCTCGGAATATTCTTCTTTATTGATTAGTTTTTTATCCAATGAAATGAAACTTTCTAATATCATCCCAACGGCAATGGCTTCTCCGTGCAGCAAAGTAGTTTTATTTTCATTTTCCAGAAAATAACTTTCAATGGCGTGACCCAATGTGTGACCAAAATTCAATGCTTTTCGGATATTTTTTTCGGTAGGATCTTGAAGGACAATTTCATTTTTTATCTCAACCGAACGGTAAATTAATGTGTCAAAATCAGCAAAATCGATGGCTTTTAAATCAAGAAATTGTTCCCAGTATTCCTTATCATATATTAAACCATGTTTCAGCATTTCGGCAAGACCGGAACGCATTTCATTTTGTGTCACTGTTTCGAGATATTGAGTGTCTATAAGCACCATTTTTGGTACATTGATAACACCGATTTGGTTTTTCAAGTTCCCTAAATCTACGCCGTTTTTACCTCCTACAGAAGCATCAACCATCGCTAATAGCGTAGTAGGAACGTGAATAAAATCAACTCCACGTTTGAATGTTGAAGCAACAAATCCACCTAAATCAGTAACAACGCCGCCACCGAGATTAATTAAAAGACTTTTTCTGTCGGCACCAAGTTCCGTTAATACATTCCAGATTTGGACACAAGTCTCAATATTTTTATTTTCTTCACCGGAATCAAATTCTATAATTTCAATAGTAAGATCAGTTTCCAGATAAGGAAGAAAATTAGGCAAGCAAAACTCATTGGTATTGCTGTCTACAATTATAAATAAGTTGGAATATTTATTTTCTTTTAAATGAAGGTTTAATGCTTCATATGCTTTTTCGTTGAAATGTATCGGATAACTGTTGGCTTGAATTGACTGCATCTTTATGGATTAATTGGAACCGCAAAATAAGGTAATTTTTGCTAAATAATATTCAAAACTCTGTTTATATTTGTACAAAAATTTAACAAATAATGGAAAAAATATTCAATAATACACAAGTTGCCTTTTCATTAAAAAGTGATACCGAATTGGATAGAGCTTATTTTCTTTTTAAAATGATTGCCAATCAGCCACTGGTTCGCATTGGTACTGCGGTTACTAATTTTGCCCTTAAAGCAAATCTTCCTGTTGAGGGTTTGATTCGCGCTACTGTTTTTGATCATTTTTGCGGAGGCGTGAATGAAGTAGATTGCCTTTCTGTGGTGGATAAAATGTACACCAAGGGCGTTTCGTCTGTTCTGGATTATTCTGTAGAAGGAAAAGAAGAGGAAGATCAGTTTGATGCTGCGCTTGAAATGACTTTAAAAACAATCGAATTTGCCAAAGAACGTCAAGCGATTCCTTTTGCCGTTTTTAAACCTACTGGATTTGGTCGTTTTGAATTGTATGAGAAATTAGGAGATAAACAAGCGTTAACGCCAGAAGAGAAAGCGGAATGGAATAGAGTAGTAGAACGTTTTGATTTGGTTTGCAAAGATGCTCATTCTAAAAATGTTGCTCTTTTGATTGATGGTGAAGAAAGTTGGATGCAAGACGCCGCAGATGAACTAGTGACCGAAATGATGCGCAAATACAACAAAGAAAAAGCTATTGTTTTCAATACGTTACAAATGTATCGTTGGGATCGTTTGGATTATCTGAAAAAATTGCATGAACAGGCAAAAAAGGAAGAATTCTTCATTGGAATGAAATTGGTTCGTGGTGCTTACATGGAAAAAGAAATTGTTCGCGCTAACGAGAAGGGATATTCATCACCAATATGCGCTTCAAAAGAAGATACAGATGAAAATTATGATGCAGCAGTTCGCTATATGATTGAACATTTAGATATAATGTCAGTTTTTGCAGGAACTCACAATGAGTTGAGTACGTATACTCTGATGGAATTATTGCAGCAAAAAGGAATTAAAACAAACGATGACAGAATTTGGTTTGGTCAGTTGTACGGAATGAGCGACAATATCAGCTATAATCTAGCTGCTAATGGGTATAATGTAGCAAAATATTTGCCTTTTGGTCCGGTAAAAGATGTGATGCCGTACTTGATCCGTCGTGCGGAAGAAAATACTTCAGTAGCGGGACAAACGAGTCGTGAATTAGAGATGATAAAAGCAGAACGCAACCGAAGAAAAGGGAAGTAGTCAATGTAAAATAGAACACGGATTACACGGATTTACTTTGTAAAAACACGGATTAAAACTGATTTTAGTTGTAGGAACAACAAGGAAAAATCAGTTTTTATCCGTGTTTTCGCTTTTGTGAATCCGTATTTTCAGTGTCCAAAAAAATGAAAGAACTTTAAATTTAAGAATGGCTAAACTGTAAATTACTTAAATTTTTATAGATACCATTTTCTAAAGCGATTAATTCTTGATGTGTTCCCTGTTCTGTAATTTTTCCTTTGTCCAAAACTAATATCTGATCCGCACTGCGAATTGTCGAAAGACGGTGCGCGATAATAATACTGGTTCTTCCCTCCATCAAAATTTCAAGCGCTTCTTGAACTAGCTTTTCGCTTTCGCTGTCTAATGAGGATGTGGCTTCGTCCAGAATCAAAATACTTGGGTTTTTCAATAATGCTCTCGCAATTGCAATACGTTGTCGTTGTCCGCCTGAAAGTTTAATTCCTCTTTCCCCCACGATAGTTTCAAATTTTTCAGGAAAACTTTCAATGAAATTATAGGCGTTAGCTTGTCTTGAAGCGGTAAGAATTTCTTCCTCGGTGGCATTTGGTTTTCCATAAGCGATATTTTCTCTGATGGTTCCACCAAATAAAATCACATCCTGCGGCACAATACTCATGTTTCCACGAAGGTTTTCTAAATCAAAATCATAAATATTTTTTCCGTCAACCAATATTTCTCCTTCATCAATATTATAAAAACGCAATAAAAGCGAAGCAATTGTCGATTTTCCAGTTCCACTAGGTCCAACAATAGCAATTTTTTGACCAAAATTAGCAGTAAAACTGACGTCTTTTAATACTTTGATTTCTTTTCTGGAATGATAACTGAACGCGACATTTTTGAATGTAACGTTTCCTTTTATTTTTTGAGTTTTAGCAACATCTCGAACTGAATTAATTTTTTCAGGAGTTTCGTCCAATAATTCAAAAACTCGTTCTGTTGCGCCAATTGCTTTTTGGATTTGAGCATAAAGTTCTGCAATACCTCCGAAAGAAGCACCAACAAAAGTGGAATACAACACAAATGATATCAATTGTCCCACGCTCATTTCTCCGCTAATGCTCAATCGAACGCCGTACCAAACAACGGCCACAATGGCTCCGAAAAGACAGAAAATAATGAATGAAGCAAAGTAACCTCGGTATTTCCCACCTTTAATGGCTATTGTAACTACTTCTTTTATTTTTCCATTGTAACGGGCAATTTCGTACCATTCATTGGCGAAAGCCTTTACAATACTAATGCCTTGCATGGTTTCTTCAACAATTACCTGACTTTCGGCAACTTTATCCTGAACATTTTTTGAATATTTTCTAATGAAACGTCCAAAAATAACTGCAGCTACAGCGACCAGAGGAACTACTGATAACATTAACAATGTCAATTTAATACTTTCATTTGCTAACAAAAGAACGCCACCAACAATTAAAATAAATTGTCTCAGGAATTCAGCAATTGTTGACGTCAAGGTATCTTGTATCTGAGTTATATCAGAACTGATTCGGCTATTTAATTCCCCAACACGTTTTTGCGAGAAGAAAGACATAGGCAGTTTCACTAAATTACTGTAAAGTGCTACTCTAAGATTAGCCAACGTGTTTTCAGTGAAATTGACAAATAAATACAATCTAAAAAACGAAAATATTGATTGAAGAAATAAGATTATTATTAAACCTCCAGCAATCATGTTAGCTTGGGAGTTGTCTTTATTTTTTACACAATCGATGAGCATTCCCATCAATTTAGGAAAAGCAAGCGCAGTCGCTCCGGTAAATAATAAAAAAACTAATCCTACATAAAATTTCCAACGATGATTTCCTGCATATTGAAATATTACAGTTGCTTTCTGGAGTGAACTTGCAGTAATTTTTGATTTTGGTAAATCATTTTCTTTGAACCTGGCCATTATTTATTGTTTAAAGCGCAAATGTATGACTATAACGAATCAATACAAAAAAATACCAATAATTCATGCCTAACATAAAGCGCTATTGTAGAGCACGAAAGCAAATAATGCTTATATTTTATTGATTTTTTTACGGATTTGCTTGCAGATACCATTTCTAGCTGTATATTTGCACTCGCAGTAAGGAAATGAAAATGACCTTTTTGTTAAGGGCGATTAGCTCAGCTGGTTCAGAGCACCTCGTTTACACCGAGGGGGTCGGGGGTTCGAACCCCTCATCGCCCACAAGACAAACTCCATTAGAAATAATGGAGTTTTTTTATGCAAAATAAATTAGCTAAAAAGTACGTGAAACTTATGTAAATTTAAAATAAAGCTTTGTGAGCGTTGCGTTTTTCTTTTACTGTAAACTTTGCAGTGACCATTCTTTTTTTACTTATTCTTAACACACCGACCTCTGGGCGTATCTCCTTCATAAAGTACACTCTCGGAATGTAAAAAATGTGCGGCGGAGGCTGATTCTCTCACTTTAACGGCACTGCGTTCTAACATTTCCGCTTCAAACTGAGTTAAGACACTTTCCCTTATTCCAGCTTTTTTCCATTGTGTTAAAGGTTTGCATCCTATTGATATTCCTCGAGCGAGCGCGAGCGCATCCAACAATGCTTGATTTGCACCCTGTCCTTTAAACGGACTCATCGGGTGAGCTGCATCTCCAATTAGAGTTACTGGCCCGCCTTTTTGCAGCAATTCTGATTGCAGTAAATCTCGGTCGTATACGGGATATCCAGAAATCTGGGCTTCCGGAGTTGCCGCTAAAATCTGCGGGATGGGATCGTGCCACGGCGTTCTGCGACACGCTTCTTCCTTGAGTGCTTGTAATCCTTGAGCGCTTAAAGCCTTAGCTTCTTCCTCGGGGATTGGGAAGCTAAGTTGCCACATCACAGAGTCTGATGTATAAGGCATTATGTAGATCCGCTCATTACCATTGGCGGTTTGAAATACAGTGGCCGAATCCAATAGAGAACTGTTAATATTTGCGAGAGCACTCAAAGGACAAATACCCAAGATCACAATGCAACCTAAGTATCGTAAAGGGGTAATATCTTCACCAATCAGCAACGTTCGCACCGAACCGCGTATGCCATCGGCTCCAACCACGAGATCTGCTTTGCAGCTTTTCATCTTTCCATCTACTTGAAAGTTTAGTGCAACACTTTCATCCTCACATTTGTTAAAATCTATTAACTGGTGTCCCCATTGTACCGCATCAGGTCCGCCGAGTTGCTTTAGTAATGCTAATCGCAAAGATTGTCGTGCGATATGGACATTAGAATGTTTCGGAGTCGTTTTCGCTACTGACGGCATCCACTTTCTCATTCCCCATTCCCCAATCACTTTTCCTTCTGTAGTGTGAACTAAATGTCTTGTTGAAATCACTCCATCTTCTAATGAAAAAATACCAAATCCCTCAATCGCCTTGCTAGCTTGTTGCAAAGTAAGTCCGTAGCCCTGAGATCGGGCATCGAAATTGCTGTCCCGCTCAAATAAGGTAAAAGGAATCTCGCGGTGCAAACAAGCCACAGCCAAAGCTATTCCGCCTATACCACCACCTATAATAGCAACGTGAGGATAATTTTTTTTATCTGCTGTTGGAGAAATGATAGAAAGAACCAAACCGGATCCGGCACAGTTCAAGCAGGAGTAAAGATGGCCCTTCGGTTGCACAGGAGCTGTTCCTCTGCCTTCATTTTTATTAAATTGATCTACTGCCTGTTGGTAATGGAGTCGTACTTTCTTGCTGAGACCTCGACTCTTTTTGCCACGTCCCTGACAATCGGGACAAAATATCAAGCTTGCTTCTTCATTTTTCAATTTTTTCACTTCCTGTTTTATTTAAACTTTCGTTTGAGTGTTCATCGCCAAAAAAAACTCCACCGAAATAACTAATGCTGGATCTATTTGTAATATCGTAATTATGATTTTCACTTCATCATTGTAATTTATCGTGAGAAATTTACATTTTTCGATGTTATGCAGCTTATGGAAATTACACAACTGTACTACAAAACGTAAAAGCGCAAAACCACTTTTTTCAAATTAAAATAAAAAGAATTGCGCATCGCTAATTTTTTTTTAATTTTCTTTAATCTTGAATTGAATGATTTGAGACTTGTTTCTGTACAACTATAAAAACGGTAAATTATTAGAATATTTTTTAGTTTAAAGTGGCACTAATCCAATGTCAAGGCTCCTAAAATTTCTTCAGACATGAATGGTCCGCCTGGATATTTCGCGGTGTAATCCAGATTCAACCATATTTGACCGCGTTCGTCCACGTGGTAATGAAGTTTGTTTTCATTGCTTTCATTTACAAATAGTATGTTTTTAATTAGAAAATTGACTTTTTCTAAATCAGTCAGAGATCCTATCAATATTTCTGGATAAATATGTCCAGTAGTATGAATTAATCTGGGAGTTCCACCAATAGATTTAATTGCGGCGGCCATTAGAATCGAATGATCATCACAATCTCCAGAGAAATAAAGTAAAGATTCCGTAGCCGTAGCGATATAATCACGTGCTTTTGGGTCACTTACATAGTTCCATCTGCTGTTGATTTCTTTAAAAACGGCAAAGCATTGTATTATGGTTCTATAATCCGAATATCCTTTTATGTCTTTAAAATGTTTGGTGGTGGCCATAACCGCAAAATTCCTGATTTTTGGATTTTGATATTCTATAGCATTGATAATTTTTGATTTATTGGGAAACGGAAGCAACTTTGCAATAATAATATCTTGCGGATATGGATTGTCTGACATGGTGTACATAATTGAATTGTAATCTTCAAAAACGCTGTTAAAGCCATAGTTACCAATTGTAGAACCGTAAACTAAAACCAAGAAATATAAAATAATACAAAATAGAATAATCGTTCTTAAGAATCGAAGGATGATTTGAATAACAACAATCATTGCCAAAAATAAAATTACTCTGTCAATGTTCAAAAACCAATTGGGATTGATTAAATTCTGGTGAACAATGATAAATAATGGAATAGCAATTAATATGTTAAGGATAAAAATCATAACGTCATCCCAAGGTTTTTTAACCCGGAATCGCTGTTTAATACCCTGAAAATTAATTTCTTTTATTTTTATCATAGTAAAAATAAAAACAGTATTCTAGACTGTTTTCACAATGTCCTCAAAAGTACCTTTTTTATCGATAATTTTAAGTTGAAAAAGTTGATTTTGAACTTTGTTTAACATTTCAACTGATAATGATTTTTGTGACCAATGCGTTAACGACAACCATTCTTGGATATCTTCTATTTTTTGATGGTACCTTAAAGCCAAAGTTTTTTCAATACTGGGAATATCTTTGAATTCCTCTGTAGTTTGATTAATGATTGCTAAAATTTTTGAAATAAGGACTGGATTTTTTTCCAAAACTTCCTCACGAACCGCAATTACAAAACAAGGCCAAGGCGTTGGGCAATCCGCAATTCTTCTAAAAATACCTTTATCGACTAATGGTTTGGTCATGAAGCGTTCCCACATAAAATAATCAGCAGTTCCGTTTGTTAAAGCTTCAACAGCTCCATCTATGGTATTTACAATTTTGAATTGAAGATTATCTGTTTTCCAACCCTGATTATCGGCGTTGACATACGCCATTAATTGCGAACCGGAACCCAACCTGGAAATAGCCACTTTTTTATTTTCTAAATTAGATAATGTTTTGAAATTTGAGTGTGCCACCACGTGAATTCCCCAAATCAAGGGACTTTCTACATAAACTTGAACTATTTTACTTGGGTTTCCTGCAACGATATCTTTGACAATTCCTTCGGTTAAGATTACGGCAATATCTGTCTCTCCATCACGAAGCATTTGGCACATTTTGCCGGTTCCTTCTGGAACATCAGTCCATTGTAAATCAACATTTTCTTTTTCAAAATCTTCGTTCTCTATGGCTAAATGCCAAGGAAGATTGAAATGTTCCGGAACTCCGGCTATTTTTATAGTTGTCATTTTTTGATTTTTATTGTCAATCGAATTACCTAGCCCTGATGGAAATCGGAAATCCTATTGTGCCGGGGTTCGGCGCAATAGATTGTAGTGTACAGCAGGAAATAGCTCCTAAAATTACACATTAATATCTTTGAAATTATTTAATCTCGCATACCGAATCATACTGGTGAACGCCTCCTGATCCAATTTTGGTATTTCCAGAATAGAGTTCAGCAAAGTGGTGTCATATTCATTGGCAGCTGTAGTGAAATATGGGTTTAAATGTTTTCCAATACTTTCATAATACAATTTTTCAATCGAATTTTTATATTTAAAATCTAACGAATTTTGTATCAAAGTGAAATTAGTGTAGCCAACTTCTTTCATAATCAACTTCAATCCATTCACCATATTGAAACTTTTATAATGTACAATATTAAGCTGTTCAATATCGTCTCTTTCGAATATATTTACAATAACTTTTGCCACATAATCAACAGGAATAATATTCAAAACAGTATCTTCATTGATAATAAAACGCACATTTTCTTGATCTCCTTTTCGTTGGGAAGTAAAGTGAAAGAATTTTGCCAAAAGGTAAAAAACCATGTATTTCGAAATAAAATACGCATTTTCTGTTCCTAACATTTTGCCTCCAATCACACTTGGACGCAGAATTTGGAACGGTAAACCAATTTTTTTGCATTCCTGAGCAATAAAATTTTCAGAATGAAATTTGGCATTCTCGTAGGCATTGCGATGCTCTGGTTTGAATCCTAAACGATGAAAATCATTGTCAATTAATCCTTTTCGGTTACCGGATGAAAAAGCAGTTCCGATGTAAATAAACTTTTTTATGAAAGGATGAAACAGGTGGAAAAGGGATTTTGTGATTTTGGTATTTTCATCAAAAATCTTTTCGCGTTGTTCTTCATCGGTAGATAAATTCACGAATCCAGCAGAGTGAATTAAATAAGCATCTTTTATTTTGCTAGAAATAGTGTCCTGAATGACAGCCAAATCAACATCGATGATTTCAATGTATTCGTGCAGTTTTGCTATGCCTTTGTCTTTTATGATTTTAGGGGTATAACTGCTGGATAAAAGTTCGTTTATTCGATCTAAAGCGGAATTTTTACCTTTATTTCGTGCAATAATAAAGAGTTTTCCATCAATTTTAGTGTTGATGAAAAGCTCCAGAATTTCATACATAATATGAGATCCCAAAACTCCTGTTGCACCTGTAAGTATTATTTTCATTATCAATTTGTTCTAAAAACAAATGTAGTTTTAAAAAAATTAAACAGCACTTTTTTAAAACTACAAATGGAAAAGATTTTGAAAATTATTTTCTCTATCCTAAAGCAATTTTTTCTAATGTATACCCAATCAATTCATCAACGGCTTTGTAAGGATCTTCACTAAAAGTTCCCGAAGCACGGTTGGCAATGATTGCGTTTAATGACAATGCTTGATGTCCTAAAAGGGTGGAAAGTCCGTAAATTGCTGCTGTTTCCATTTCTAAATTTGTGATTTGGTTGTCACCAAATGTAAAATTATCCATCTTAGAATTTAATGCTTCATCTTGAATATTTAAACGCAATACACGTCCTTGTGGACCGTAAAAACCACCTGCAGTTGCGGTAATTCCTTTGTGCATTGTGTCGCTCTCTATCATCTTTTCCAGTTTTTCGGAACAAGCAATTACGTATGGTTTTCCTTTTTTTAAATCCCAATTGGTGTGTTTCACGAAGGCGTCTTCCATTTCAAGATTCGAGACTTCGTCAATCAAATAGGAGCGGAGCATGTTGTCCAATCCCAGACCAAATTTTGACATCACAAAACTGTCAACGGGAATATCTGCCTGTAAAGACCCCGAAGTTCCAATACGGATAATGTTCAAGGAAGTCAAATTTTCTTTTGGTTGACGGGTTGTAAAATCAATATTGACTAAAGCATCCAATTCGTTCATTACAATATCAATGTTATCTGGACCAATTCCTGTTGATAGCACCGTAATTCGTTTGCCTTTAAAAATACCGGTTTGGGTTTTGAATTCTCTTTTTTGAGTTGAAAATTCGATAGTTTCAAAGAATTGTGTGATTTTCTCCACGCGATTTTGATCTCCTACAAAGATGATATCGTGTGCAATATGTTCTGGTTTTAAATTCAAATGGTATACGCTTCCGTCTGGATTTAAGATTAATTCTGATGCTTGTATCATTGTTTTTTTGTTTAAGGTTTAATATTTCAAGTTGTTCAACTGAATACTAATTATTGAACATTGAACACTTTTTCTACCCGCCAACACGTTTTACTTTAAATCCTTTTTCTTTTAAAATAGTCATTATTTTATCTCGATAATCACCCTGAATGATGATAGAATAATCTTTGAAGGTTCCGCCAACACTTAATTTAGTTTTAATTTCCTTGGCAAGAATTTTAAAATCCTCGTCAGTTCCTTCGTAACCTTCAATTATAGTGGTCGCTTTTCCTTTTCTCTTCTCAAATTTGCAAATCATTGGATCTTTTTGAACGTATAATTCATGTGTCACTTCTTGAATTTGCTCTTGAGGCAATGGTTCGTGATCCGGAAAAAGGTTTTTTAATTGGTCTTGTAAGTCCATATTATATTTAAATTATTTTTTACCACATAGAATCATAGCCATATTTTATAGAATGAGGCGTTTTACTTTTTTACAGTAAAACATTGCTATGTAAATCCAAAAATGGTTTGTATTGTTCTCTTCTACCTATGTTTCTATGTGGTTAAAATTATGCTGTTTTCTTTAAGTCTCCACCATTAAAAAAAAAACAAAAGACATTAAGCATACACTTAATGTCTTTTATTATCTGAAGTAAATTTAAGTTTATTTTTTAATAAGTCCCAAATCTACTAAACGCTCGTATAAATACGCTCCTGCCGTTATATCTTCGAATTTTTTTGGATTTTCTGCATCAATACAGTTTTCCAAACAATCCAATTTCATGTCGCTCACCGGATGCATAAAAAACGGAATAGAATAACGTGAAGTTCCCCATAATTCTCTTGGTGGATTTACCACTTGATGAATGGTCGATTTCAATTTGTTATTAGTGTGACGCGATAACATATCACCCACATTAATTACTAATTCATCCGGTTCAGCAATAGCATCAATCCAATCTCCATCGTGATTTTGAACTTGCAACCCTTTTCCTTGCGCACCCATCAATAAAGTGATCAAGTTAATATCCCCGTGAGCTGCTGCACGAATCGCGTTTGCTGGTTCAGAGGTAATCGGTGGATAATGAATAGGTCGTAAGATTGAATTTCCGTCTTTGGCATATTGGTCAAAATAAAATTCATCCAAACCAAGGTGTAAAGCCAAAGCTCTCAAAACATAAACGCCGGTTTTTTCCAGCATTTGGTACGCTTGTTTACCTACAATATTAAAACGGGGAAGTTCTTTAACTTCGACGTTTTCAGGATACTCGGATGCGTATTTTGAATCTTGAGACACGTATTGTCCAAAGTGCCAAAACTCCTTTAAATCGCCTTCTTTTCTGCCTTTAGCATGCTCTGTTCCAAAAGAAACATAGCCTCTTTGTCCGCCAATGCCAGGAATTTCATAACTGTGTTTTGTTTCTAAAGGTAAAGCGAAAAAATTTCTGATTTCACCATACAATTCATCAACCAACTGGTCGTCTAAAAAATGCCCTTTGAGTGCCACGAAGCCAATATCTTCAAATGCACTTCCGATTTCATTTACAAATTTTTGTTTACGTTTCGGGTCGTCCGAAAGGAAATCACGCAAGTCAACACTGGGAATGTTTTGCATACTTTTTAAATATTTTTTAATAACTTGAAGGCCTAAAACCTTGCAGATACAAATGTAAAGAATAATTTTATATCTTAATTTTAAACTTAGGAGTAAAATAAAAATATATAACAAAATACATTCAAACTGTTATATTTTTTTATCTTTGAACCATACAATAAAACTTAAAAATGACTTTTGACAGAAAAAATCTCACGGATTATCAATTATTAGATTTATACAAACGGTTACTTAAACCAAGACTTATAGAAGAAAAAATGTTGATTCTTATTCGGCAGGGAAAAGTATCAAAATGGTTCTCTGGAATTGGCCAAGAGGCTATTTCTGTTGGTGTCACGGCAGTTTTAGATTCGGATGAGTATATTTTGCCTATGCATAGAAATCTTGGTGTTTTCACCGGAAGAGACATTCCGTTGTACCGACTTTTTTCGCAATGGCAAGGTAAAGCCAATGGTTTTACCAAAGGTCGTGATCGAAGTTTTCACTTTGGAACACAACAATACAAGATTATAGGGATGATTTCACATTTAGGCCCGCAATTAGGCGTTGCTGATGGAATCGCATTGGCCAATAAATTAAAGAAAAACGGAAAAGTTACGGCAGTTTTTACTGGTGAAGGAGCAACAAGCGAAGGAGATTTTCATGAAGCTTTGAACATTGCTTCGGTTTGGAAATTGCCGGTTATGTTTGTCATAGAAAATAACGGTTACGGACTTTCGACTCCAACAAATGAACAATACCTTTGTGAAAACCTAGCCGATAAAGGAAAAGGTTACGGAATGGAAAGTCATATTGTGGATGGAAATAATATTCTGGAAGTGTTTAATTTGTTATCCGAATTAAAGGCTTCGATGAAAGTAAATCCGCGTCCCGTTTTACTGGAATTTAAAACCTTCAGAATGCGTGGGCATGAAGAGGCGAGTGGCACCAAATACGTTCCGCAGGAGCTAATGGATGTGTGGGCGATTAAAGATCCTGTAGAAAATTACAGAAAATATTTGGCAGAAAACGGAGTTCTTACAGCTGATTTTGATGCAGCTTTGCATGCTGAAATAAAAAAGGAAATTGATGAAAGTTTGGCTATTGCCAATGCCGAACCTGAGATTGAAGCTTCTTTAAGCGAAGAGCTAAATGATGTTTACAAACCGTATGTTTTTGAGCAAGTTAATCCTTCAGAAGAAAAAGAAAATATTCGTTTTGTAGATGCGATTTCTAACAGTTTGAGACAATCGATGGAACGCCATGAAAACTCAGTAATCATGGGTCAGGATATTGCTGAATATGGCGGTGCTTTCAAAATCACAGATGGTTTCGTAGCGCAGTTTGGTAAAGAACGAGTTATTAATACACCGATTTGTGAGAGCGCAGTGGTATCGGCAGGAATGGGGTTGTCTATTAACGGGTACAAAGCGATTGTGGAAATGCAGTTTGCTGATTTTGTTTCGACTGGTTTTAATCCTATTGTGAATTTATTAGCCAAATCACATTACCGATGGTTAGAAAAAGCCGATGTTGTGGTTCGGATGCCTTGCGGCGGCGGAACACAAGCAGGACCTTTTCATTCGCAAACCAATGAAGCTTGGTTTACCAAAACTCCAGGTTTAAAAGTAGTTTATCCGGCATTTCCTTATGATGCAAAAGGACTTTTAAATACGTCCATAAACGATCCAAATCCGGTATTATTCTTTGAGCACAAGCAATTGTACAGAAGCGTTTACCAAGATGTACCAAAAGAGTATTATACCATTCCATTGGGAAAAGCCGCTTTATTGAAAAGAGGGAATGATGTTACAATTATTTCGTTTGGTGCAGCGGTGCATTGGGCTCTGGATACTTTAGCAAAAAATCCTGAAATTTCGGCTGATTTGTTGGATTTAAGAACCTTGCAACCTTTGGATATAGAAGCTATTTTTGCATCGGTGAAGAAAACAGGAAGAGTGATTATTTATCAGGAAGATTCTATGTTTGGTGGAATAGCCAGTGATATTTCGGCAATGATAATGGAAAATTGTTTCAAATACCTTGATGCGCCAGTAAAACGAGTGGCAAGTTTAGACACGCCAATTCCATTTACAAAAGCATTGGAAGATCAATATTTACCAAAAAGCAGATTCGAAAATGATCTGAAAGAACTATTGGCGTACTAATATTGAAATTATAATTAGGTTATTTTTAGCGTTGTAATTCTAAAAATAACCTAAGATCCAATAGATAATTATAAAAATTAGAATTGTACCAAAACAGCCACCGCCTAGTTTTTTGGCACCATAACCTGCGAGAATTGTTTTAAAAAATCCATTCATAAGTATTTGATTTAAGTATTTCTAAATTTAAAATTTATTTTTGGAACTGCAAATTTTATTTTAAATAAAAAAAACTAGATGTAACGTAAGATCAGATCTTTATAACAACTAGTACTGGTCGAAAAAGTGACAATCAGTGCAGTACGTTGGATCATTAAATATTATTATAAATCAAATAATAGTGGTTTTTATTAAAACAAATACTTAACAGATACTGAATTTATCGGTAAGTAGTTAGCAATAGAAGCAAGAATTTATAATATGCATCGCGTTTAATATTAAAATTACAGCAATAAAACACAGGAAAAAATATTTAAATTGTTGCAAATAATATTAATCTTTAAAATCTTATCGATTAATCAACTTGGCTTTTTCTTTAATAATATCGCTAATTTTTAGGTTTTCAATTTTGCTTTCCAGCCAGGAGATAATATCTAAGTATAAGAAGGCTCTTTTTTCATAAGTATTTTTTTCTAATTCGATAAAACGCGCTCTCATTTTTACAAATTCCTTTTTGATGTCTGTTGGATAAATGGAGTTTAAATTTTTCAAAAACTTAATGATTTCTTTTTGCACTTCATGCAAATCATTCATTTTGATTAGGAATTTATAAGTGTTTTTCAACTGATTTTCCAGATAATAATCTTTTCCTAATTCGTAATGAGCAATTAAACAGAGTAGTCTGGCAAAACACATTAAATCTTCCCGCATCGTAAGATTTTTGTTGTTTATAATTTTCTCCAGATAGAAAATACATTCAGCATATTTTTCGTTCCCAAAATAAATAGACGCAAATTTATAATAGAACAGCATTTCGTGATGTTCATCAAGATGGTCCGTATGAATTTTTAATTTATTTAATACTTCGGGAATTAAGTATTCGCTTTCTGCAAAGGTTCCTTCCAGAATATGGTAATTTAATTTATTGTTATAGACATATAAGAATGATAATGACGCGATGTTGTCATTAACCGGAAAATGGGAATCTTTTATGGTATCTTCCAGCAGAGATAAATACTTTTTGAATTTTGATTTGTATTTCAACATGTATAAAGATTCCAATAAATAATGATTTCCTTTTAGGAAAAATACAGGATTTAAATGAATCATGCCAGGATTATCGTAAAAAAGTGTTACCCATTTCAAAGAATATTTATAGCATGATAAAAAATCCTGGACTAAAAAACTTCGCCAAAGATTGGCATTGTAAAACCAATATTTCTCCCGAAATCCAAATTTTTTATCATCAAATTTGGAAATGTGTTTTCTAAAATAGTCGTCTATGTATTTATATTCCGCGTCACTTTTTACATAACCCGTTTTTAGCATTATACCATATAATTGAAGGGATAAATTGGATAATTTACTGGAAATGGTATTGCGATAATTCAGTTCTTTGGCCTGAATAACTAATTCATCAGCGCGTCCTTGAATACTTCGTGTAATGTATTGTGATTCAATAAGTTTTTCGAACTCTACAATTTCGTACGCCATCAATTTTTCGTCATTTTCTAAAGCTAGAATCTTTGTTTTATCTAAGATTTTTAAACTTTGCTTGTACAGCCCCTTATTATAAAGAATCGCTGCAAAATCAATTTGTTCTCTAAGCTGATACCTGATGTTTTGACTCGGGATATTCAATCGTATACTGACCAAAATTTGTTTGTACAAATAGGATTTAAGATTTGATAATTGCACCTTTTTAATGATGCCACTTTTCAAAATGAGTTTCTCATCATAGACTTCTGATTTGTCTAAAATGTTAAATAATTCGATGAATTTTGTATTGGAACTGGTTTCCAATCGGCTTGCAAAAATCTTGAATTGTCTTTTTTCAGATTTTGAAAGGGATTTAATTAATACAAACAAGAAATCTTTTTGATGGTTAGCCATTGTAGAATGTAGTCTCTTAATGTTATGTTTTTCAGTTGATTACAAAGTTTTTAATTGCTTTATAAGCAGTATATTTCATTAAATTGAGTTTTAGAATAAAGAAATGAAAGATATTTTTGTTGTCAAGTTGTGAAATTACATTAAATAAATGAAAATGAATAGAGAGAAAGTTCAAATTTTTGATACCACTTTGAGAGATGGCGAGCAGGTTCCAGGATGTAAATTAGATACCAATCAAAAACTTGTTATCGCAAATCGACTCGATGAAATGGGCGTTGACATTATTGAAGCTGGTTTTCCTGTTTCTAGTCCAGGTGATTTTTTATCTGTTTTAGAAATAAGTAAGGTTGTTAAAAATGCAATTGTTTGCGGATTAACAAGAGCAGTGAAAAATGATATTGATGTAGCCGCTCAAGCTTTAAAACATGCAAAAAGACCTCGTATACATACTGGAATTGGAACTTCTGATTCGCACATAATACACAAATTAAACACAACTAGAGAAGATATTATAGCCCGAGCAAAATTTGCTGTTTCACATGCTAAATCGTATGTTGAAGATGTAGAATTTTATGCGGAGGATGCCGGTAGAACGGATAATGAATTCTTGGCTCGAGTCTGTGAAGAAGCAATAAAATCAGGTGCAACCGTACTTAATATTCCAGATACAACTGGATATTGTTTGCCGGAAGAATATGGTGCAAAGATTAAATATTTAAAAGAAAATGTCAAAGGAATTGAAAACGTAATCTTGTCTTGTCACTGTCATAATGATTTAGGAATGGCAACAGCAAATTCTATTGCAGGAGTTATAAATGGAGCCAGACAAATTGAATGTACTATAAACGGAATAGGGGAGAGAGCCGGAAATACAGCTCTTGAAGAAGTGGTAATGATTTTTAAACAGCATCCGCATTTGAATTTGGATACTAATATCAATACACGTCAGCTGAATGAAATGAGCCGATTGGTTTCTGAAAGTATGGGAATGATGGTGCAATCCAATAAAGCGATTGTTGGTGCGAACGCTTTTTCGCACAGCTCCGGAATTCATCAGGATGGAGTGATAAAAAATAGAGCAACATATGAAATCATGGACCCTTTAGAAGTAGGTGTCAATGAATCATCAATAGTGTTAACCGCCAGAAGTGGTAGAGCAGCGTTGGCCTACAGAGCCAAAAAAGTTGGGTACGAACTTACAAAAGTACAATTGGATGTGGTTTATGGTGAGTTTTTAAAGTTTGCCGATATTAAAAAAGAAGTGTTAGATGGTGATATTCATCAGATAATTGAAGCGTGTAAAATGAATAAGGAATTGATCCTTAATTAAAATATTTTGAATTCTATTACAAACTAAATCCTACTATCATGAATTTAAAAATAGCAGTACTTTCAGGAGACGGAATAGGTCCGGAAGTAATCTTACAAGCCAAAAAAGCATTGTATGCAGTTGGAGTGGTGTTTGACCACGAGTTTGTTTTTGAAGATGCTCTTATTGGTGCTGTTGCCATTGAGAAAACAGGAACTCCATTGCCGGAGCAAACATTAAACTTGTGTTTGAATACGGACGCAATATTATTTGGAGCAGTTGATGATTCCAATTATGATCTGGTTTCAAATTCACAATTATGTCCCATCCAAGGATTGTTAAAATTAAGACAAGCATTAGGATTATATGCAAATATAAGACCTATAAAACCATACAATGACTTATTGGATTTATCTCCTTTGAAAAGAAAAATAATCGAAGGTGCTGATTTTGTAATCTTCAGGGAAATATCGGGAGGATCCTATTTCAGCGAAAAAAAGAGTAACGAACAAGGAACTTTAGCATCGGATTTATGTGAATATTCAGAAGAAGAGATCATTAGAATCAGTCATTTGGCTTTTAGAACGGCGCAAAAAAGACAAAAAAAATTGACTTTGGTTGACAAAGCCAGTATTCTTGAAACTTCAAGATTATGGAGAAAAGTGGTTACAGAAATTGCTGAAGGATATCCTGATGTAACTTTAGAATTTCTTTTAGTTGATAATGCTGCCATGCAAATTATTATTAACCCAAAACAATTTGATGTCATTTTAACTGAAAATTTATTTGGGGATATTTTATCTGATGAAGCTAGTGTAATTACTGGTTCCGTAGGATTAATCCCATCGGCATCGTTAGGAAACTCAACTGCGCTTTTTGAGCCTATTCATGGTTCTTATTCTGATGCAAAAAGTAAAAACATTGCTAATCCTATAGCATCGATAGTATGTGCTGCGATGCTTTTGGAACATTTTGGCCTTTATGTAGAATCTCAGAAAGTATACGAAGCAGTACATAAAGCAATCGAATTAAACGTCGTCACGGCAGATTTGAATCCGTATTCCAAATTTGGAACAAATGAAGTTGGAGATTTTATTTCAAATTATATTTTAAGCAAAGACGACCTATATTTTAAAAGTGACAATGTCTACATAGGGCAGTCTACAATTGTTTAAACTTTGAAATAAAATAATTTACACACAAACAATCATATAATGGAATTAAATAAATACAGCAAGACTATTACTCAAGATGAAACACAACCAGCTTCTCAGGCCATGTTGTACGGAATTGGATTAACGGAAGAAGATCTTAAAAAAGCACAAATCGGAATCGTGAGCATGGGTTATGACGGAAACCCTTGTAATATGCACTTAAACGATTTGGCTAAAGATATTAAAACAGGCGTCTGGGCAGCTGATTTAGTTGGTTTAATTTTTAATACTATTGGCGTCAGTGATGGAATTTCAAATGGTAATGATGGAATGCGTTTTTCTTTAGTTTCTCGCGATGTTATTGCCGATTCTATCGAAACTGTTATGGGAGCACAATGGTATGATGGAATGATTGCTGTTCCTGGTTGTGATAAAAATATGCCAGGAGCTGTAATGGCGATGGGTAGAGTAAATCGTCCTTCTATCATGGTTTATGGAGGATCTATTCACCCAGGGAAATGGAAAGGTGAAGATTTGAATATTGTTTCTGCTTTTGAAGCATTAGGAAAAAAATTTAACAACACCATTACACCTGAAGATTTTAAAGGCGTGATACAAAATGCTTGTCCTGGAGCAGGTGCTTGCGGCGGTATGTACACTGCTAACACCATGTCATCTGCGATTGAAGCTTTAGGGATGAGTTTACCTTACAGTTCTTCTAATCCTGCTTTGAGTCCAGAAAAGAAACAAGAATGTGCTGATGCTGGTGACGCTATCAAAATATTATTGGAAAAAGATATTAAGCCTAGAGATATTATGACTCGTAAAGCATTTGAAAATGCGATTACAATTGTGGCTGTTTTAGGAGGTTCTACTAATGCGGTTATGCACTTAATTGCAATGGCACATTCAGTATGTGTCGATCTTACATTAAAAGATTTCCAAGATATTAGTGATAAAACACCATTGCTCGCTGACTTAAAACCAAGCGGTAAATATCTAATGGAAGATTTACATAATGTTGGTGGCGTCCCGGCAGTAATGAAATATTTATTGAAAGAAGGTTTTTTACATGGAGATTGTTTAACGGTAACCGGAAAAACAATTGCTGAAAACTTAGCTTCAGTTCCTGATTTAAACGATGGACAACAAGTAATTTATGAAATCCAAAAAGCATTAAAACCCACAGGAAATATTCAGATTCTATACGGAAACATAGCTTCAGAGGGTTGTGTGGCTAAAATTAGTGGAAAAGAAGGTGAGTTTTTTGAAGGTACAGCGGTAGTTTTTGAAAACGAACACGATGTAATTAAAGGAATTAAAGAAGGTGAAGTAAAACCAGGAAATGTGGTTGTTATTCGGTACTGTGGTCCAAAAGGCGGTCCGGGAATGCCCGAAATGCTTAAACCAACATCTGCAATTATGGGAGCTGGCTTAGGAACTACTGTCGCTTTAATTACTGACGGACGATTTTCTGGAGGGTCTCACGGTTTCGTAGTAGGACATGTCACTCCAGAAGCCTATGAGGGTGGCGGAATTGCATTAATTGAAAATAGTGATTTGATTACTATTGATGCGGTGAAAAACACTATCAATCTAAAAATATCTGACGAAGAATTGGCAAAACGTAAAGCCAACTGGAAAAAACCGGAATCACCCATTAAACAAGGAGTGTTACTCAAATATATGCGTTCGGTTTCAAGTGCCTCTGAAGGATGTGTAACCGATAAATAGTCCTCCCCCCAACCACCTCCGAAGGAGGGGGAGTCGAGACTGAAAATTCAGAAGTGAAAAAACAATTCCCTTGCATTATCCCTCCCCCTCCTTCGGAGGGGGTTGGGGGGAGGAAAAAAAATAAATGTATATATGGAAAATAATAAAATATCCGGCGCCGAAGCCGTTATAAGATGCCTTTTAGAAGAAGGGGTAAATTTGGTTTATGGCTATCCAGGTGGAGCCATAATGCCAGTTTACGACGAATTATATAAATTTAAAGATCAATTGCACCACGTTTTAGTGCGTCATGAACAAGGCGCAACTCATGCAGCACAAGGTTTTGCGAGAGCAACAGGAAAAGTGGGAGTTGCGATTGCAACTTCGGGTCCGGGAGCAACAAATTTAGTCACCGGAATTGCTGATGCGCAAATCGATTCAACTCCAATGGTTTGCATTACGGGACAAGTTGGGAAGCATTTATTGGGTTCAGATGCGTTTCAAGAAACAGATATTATTGGAATTTCCACCCCGGTAACAAAATGGAATTATCAAATTACGGAAGCTTCAGAAATTCCTGAAATCATGGCTAAAGCTTTTTATATTGCTAAATCTGGTCGTCCAGGTCCCGTATTAATTGACATTACAAAAAATGCTCAGTTTGACGAAATTGAATTTAGCTATAAAAAATGTACCAGTATTAGAAGTTACAATCCAAAACCAATTTTGAATCTTGAAAAAGTGGCAGAAGCGGCAGAGATAATCAATACTGCAAAAAAACCATTTATCATATTTGGACAAGGAATTATTCTTAGTGAAGCGGAAGCGGAGTTAAAAGCTTTGGTAGAAAAATCAGGAATTCCGGCAGCTTGGACCATTTTAGGGCTTTCGGCATTACCGACTGATCATTCACTGAATGTAGGAATGGTGGGAATGCACGGGAATTACGGCCCTAATGTTTTGACGAATGAATGTGATGTTTTAATTGCGCTTGGGATGCGTTTTGACGACCGTGTTACAGGAAATTTAGCTTTTTATGCAAAACAAGCCAAAGTAATTCACTTTGAAATTGATCCATCAGAAATAGACAAGAATGTAAAAACTGCCGTGGCTGTTTTAGCCGATCTAAAAGAATCTTTAACCGCTTTACTCCCTTTAATCGAAAGTAACACGCATGAATCTTGGCACAATGAATTCAAAGCTAAATATGAGATTGAATTAGAAGCAGTAATCAATGACGAGTTAAAACCCAAAAAAGAAGGCATTTCTATGGGAGAAACTATTGAAATGATCAACAAACATTCTAAAGGAGATGCGATTATGGTATCGGATGTGGGACAACACCAAATGTTTGCATGCCGTTATGCCAAATTCAATTCGACAAAAAGTAATGTGACTTCAGGAGGTCTAGGAACTATGGGATTTGCATTGCCTGCGGCTATAGGTGCCAAAATGGGAATGCCAGATCGTGAAGTTGTCGCCATTATTGGTGATGGAGGTTTTCAAATGACGATTCAGGAATTAGGAACTATTTTTCAAACCAAAGTTCCCGTGAAAATTGTAGTGCTAAACAATGAATTTTTAGGGATGGTACGCCAATGGCAACAATTGTTTTTTGACAAAAGATACGCTTCTACGGAAATGACCAACCCTAATTTTATTGCCATTGCCGAAGGTTACTATATCAAAGCTAAAAAAGTAATAAAAAGAGAAGATTTGGACGCAGCTGTTGCCGAAATGATGGCTTCAAAAGAATCGTATTTCCTTGAAGTTATGGTAGAAAAAGAAAATAACGTATTCCCAATGATTCCAACAGGAGCTTCGGTTTCAGACATTCGTTTGTCCTAAAATAGTTATTATGGTTGATCGTTTAATCGATTAAACGGTTAACTAATCAAACAACAAAAAAATGGAAAATAAAACATTCACCATTTCTGTTTATTCAGAAAACAACGTTGGCTTACTAAACAGAATATCCGGAATATTCTTGAAACGCCACATCAATATTTTGAGTTTAAATGTATCCGAATCTGAAATTGAAAATGTTTCAAGATTTATCATTGTAGTCAATACAACCGAAAAATGGGTCCACAATATAGTTGGACAAATCGAAAAACAAATCGAAGTCATCAAAGCATTTTATCATATTGACGAAGAAACTATTTTCTTGGAAAATGCATTATTTAAAATTGAATCGAGCTTGCTTTTTGATGAGAAACAAATTCAGAATATAATAAAAGAAAGCCACTCCCAAATAGTCACGGTTGCAAGAGACTTTTTTGTGATTTCAAAATCCGGACAACGTGCTGAAATAGAATCGTTGTACAAAAAATTAAAACCTTATGGAATCATGCAATTTGTTCGCTCCGGAAGAATATCTGTTTCCAAAGCAAAAATGGAGATTTCAACATTATTAGAAGAACTTAAACAAGAACCAGTTTAATTTTCAATTAGTAAACCTATCAATTATTAAATTTTACAATCATTAAAAAATAAAAAATGGCAAATTATTTCAATTCCTTACCACTTAGATTACAACTACAACAATTAGGCGTTTGTGAATTCATGGATCAATCTGAATTTGTAAATGGAATTAAAGCATTAGCAGGAAAAAAAGTAGTCATTGTTGGTTGCGGAGCACAAGGTTTGAACCAAGGTTTGAACATGAAAGATTCTGGATTGGATATTTCTTATGCATTGCGCGCAGATGCAATTTCAGAACAAAGAGCTTCGTTTAAAAATGCCTCTGATAATGGTTTTAAAGTGGGAACGTACGAAGAATTAATTCCAACTGCTGATTTGGTTTGTAACCTTACGCCAGATAAACAACATACTGCTGTCGTTACGGCAATCATGCCTTTGATGAGAAAAGGTTCAACATTAGCGTATTCTCATGGATTTAATATTGTTGAAGAAGGAATGCAAATTCGTAAAGACATCACTGTAATTATGTGTGCGCCAAAATGTCCAGGATCAGAAGTGCGTGAAGAATATAAAAGAGGTTTTGGTGTACCAACTTTAATCGCGGTTCATCCTGAAAATGATCCTAACGGTGAAGGTTTCGAGCAAGCAAAAGCATACGCAGTTGCTACTGGTGGTCACAAAGCTGGAGTTTTAAACTCTTCTTTTGTAGCCGAAGTAAAATCGGATTTAATGGGAGAACAAACTATTCTTTGCGGAATGTTACAAACCGGTTCAATTTTATGTTTCGATAAAATGGTCGAAAAAGGAATCGAACCAGCGTATGCTTCAAAATTAATTCAATTCGGTTGGGAAACGGTTACAGAAGCATTGAAACACGGTGGGATTACAAATATGATGGATCGTTTGTCAAATCCTGCAAAAATTGAAGCTTACGAATTGGCAGATGAATTAAAAGACATCATGCGTCCGTTATTTCAAAAACACATGGATGACATCATATCTGGAGAATTTTCAAAAAACATGATGATTGACTGGGCAAATGATGATGTCAATTTATTGACTTGGAGAGGTGCAACTGCAGAAACAAACTTTGAAAAAACAGCGCCAACAGCTGCGCATATTTCAGAGCAAGAGTATTTTGACAATGGTGTTTTGATGATTGCAATGGTAAAAGCAGGTGTAGAATTGGCTTTTGAAACCATGACACAAACAGGAATTATTGAAGAATCAGCATATTATGAGTCTTTACACGAATTGCCTTTAATAGCCAATACAGTAGCCCGAAAAAAATTATATGAAATGAACAGAATCATTTCTGATACTGCAGAATATGGCTGTTATTTATTTGATCATGCTTGTAAACCGTTATTAACGGATTTCATGAAAAAGGTTGATACAAATGTAATAGGAAAACCTTTTTCAACTTCAAATGGAGTAGATAATGCGGTTCTTATTGCGGTTAACAAAAGTATTCGTCAGCATCCAATTGAAGAAGTAGGGGAATGGTTAAGAGAATCGATGATTGCAATGAAAAAACTAGGGTAAATATTACGTTTGGAATTATCACACGAAAAGGTGTGCCGGGATTAGCGCTATATCATTTAATTTCTTACTTTTTGAATTAGTTATAAAATGTTACAATGATAAATAGATATAGTTGCTTTTACATTCACTTAACTTTAAATTCGTTAGAGGTTAAGTGAAGTAATCCCAAATTAGTTACCAGAGAAGTACTAAATTCATGTCTGTTTATATTTTGCATCTCAGAAAAAAGCGTAGTAATAAATTTCTTGATTCAAGAAGAAAAGTTTTGGTTGATTATTTTTCAAAAAATCATCATTTGTAGCCTTAAAATAATTGTTGTTAAATTTTGTAAATACATAAGGTGAAGTAGATTTACATCTGTCTCGCCTTTTTGTGGATTACACATTTGGTCCAAAACAATAAAAATAAAAGAAATTACAATTAAAACAGCTTTTTTATTCACGAATCTGTTTTTTTTTGTAACTATTTATAATTTAAATAATTTTAAGAATAGGGAGAGATTTAATACTTTTATAAAAAATTATAACATGAGCTACTACAAAATTGAAAATCTAGAACAATATTTTAAACATTACAATAAATCAGTTCGTGAACCTAGAAAATTTTGGGGTAAAATAGCAGAAGAAAATTTCACTTGGTACCAACAATGGGATAAAGTGGTTGAATTTAATATGGCTGATGCCGACATCAAATGGTTTACGGAAGCAAAAGTCAATATTGTTAAAAATTGTATCGACAGACATCTTGCTAAAAGAGGAGAAAAAACAGCAATTATTTTTGAACCAAATGATCCTTCAGAAGCGGCATTGCACATTACTTATAATGAATTACACCAACGCGTTTGTAAAATGGCAAACGTATTGCGTGAACAAGGCATAAAAAAAGGAGATCGTGTGTGTATTTATTTGCCAATGATTCCTGAATTAGCCGTTTCAGTATTGGCTTGTGCCAGAATTGGAGCCATACATTCTGTTGTTTTTGCAGGATTTTCTGCATCGGCAGTCGCCAGTCGCATCAATGACAGCGAATGTAAAATGGTTATCACCTCAGATGGTGGGTATCGTGGCAATAAAACTATTAACTTAAAATCAATAATTGATGAAGCGTTAGAAAAATGCTCTTGTGTAGAAAAAGTTTTAGTAGCCAAACGAATTCATACCGAAATTTATATGAAAGAAGGTCGTGATCAATGGCTACAACCTCTTTTAGATCAAGCATCAGACAATAATGTTGCCGAAATTATGGATGCCGAAGATCCATTGTTTATTTTGTATACTTCTGGTTCAACTGGAAAACCTAAAGGAATGGTACATACTACGGCTGGCTACATGGTTTACACAGCGTATACTTTTAAGAATGTATTCAATTATGAAGAGAATGATGTTTTTTGGTGTACTGCCGATATTGGTTGGATCACGGGACATTCTTACATCCTTTATGGCCCATTATTGAACGGAGCGACAACTGTAATTTTTGAAGGAGTACCTTCATATCCTGATTTTAGCCGTTTTTGGGAAGTAATCGAAAAACATAAAGTTACTCAATTTTACACAGCACCAACTGCTATTCGTGCTTTGGCAAAAGAAAATATAGCATTTGTACAAAAATATCCATTAAAGTCGCTTAAAGTAATTGGATCTGTTGGTGAACCAATCAATGAAGAAGCTTGGCATTGGTATAACGATCACGTGGGAGATAAAAGATGTCCTGTTGTAGATACGTGGTGGCAAACAGAAACTGGAGGAATTATGATTTCGCCAATTGCTTTTGTAACACCCACAAAACCTACATACGCTTCATTACCGTTACCGGGAATCCAACCTGTTTTGATGGACGAAAAGCGCAATGAAATTGAAGGAAATCAAGTTACAGGAAGTTTGTGTATTAAATTTCCTTGGCCGGGAATTGCCAGAACCATTTGGGGTGATCACCAGCGCTACAAAGACACTTATTTCTCTGCTTTTCCGGGTAAATATTTTACCGGAGACGGCGCTTTACGCGATGAGGTAGGGTATTACAGAATAACGGGCAGAGTAGATGATGTCGTAATTGTTTCGGGTCATAATCTTGGGACGGCACCCATAGAAGACGCGATTAATGAGCATCCAGCCGTTGCGGAATCAGCCATTGTAGGTTTCCCGCATGACATCAAAGGAAATGCTTTGTATGGTTTTGTAATTTTAAAAGAAAGCGGAGAATATCGTGATAGACAAAATCTTTGTAAAGAGATTAATCAGCACATATCGGATCATATTGGACCAATAGCCAAGTTAGATAAAATTCAGTTTGTTTCTGGTTTGCCAAAAACCCGTTCGGGAAAAATTATGAGACGAATCCTTCGAAAAATTGCCGAAGGAGATTATTCTAATTTTGGGGATATTTCAACTTTATTAAATCCAGAGATTGTCGAGGAAATAAAAGAAGGGAAAGTGTAAATAAATTAAATGCCGTTTTGTTACAAAGCGGCTTTTTTTTTGAAAAAAAAACTAATGATTATTAAGAGTCTCATAATTATATAAGTTTATTTGTAAAAGTATAGCGAACATTCTCAAACAAATCCATAAATTTACTTCTATATGAAAGCTAAAGAAGTTTTAATTATTGGTGGTGGTTTAGCTGGATTGACTTCGGCAATTCATTTAAGTAAATTAGGATTACAAGTTACGCTTATAGAAAAAAATAGTTATCCTAAACATAAAGTTTGTGGTGAATATATTTCTAATGAGGTTTTGCATTATTTAAATTGGCTGGATTTAAAACTAGACGATTTAAATCCTACAAAGATTACCAAACTTGAATTTTCAACAGCAAGCGGAAAAACGATTAAAAGTGTTCTTCCACTCGGAGGTTTTGGTATAAGTCGTTTTACTTTAGACGAATATTTGTACAAGAAAGCTCTTGAAAACGGTTGCATAATTCTTCAAGATAATGTTGAAAATATAGTCTTCGAAAACGATCAATTTATAGTTACGGCTACTAATAATAATATTTTAAAATCAGAAATTGTTATTGGCGCTTTTGGAAAACGTTCAAATGTAGACCTAAAAATGAATCGGGATTTTATTAATAAAAAATCATATTGGTTAGCGGTTAAAGCACATTATTCGGGAGGTTTCCCAAATGATTTAGTTGGTTTACATAATTTTAAAGGCGGATATTGCGGTGTTTCTAAAGTAGAAAAAGACAGAATTAATATCTGTTATCTAGCAGATTACGAAACTTTTAAACAGTTTAAAAATATTGAGGAATATCAAAATAATGTCGTTTCAAAAAACCCGCATTTAAAAGTAATTTTCGAAAAAAGTAATTTACTTTTTGAAAAACCGTTGACCATAAGCCAAATCTCTTTTGAGAAAAAACAAGCGGTTGAAAATCATATTTTGATGATTGGCGATACTGCAGGACTGATACATCCTTTGTGTGGTAACGGAATGGCAATAGCAATTCATGGTGCCAAAATTGTTTCAGAATTAATTCATAAATATTATACAAATGAAATAAAATCCCGAAATGAACTGGAAGAAAAATACATTCATGAATGGAATTTAAACTTTAGAGAAAGACTTAAAATGGGGCGATTTTTATCCAATATTTTGCAAAAGCAAAAACTTTCAGTCGTATTGATGCGTTTATTAATTATATTTCCGTTTTTATTGCCTAAAATCATTAAAAAGACGCATGGAAAACCAATCATTTTAGACTCATAAATGGCGCTAAATACCAAATATAGAACAGACAAACCGGAAATCATGGATGATTTTGCCATGGAAGGTGAAATTTTGCGTGATGCTTTGGATAAAATAGCCAAAATTAATCAACTTTTAGGTGGAAATCAATTAACTTTAAAAGGAGTACAGGAACTGATTCAGGATTTTTCCAAAACAAGAGAAATTGTAATTTTGGATGTGGGTTGTGGCAATGGGGATATGTTGCGAACTTTAGCCGATTTTGGACTGAAAAATAATTTGAAATTCAAGTTAATAGGTATAGATGCCAACAATTTCACAATCTCTCACGCATTAAAATTATCAGAAAAATATCCGAATATCAGTTATCATTGTGAAGATATTTTTGATAAATCATTTAATGATTTAAAGTATGATATTGTTTTATGCACTTTGACGTTACATCATTTCAAAGACGATGAAATCATACAGTTATTGAATGTTTTTCATACTAATGCATCCATCGGAATTGTAATCAACGATTTGCATAGAAGTGCGGTTGCCTATCGTTTATTTAAAGCTTTATGTTTCGTGTTTCAATTGAATGATATGTCCAGAGAAGACGGCTTGACTTCAATTTTAAGAGGTTTTAAAAAAGAAGAATTAGTTAATTTCTCTAAAAAATTAAATTTTAAAAACTATAAAATTCATTGGAAGTGGGCTTTTAGATACCAATGGATAATTTCAAAAATATGAGTGTAAAAATCAAAACCGTTACTAAACAGTTACCAAAATATTCCAGAAATACAGATGAAATTATTCCTTTTTTGGATACATGGCTCGTTGGGCAAGACGAACGTTTCATTAGAAAAGTAAAAAAAATTTTTGAAGGAGCAGCGGTCGATAAACGCTATTCCATTATGGATCCGATTGAAGTATTTACAAAAACGTCATTCGAAGAAAGAAACGATATTTATGTTCGTGAAGTTATCGATTTAGGTGAAAAAGTTTTAGAAAAAGCGTTAAAAAAAGCCAATTGGAACCCTGAAGATTTAGATTATATTATTACGGTAAGCTGCACCGGAATCATGATTCCGTCACTGGATGCTTATCTGATAAACAGATTAAAATTACGTCAGGATATTGTGCGTCTTCCTGTCACTGAAATGGGTTGTGCCGCCGGTATTTCAGGAATTATTTATGCGAAAAACTTTTTGCAGGCCAATCCGGGGAAACGCGCTGCTGTAATTGCAGTTGAAAGCCCAACAGCTACATTTCAATTAGATGATTTTTCAATGGCAAATATTGTAAGCGCGGCAATTTTTGGTGATGGAGCAGCTTGCGTTTTACTTTCTTCACATGAAAATGATGAAGGTCCGGAAATTTTGGCGGAAGAGATGTATCATTTCTATGATAATATTCACATGATGGGTTTTAAACTTACAAATTCTGGATTACAAATGGTATTGGATATTGAAGTTCCAGAAACGATTGCTTCTCATTTCCCGGATATTATTCATCCTTTTTTAGAAAAAAACAATATAAAAATGGAGGACATTAATCATTTGATTTTTCACCCTGGTGGAAAAAAGATTGTTCAAACGGTTGAAAGTTTGTTTTCTAGTTTGGGTAAAAATATAGACGACACGAAAGAAGTTTTGCGTTTGTACGGAAATATGTCAAGTGCAACAGTTTTATATGTTTTAGAGCGAATAATGGACAATCAGCCTAAAAAGGGAGAGAAAGGCTTAATGTTAAGTTTTGGCCCGGGTTTTTCAGCACAACGCGTTTTATTGCAGTTTTAAATTAGTTTAACACAAATGTCAAATATTTACACAAATTAAGTAATTTCATCTTATTTTTTATTAGTATGTGAAATCTGTATATAAAAATATGACTAACCAAGAAATAATATCAAAATTACCGTATTCAAAACCGTTTTTGTTTGTGGACGAAATTCTTCAAATCAATGAAAATGGAGTAGAAGGAACCTATACTTTTGACGAAAATCTTGACTTTTATAAAGGACATTTTAAAGATAATCCCGTGACTCCAGGTATCATTTTAACGGAAGTTATGGCGCAAATTGGTTTGGTTTGTCTGGGGATTTTTTTATTAGATAATTCGTTGAATAAAAATGCTTCAATTGCCTTAACATCAACAGAAATTGAATTTTTAAAACCTGTTTTTCCAAATGAAAAAGTTACCGTAATTTCAGAAAAAGTTTACTTTAGATTTGGAAAACTGAAATGTAAAGTCATCATGAAAAATGAAAAAGGAGATGTAGTTTGTACAGGTATAATCGCAGGCATGATAATCTCTAAATAAATGAAAAAAAGAGTAGTTATAACTGGTCTTGGTGTTGTTGCTCCAAATGGAGTAGGACTTGAAGCGTTCACTCATGCCATCAAAAATGGAATTTCTGGAATCAAGCATGACGCTGAGCTGGAACGATTGCAATTTTCTTGTCAAATAGCAGGGAAACCAGTAATTTCTACCGAATTAGCATTAAAATATTTCTCTGAATTGGAATTAAGAAACTTTAATTCAACGGGGATTTTGTACGGTGTAATTGCAGGAATTGATGCGTGGAAAAATGCCGGTTTGTCAATGGAAATCAACAAAGAACCGGATTGGGATAGCGGTACTATTTTTGGCACAGGAACATCAGGAATTGATAAATTTCGCGAAAGTATTTATAAAATAGATGATTTTCAAACGAGAAAATTAGGTAGTACCGCTGTAGCTCAAACTATGAATAGTGGCGTAAGTGCTTATTTGGGCGGAAAATTAGGATTAGGAAACCAGGTCTCCACTAATTCCTCAGCGTGTACAACTGGAACCGAAAGTATTTTGATGGCGTATGAAAGGATTAAATTAGGTCAGGCAAAACGCATTTTAGCAGGAAGTACCAGCGATTCCGGACCTTATATTTGGGGTGGCTTTGATGCTATGAAAGTCTGTACTTTTAAGCATAATGAAAATCCCGAAAAAGGATCAAGGCCAATGTCTTCAAGTGCTTCAGGATTTGTTCCCGGAAGTGGAGCAGGAGCTTTAGTTCTCGAAGATTTAGAAAGTGCATCGGAGCGAGGCGCTACAATTTATGCCGAAGTTTTGGGTGGAAATATAAATTCTGGCGGGCAACGTGGTTTAGGAACGATGACTGCGCCAAATCCTATTGCAGTGCAGAAATGCATTCAAGATGCTTTAAAAAATTCAGGAATCAACGCCAATGATGTAGACGCAATCAACGGACATTTGACAGCAACTTCAAAAGACAGTCTTGAAATTCAAAATTGGAGTGAGGCTTTGGGTCGAAAAGGAAAAGAATTTCCATACATAAACTCCTTGAAATCGATGGTAGGTCATTGTTTATCTGGTGCAGGAAGTATTGAAAGTGTGGCTTCGGTATTACAATTGCATCATGGATTTATTTTCCCAAATATCAATTGTGCCGATTTGCATCCTGAAATTACAGCAATAATTGATGAATTATGTATACCACAACAACTTATTGAACAGGATTTAAATATCATCGTAAAAGCCAGTTTTGGTTTTGGAGATGTGAATGGCTGCGTAATTTTTAAGAAATATATTTAGTCACGTATTGGAAGATAATTTTAAATTCAGTACATCAATAAAAAGAAAAAAAATATGAATAAAGAACAAACAATTGAAGAGTTAAAAAACATTGTTAAGCCGTATATTCAAAATCAGGAAGCTTTTGACTCCCTTACGGAAAACACTGATTTCATCAATGATTTAAAAATTAATTCTGCTAGTTTAGTAGATGTAATCTTAGATATTGAGGAGAAATATGATATAATAATTGACAATGAAGCAATGGAACGGATGGTAAACGTAAAAGCAGCAATGGAGATTATTGAAACTAAATTAGCAGAGAAAAATTAGTGAATTACTACTAAAGAATGATTGGAAATGACATCGTAGATTTGGCTTTAGCCCGAAAAGAAAGCAATTGGAAACGAAAACGGTTTTTAAAGAAAATCTTTACGGTAAAAGAGCAATTATTAATTTCTTCCAGTGAAAATCCAGAAATAATGGTTTGGAATTTATGGTCTCGAAAGGAAGCAGCTTACAAAATATATAATCGGGAAACAGGAATTCGTGGCTTTTTTCCTTTACGTTTAGAATGTTTTTACAAAAATGCAACTTTGGGAACCGTTTCCATAAGAGAAAAAATTTATTTTACCTCAAGCAAAATTGAAAACGATTCTATTCACACGATTGCTGTTGCCGAGAAAGAGCATTTCAAAAAAATTAAAAGTATTGATTCTGCTGCGGAAATTTTTAAAAGAAATGGAATTCCATTTATAATAGATTCCAATACAAAAATAGAAAAACCCATTTCCATAAGTCATCACGGACGATTTTGGGAAGGAATTATTCTTAATGATTAGAATAAATATTACTTTATTCCCAGTCTTGATTTTAATTTTAAAAATAATAATGCCGTTTTGTAAGCATCTTCTGAAGATGAATTTCGGTCACTTTTAGGAATGTTGTAGGCGGTACAAAGTTCATCCAAAGAAAATTGCTTATCATTAACATCGTGAAGTTTACGATGCATAACATCAACATCCAACGCCTCATTTTTTAAACGTCCACAACCTAATCGTTCCAAGGCTGCATTAATCATTTCCACATCAAAGTCAATGTGATGACCAACTAAAACGGAGTTCCCTATAAACTCTATAAATAATTTTATGGCATCAGGTTCTCCTAGTTTTTTCATTTTGCTTTCTACTAAAAATTCATGAGAAAGTCCATTTTCATGGAAAAATTTATATTGTAACAAAACCGTTTCAAAACCATCTCCAATAATAATACTATTATCAATAATAGCGAAAGAGCCAATTGATAAAATCACATCCTTATCTGGATTTAAACCGGATGTTTCAGTCGATAAAATCACAAAACGAGACGATTTTTTATCAAATTTAGAAATATAGGTTTTCCAAAATTCCGGATATTCTTTATTAATATTTTTTAACCAGTCCAACATAATTATGAAAATTGAGTAAGTTGAAATTTATTTTTTATTAATTCTTCCAATTCTCTCATGGGAGCTAGAGCATTTTTTAATTTTTCCTTGTCAATTTTTGATAATTCATTCAAATTTATAAATTGACCTGAATTGTCATTTTTTAAACCTTCGAAGGCTCGGAATTTAGATAAAATTAAAAAGGCTTCAGCACAACTAAGATAAATTTCCGCATGTTTTGGATCGGTAATCGACAGTTGTTTGAATCGTTGAAAAGTGTTATTGATTCCTCGAATATCAAAACTTAAAGTGAATAGACGAGCACCATCAATCAAAGGCATCAACGCGCGTGTTTTTATGTCAAATTTGTCTTTATTAACTCCTTCTTCTTCAACAATGAAATTTTTGAAAAATGTCAATGAAGAATTCTTTCTCAAAGCATCATTTCCTAAAAAGTCAAAGAACAAAGTATTGTTTTTGGCATTTTTAAAAACAACATTTCCTATGGCATCTTCGATTCTTTGTTCTCCGAATGTGATTTCGTAATCAAAGAAAATACTGCTTAAATCATTGCTGTTTTCACCGGGAGTATTCATCCAGCTGTCATATTGTTTTGTCCAATCAGTCAGTGACTTACACCAAAGCATATTGCTTCCCATGTGTCCGTTTGGACATAACTCATAACCAATTTTTTCGAGTGTAGAAGTTATTCTTTTTCCTAGTTTAAGGAAATAATCTTTTACCTCACGATATTTATCTGCAGATACATCTTCAAAAATTAAAATACTATCCTGATCCGTTAATAATAATTGCTCTTTTCTTCCTTGACTTCCAATACTTAGCCAAGCAAAACGCGCAGGAGGAGAACCTAAATCTAAAATCGACAACTCTACAGAACGTTTAATAATTGCTAAATTTATTTCGCTGGCAATATTGAAAACATGAGAAAGCGGTATGTTTTTAGAAATTGATGTTTGAACCAAATCTGTTAAACGTTCTCGTATTTGTTTTAATTCTTTTGGATTTTGCGAACGCTTAACCTCTTTGATTAAAACACCGGGATTGTTAGCTTGAGCAACGATCAAATCATGTTCAGAAATGATACCTCTTAAGTCCGATTTATCGGTTCCATCTTCTGTTACACATAAATGAGTTACATTATGTTTTAGCATTAGTAATTGAGCTTCGGCCAAGGAGACGTTCTCCACGACAGTAATGACAGGAGAAGACATTATTTTATCGACAGTGACAGTGACGGGATATCTGCCAGTGGCAACTTTAGAACGCATATCACTATCGGTTACAATTCCGATAGGCAGATTATTTTCACAAATGACAATATTATTTTTTAATGTTTCTGTCATTAATTGAGCAGCTTCTTGTACAATTGCTGTAATCGTCGTTTTTAATGGTGAAATATTATAGGACAAAGATTGAAAATATTGCATTTCTGAATGCTGATCCGAATAAAAAACATTATCGGAAATCAACTTTCCAATTAAATTTTCTTTGTCTTTTGGATTCCTCGTGTTTACGGCAAAACTTTCCAATAAGAAATTTAAAACTTCCGAATTATCAGCTACGAAAGGACGAAATTTGGCTATGGGAATGGCATAAACAATACTTTCTTCTCTTGCTTTGGCCGTCATCATGTAGTTGTTTTTGGCAAAAAACGGACGTAAACCAAAGATGTCTCCTTCAGTACATTTATTCAGAAGTGTTTCTTCAGCATCTGCGATAATGGATAAATTGATAACCCCTGAGGCTACAACGTAGAAACTGTCATGTAAGACATCATTAATTTGGAATAATGTTTTATGTTTTTCTAAATTTACAACGCGAATGCTCATGGCTATTTCAGATAACTCTCCAAAAGTCAAGTGATTAAATGGCGGATATTCCTTTAAAAAATCAGCAATATGTTCAGCAATTGTATTCATGGTTGGTCAAATAAATAATGTATTGTTTGTAAAAATAATAAAATAATAAATTATAATACTGTCATTGTACTGGTAAAAGAATTTAATTATTAAGTTCATAATTTTTTCTTAAAATTAAGAGGAAATATACTAAGTTGATCGAACTTATTTTAATTTTATGAAATAAACTAAATCTTTTTAAATTATGAGATTACTTAATAAAATACATCTTTTACTTGTTGCATTTTTGATTACAAATACAATAAATGCTCAAGAGAAACCAACGAGTACAAAGGAAGTGGTTTCAGGAAAAATAAATGGAGCGACTATTACTATCAATTACGGCAGTCCATCTGTTAGAGCCAGAGAAATTTGGGGTAAATTAGTTCCATTCAATCAAGTTTGGCGTGCCGGTGCAAATGATGCAACAACTTTTGAAACCGACAAAGAATTAATTGTTGAAGGATCAAAATTACCAGCAGGAAAATATTCTTTTTTTATAATTCCAAATGATAAGCAATGCACTGTTATCTTTAATAAAGAATCGAAACAATGGGGAGCTTATAAATACAAAGAAAAAGAAGATCAACTTCGAGTAACAGTAAAACAAAAAGTTGCGAAGTCAAAAGCTGAAAAATTAATGTATTCAATAAATAATAATTCTATTTCTTTAAGTTGGGATAATTGGATAATTCCAATTTCTGTAAAATAAAATTCATTTTTATTTATATTATAAAATAGCATCACCAGTCGGTGATGCTGTTTTTGTTTTATTCAAATTCCTATTTTGGGATGCTTACTTTTTGCCTATTATTTTTTTGAAGAGGTTTACAGTTCCCAAAACAAGTCCTCCTATTACAAGCCCCACTAAAAATTCGGTTACAATGGAAGGTAATTGGGGTAATACGCCATGTAAAAAATCGATATTATGTACAAATATACCACCAGCCACTAATAATAAAGCGATAGTTCCTATTACGGACAAACTTTTGATGACTTTTGGCAAGGCTTGTACCAGAATATTTCCTAAAGTTTTTGAAAAACTTTTTTCTTTAGAACTCAGTTGCATCAGTTTTAAACCTACCTCATCCATGCGGACTATTAGCGCAACAATGCCATAAACTCCAACAGTGGCTATGATTGCGATGATGGTAACAACCATTATTTGTGATGAAATGGGTTTTCCAATTACGGTGCCTAGCGCAATGATTACGATTTCTACAGACAAAATAAAATCAGTTACTATGGCTGATTTTATTTTATCTTTTTCAAAAGCTAAAATCTGTTCTTCAGTCAACGGTTCCAATGAAATTTCATGTTTGGAATGCTCATGAGGAAAGAAGTATTCAAATATTTTTTCAGCGCCCTCGTAAGCTAAATATAGTCCGCCAAGCACTAAGATGATAACTATTGCTATAGGCAAAAAGGCACTTAGCAAAAAAGCAATAGGTAAAATAATTACTTTGTTTATAAAGGAACCTTTTGCAATGGCCCACAATACGGGAAGTTCTCTTGATGATATAAATCCGGAAGCTTTCTCGGCATTTACGGCTAAATCATCACCTAAAATGCCAGCTGTTTTCTTGGCTGCTAGTTTACTCATTACTGCAACATCATCCATGATTGCTGCGATATCATCTAATAGTGCGAAAAAGCCTGATGCCATTTTGATTGTTTTTAGAAACTGCGTTGATTTTGGAATTGCTGTCCCAAAATTTAATCTGCGCGTTTTGTTTATTTAATAGTGCGAATTTAATACTTTTTTGATTTACTCAAATTATAAAATGGGCTTGAGAGACATAAATTTCTGGTATAGCCCTGATGGAAGTAAGTATCCTTTTTTTAAACGCTTCTTATCCTTATTGAGTTTTGAACTCTGGAAGGGCTGCGTTTAAAAAAAGATACTGCGGACAGCGGGACAACTCGTATTGAAAAGCAATAAGTGTTCTGCTCCTAAAAAACTATACGGCATAAAAAAACACCAGCCTTTCGACTGATGTTTTTCATTTTTTGAAATTATTCCGATTAAGAAACTAATTCGGTTTGATTTCTAAAAACTAATTGTCCATTAAAAGCATCCAGCAAAATAATGCTATCGGTTGTGATTTTTCCGGCTAGAATTTCTTTCGATAATTGGTTCAAAACGTCTCTTTGAATCACGCGTTTCACTGGTCTGGCTCCAAATTGAGGATCATATCCTTTTTCGGACAAATAGGCGATAGCCTCTGGAGTAGCATCCATAGTGATGCCTTGCAGCGCTAACATTTTAGTCACGCTTTTTAGTTGTAAACCTACGATTTTGGTGATATTTTCATTAGTCAATGGCGTAAACATTACAATTTCATCTATACGATTAATGAATTCCGGGCGAACGGTTTGTTTTAATAGTCCGAGAACTTCCACTTTTGCAGCCTCGGTCGCAGCTTCGACGCCTCCTTTTAAATTTTCAAATTTTTCTTGAATTATTTGGCTTCCCATATTAGAAGTCATGATGATAATCGTATTTTTAAAATCGGCTAGACGTCCTTTGTTATCTGTCAAACGTCCTTCATCAAGGACTTGTAACAAAATATTGAAAGTATCTGGATGCGCTTTTTCAATTTCATCCAATAATATCACAGAATACGGTTTTCTACGAACTGCTTCGGTCAATTGTCCGCCTTCTTCATAACCTACATATCCTGGAGGCGCACCAACTAAACGGCTTACACTGTGGCGCTCCTGATATTCGCTCATGTCAATTCTAGTCATCGCATTTTCATCGTCAAACAAGTATTCTGCTAAAGCTTTTGCCAATTCTGTTTTACCAACTCCTGTAGTTCCGAGAAATAGAAAAGTTCCAACTGGTTTTTTCATGTCCTGCAATCCGGCGCGGCTTCTGCGCACGGCATCACTTACCGCCTGAATGGCTTCTTCCTGCCCAACTACTCTGTGATGTAATTCATCTTCCAGTTTCAATAATTTTTCTCTTTCTCCCTGAAGCATTTTCATAACTGGGATTCCGGTCCATTTTGCTACGACTTCGGCAATGTCTTCGCGGGTAACTTCTTCTTTTATCAACGATGTTCCTCCAGTTTGATCCTCGGCTAATTGTTTTTGAAATGTATCCAATCGTTCTTGGGCTTCTTTTATTTTTCCATAACGAATTTCGGCTACTTTTCCATAATCTCCATCACGTTCGGCACGTTCCGCTTCGTATTTGAAATCTTCAATTTCCGTTTTTACCGATTGAATGTTATCCACCACATCTTTCTCTGATTTCCATTTGGCGTAAATCTCGTTTCTTTCTTCTTTTAGATTCGCCAAGTCCATTCCTAAAACTTTGAGTTTACTTTCATCTTTTTCTCTTTTAATTGCCTCAATTTCTATTTCCAACTGCATTACTTTTCGATCCAATACATCTAGTTCTTCAGGTTTTGAATTGATTTCCATGCGTATTTTTGAAGCTGCCTCGTCCATTAAATCAATGGCTTTGTCGGGAAGAAAACGATTGGTAATATAGCGTTGAGACAATTCGACTGCAGCAATAATGGCTTCATCTTTTATCTGAACCTTATGGTGTGTTTCATATTTTTCTTTGATACCTCGTAGAATAGAAATTGCACTTTCCGTATCCGGTTCTTCGACCATTATTTTTTGGAAACGTCTTTCGAGTGCTTTGTCCTTTTCAAAATATTTTTGATATTCGTCTAAAGTTGTAGCTCCAATGGCGCGAAGTTCTCCACGAGCCAACGCCGGTTTCAAGATATTTGCCGCATCCATAGCGCCTTCGCCACCTCCGGCACCAACAAGTGTGTGAATTTCGTCAATAAATAAAACAATATCTCCTTCAGCAGAAGTCACTTCTTTCACGACGGATTTTAAACGCTCTTCAAATTCACCTTTGTATTTCGCGCCTGCTATCAAGGCTCCCATATCAAGGGAATATACAATTTTATCTTTTAAATTGTCTGGAACATCACCATCTACAATTCGGTGTGCTAATCCCTCGGCTATGGCAGTTTTCCCCACTCCGGGTTCTCCCACGAGCATTGGATTGTTTTTGGTTCTGCGCGTTAATATTTGTAATACCCTACGAATTTCCTCATCACGACCGATAACTGGATCGAGTTTACCTGCGCGTGCCAATTCATTAAGATTTTTGGCGTATTTATTTAAAGAATTGTAGGTTTCCTCAGCCGATGCCGAAGTCACTCGTTCACCTCTTCGCAATTCATCGATAGCGGCTTTTAGTCCTTTTTCAGTTACGCCCTGGTCTTTTAGGATTTGTGCAACTTTACTTTTGGAACCAAATATGGCTAAAATTAAGTGCTCTACAGAGACGAACTCATCATTCATTTTTTTGGCAATAATTTCGGCTTCGTTGAGTGTTGAGTTTGCGGTTCTGGAAAGCATAATTTCGCCACCTGAAACGGTTGGGAAACTTCGTATTGTGCTGTCTATTATTTGTTCCAATAAACTCACATTTACATTGAGTTTTTTAAGCAGAAAAGGCGCCACATTTTCATCGACTTCAAAAATAGCCTTAAAAATATGTTCGTTTTCTATTTGTTGTTGTCCATTAGTTTGCGCTAATTGTTGCGAAAGCTGAATGGCTTCCTGAGATTTGATTGTGAATTTATTTATGTTCATGATGAGAGAGTGTTTTGTGGTAATTTGACTAACTTTGTAAATCTATATTCAATTTATATTCCAATACAATAGTACCGACAAATTGACAGAAATTTCATGATTTATATCATGTATAAAAGTCAAAATGTCTTAAAACAATAAAATTATGAGTTTTTTTAAAAATATTTTTAATAGTTCAAACGATTCAAATTCAAATGAAAACAAAATCATCTGGAACCAACTAACTGATTTGGCACAACTGAATGAAATTATCACCATTTCGAATGAAAAACCGGTGGCTATTTTTAAACACAGTACGCGATGCAGTATAAGTAGGATGGCGCTGAAACAATTTGAAAATGAGTTTAATAGCTCAGATAAAGTTACGCCTTATTTTTTAGATTTAATAGCGCATCGCGATATTTCTAATGAAATTGCAACTCGTTTTGGAGTACATCATCAATCGCCGCAATTGATTTTAATCAAAGAAGGAAAAGCCATTTATAATGTTTCTCATAGTGATATTGATGCGGAAGAGTTGGGGAGAAAAGTTTAAAAAAAACTCAAGGAAATTTTAAAATTTAACAAGTTATTAATTAATTTAATGATAAAATGGAGGTAAGTAAATGGCTGATTGCCGGAATAGTAGTTGTTCAATTATTAGTTTCATGCGAAGTAGTTCGTATTAGTGAAAATTCAAATTATAAGGATTCAAAATTTGTTTTTGGTCCCAACAAAACTGCGGTACTTTTTGGTGATGACACCGTATTAATTAGTGAATTTTCCAAAACATTTAATAAAAAGTACAAACAAAAAAAGGATTTTGTGAAACAATATGATAGTTTATGTGCTGTTACATTGAAACAAGAAAATATATTTGGTGATATAAAGTATGATAAATCATTTGAATTTATTTCAAATGATCAAGTGATTGTTACCCAAGATCAACAAAAGAAAGTAGATTCATTATTTACAAATACTAGCGCTGATTACTTGATAAGAATTTATGATCACGAAATTACAAACAGTATACAAGGAAATCCTGGTATGGGTATGGCTATGTCCGGAGGTATGGGTATGACTGCAGGTACTCAAAGTGAAAGTTGTATTATTAAATCTCATTTTCAGATTTATGATGTAAAGTCACGAAAAAAAGTATTGGATTTTATATCAAAAGGAAATGGTAGCGTTATGTTTTTTGCATTTGAGAAAGCCCTTACAGATGCAATTATCAGTTCGATTAAAAACTCAGCGATATATTTAAAAACTGGAAAATTAAAATTTTAAACTAATTTATAAATATTTAGTTTTTTATGAAAGTGGGAGATACAGTTTTGTTTCTGAATTTATTTTTTAAGTATTTAAAAAAGAACCTCGTTTAAAAATATTAAACGAGGTTTTTTTATTCTTAATAAGAATCGTTTATTTTCTTTTTCATGGGATCCAAGCACAAATTATTATTGCTTTCTTCATAAGTGTGCTTGATTTCTTTTCGAGATTGAAATGTCCCATTTTCCAAATGTTAAGTAACCGCTTTTTAGGCATCTCTAAAAAGCACTTCTGCAACCACCATTTCGTTAAAGAAATTTACAGTTGACAAATAATCGTATTTTATTTCCCAAGATATACTCTTTTATCTCAACAACTTTTATCACAAAAACAGCAATATCCAAACACGCTTTCCGGTTTTGAATTGCTGAAAATAATCCTATTTCAAGTACTTAAAAATCTCTGTGGTAACAACTTTGATGGCTGTTTATGATTAGAGTAATTTTGTACCGCAACGCTTTAATTTTATTGCATCTAAAGCAAATTAATTCAAAAAAATCTGATTTTTCTTTTGTTTGATATGCTATTAAAATTTATCTCTAAATCTTTCGGAAATTCGTTTTCATTCCTTTTTTGTAAACTAAATAGTCACAAGAAATCTTTACTATTTCCTCTTCCATTCGGTAAAAAATTTTAGATTTCCAAATGGTATTGGCTTTTTAGTAACGATATTATTCATTTTGGATTTAAGTCTTTTCATTTTTTCAATGATACTTCATTCTTCGTTTTTTTAATATTGTAACAACTTTTAAGATCAAAATTCAAAATTGAAATCGTAATATTTAAAGTTTTAATTATAAAAATAATGAACTGTAATATGCTGTTTATCATGTTTTTAAGACAATATTACCTTTTATCGAATATATTGGTTATTGATAGTTAAAATTATTTGAAACCAATAATTATATTTAGATTTAGATCAAAATTGTAACCCCATTTGTAAATAAGAAAAATAATTATTACCCATAACATTTTTAATACTAATAAATAATTTTTTATCATGTAAGAAATTCAGACTGATAATATTTCTAATAAAAAAATTAGTCATTTGAGATTTTAAAGATGTATTAGATGAAAATTAATTGATTTTTTTATTATCAACAAATTTTTTACAAGAATAAAAAAATTAAAAATAGACAGGAATTAATTAACAAAAGCAGATAGAAAAAGAAATTCTTTCATTGAATAAAATATTTTATAATAATAAAAAAATAAAAAAGATGTTACAAGAAATCATGTCTAATTTATCAGTGTTAAGTATAATGATAGTTATAATTTCGTTTTTATTAGTGTATGTTATTATACCAAATATACATCGGATAATAAAAGTTCGGAATTTAAACGATCAACCCAATAATCGTAGCTCTCATTTTTGTCCAACACCTACTATGGCTGGTGTAGCTTTTTATTTTACAATTATGATTTCACTTTTTTTTATTAAACATTTTGATATTGAAAATATTGGCAACAATCTAATTGCAGCGATAACAATTGTATTTATAATAGGTTTAAAAGACGACTTGGTCGTTACATCTCCACGCGACAAATTAACAATGGAAACCATAGCTATCATTTTTTTATTACTATCAAATAGTATGCATGTGAAAACTTTGAATGGATTTTTAGGAATATATGAATTACCTGAATTATTAGAATATTGTGGAATTATTTTTATTTTATTGACGATTATTAATGCATTTAATTTTATCGATGGAATAGATGGTTTAGCTTCCACAATCGCAATTGTGATCTTTAGTGTGTTTTCTTTAATTTTTTACGCCTCTGATTTACACTTTTATTTTTTAATTAGTTTGAGTGTTATAGGAATGTTACTGGCTTATTTATATTATAATTTTTCGACGACACAGAAAATTTTTATGGGTGATACAGGTTCGTTGCTAATAGGATTTTTTATAGGATTTTGTACATTAAAATTTCTTTCCATGGATACTTCATTATTAAGCAATTTTACGTTTAAAGCTGAAAATAAATTAGTAATTGTATTTGCGGTACTATTCATGCCTCTATTTGATATGTTTAGGGTGATTGGATTAAGAATGATGGAAGGAAAAAGTCCCTTTAAGGCAGATAGAAATCATATTCATCATATTTTAATTGATTCAGGTCTGTCACATTTTAAAGTTGCAATGACTTTAGGATTTCTAAACTATGTAATTATTATAATTACTTTATGGCTTTCATCATTTTTAGATAGTTTTCAAATGTCTGTTTTTTTAATATTTTTATATGTTATCATGTTACTTTTCTTCAGCCTATTAAAAGAACTAACAATGTATAGTATAGGAGAAATCTTCATAATTAAATTCAATTATTTTCTTTTAAATAAAAATGAAAAGAGTGAATTGTGAAAAATATTATCTCCGTATAAAAATAAAATTTAAACAACAATTATATGAAAAATAAAAATATTAAATACTTATTGCTAGTATGGTTAACTATAATTTTCACCAGCTGTGTTTCTTCTAAAAAAATGGTGTATTTTCAAGACAATGGGAATGATTTAACTTTTGAAAATTATGAAATTTTTGAGCCTAAAATTCAAATAGGTGATATTTTAAGCATCAACGTATCAGCAATTGATAAAGGAGCAGCAGTTCCTTTTAATTTATATGAATCGATTAGTGCAGCGGATCCAGAACCCTTAACTTATATCGTTGATAATGAAGGTCAAATTAATTTTCCAGTTATTGGAGCTGTTAAAGTAGAAGGAATTACTACAAAATTATTGACAAAAAAATTAACTGTGACTTTAGCAGAATATCTTGCAAAACCTATTGTAAACATTCGATTAATAAATTTTAAAGTAGCTGTTTTAGGTGAAGTAAAAACTCCAGGTACTTATTTAATACCGAACGAGCGAGTTACCATAATAGAAGCCATTAGCTTAGCCGGTGATCTAACCATAAACGGTAAGCGAAAAAATGTAATGTTAATTAGAGAGCAGGCAGGAAAAAGAGCCATTATCAAACTAGATTTAACGGATAAAAAAATCTTTAGTTCTCCTTATTTTTATTTAGCGCAAAATGATGTGATTTATGTAGAACCCAATAAAACAAAGTTAAACTCATCAGCTGTTGGCGCTAATGCAGGTATAATACTTTCATCAATTTCATCATTAATTTCAATAATAGCCATTCTTACTCGCTAAAACTTTAAAATCTAAATTATGCAAAATGAGAACCCCTCCAATTATATGTTTGAAGACGAAGAACCCATTAATTATCGAGAAAAATTTGAAAAGTATGCCTACAATTGGAAATGGTTTTTAATTAGCATATTTATTTTTAGTTTAGGCGCATACGCATATTTAAAATTTATCCCTAAACAGTATACTGTTACTTCAACAATTTTAATTAACGATGAAAACAGTAAGGGGTTGCCTTCTGAACTTTCAGCTTTTGAAGACTTAGGACTGACCACTCTTGGTAAAACATCTGTCGATAATGAAATTGGGATGCTAAAATCGTTTAGTTTGATGGAAAATGTAGTAAAAAAATTAGGTACTAACATTACTTTTTATGAAAAGGGAATGATTTCCAATAAAGAATTATACAAAAATGAAATTCCTTTCATAATTAATTTTTTATTGAAAGATTCCTTAGTGTATAGTAAAGACACTACTTTTTCCATTCTTGCTTTAACACCTGCAAAATTTGTTCTCAAAAATAGTAGGGGTACAGTTAGTAAAGTCTATTTATTTGGTGAAAATGTGCAAACAGATTTTGGAAATATTACAATTACACCGGCTGCATTAAAAAACTTAAAAAAAAATGAAGAAATAGTAGTAAAGGTTGTTCCGATAAAAAATATTATTGAAGACTTAAGAACAAATATTGAAGTTAAAACAATGTATAAAAAGTCTAGTTTAATTCAATTAATTTTAAAAGCTCCTGTTAAATTAAAGTCACAAGATATTTTAAATAATTTAGTACAACAATATAACAAAGATGCCGTGGATGATAAATTATATATCGGTAAAAGCACAAATTTATTTATAAATGAACGTCTGGATCTTATTAAAAACGAATTGTCAAATGTAGATCAAGGAGTGGAAAATTTTAAAAAAAATAATCAATTAACCGACATTGACTCTGAATCTTCACTAATACTACAAAACAATGCAGAATTAGAAAAAAAGATTGTTGATTTAAATACTCAGGTAAGAGTTGCTGAGTATGTTACAGATTATGTTAACAAAAACACTGAACAAATCATACCGTCAAATTTAGGGCTATCAGATGATGCGGTTAGTACAAATAGTGCTAGATACAATGAATTATTAATAGAACGCAATCGGATTTTAAAGAGTTCAAGCAAAAAGAACCCTGTTATTATAAATTTGGATGAGCAACTGAAACAATTGAGAACCGGAATATCACATGGTTTGCAAAATTTAAAAGCATCTCTGAATATCGCTTTAAATAATACTAAAAAAGAGGAAGATAAAGTATTTTCAAGAATTTATTCGGCGCCAAAACAAGAACGACAATTTAAAGAATTTCAACGTCAACAGCAAATTATTGAAACCTTATATTTGTTTCTGTTACAAAAAAGAGAAGAAAATGCTATCTCACTAGCAGTAACTGCACCTAAAGCAAAAATAATTGATTTTGCAGATGGGAGCAATAGACCTACAAGTCCAAAATTAATTCTTGTAATCATCACAGCGCTGTCATTAGGTTTATTAATACCATTCACAACTTTGTATATTATATATTTTTTTGATAATAAAGTCCAATCTATAAAAGACATTGAAAGTATCATAAAAGCACCAATAATTGGAGAAATCCCTAAAACGATTAGAGGTAGTAAAATCGTAATTCACGACACTGATAAAGAGAATATTTCTGAATCTTTCAGGATGTTGCGAACCAATATTAATTTTATGCTTTCTAAAATAAAAGGTCGCGCAAAAATAATATTTATTATGTCGACAATTGTTGGAGAAGGTAAAACTTTTACCACATTAAATCTAGCATCGGTAATTGCCCTTTCTAATAAAAAAGTATTGTTAATAGGTGGAGATATTAGAAAAGCAAATAGTAATGAATATATTAATCAAAATATAGGAAATGGATTGTCCAATTTTTTAATGGATAATTTTCTAAAAGTTTCGGATGTGATTGAACGTTCTTTAGAAGGAAACTTTGACATTATAAATTCAGGGACAGTACCTCCTAATCCATCTGAGCTAATAATGAACGGTCGTTTTGATGAAATTTTCGATTACGCAAAAGGTAATTATGATTACGTTGTTGTAGATACAGCTCCTGTAAAAATGGTTACTGACTCGCTATTGTTAAGTCATTATGCTGATTTATGCTTGTATGTAATTAGACTTAATAATTTAGACAAGAGGCTTTTAGAAATTCCAAAAAAGATGTTCAATGAAAAGCGATTGCCTAATATGGCGATTCTTATAAATGGTGTTGATTTAAAACGAGGCTACGGGTATGGCCAAAGTTACGGGTATGGTAGATCTATGCCAAAAAAAAACTGGTGGAAAAGGATTATAGTAGGATAATTCGATAAGGGAAATCAAAACATTTCAATAGTATTGTTGCTTATTGGCCTTTCAAAGTCAAACTGATAAATTTACTGAAATCATTACAAATCAAAATCATAAATTTTTCGAATTATTTTGATTAGTTAAAATTAAGATTTATTTTTTTAACTTTTTGTGATTCATAAGTTAGTAATCTTACTTTTAAATGATTGACAAAGTGTTTTTTATAATTGATTTGATTCTTTTTTCAAATGAATTAATAGCGTTAATCACTTTTTATTGTTACTAAAAAAAAGGAATAAATCATAATTTTTATTAAACGTGGACTGTTCATTTATGTAACTTTCTACAGCGGAGCTGTAAAAAGATTTGTTTGTGAATTAAATTTTTTTTAAAATATTTTATTCTTAAATAGCTAATCTAGATGATTTTTTCTAAAAACAAATTTGGTATTATATTTATTATAGCTATTGCACTTTTATTAATAGCGATGGTTGGATTTGTTATGTTTGTTTAAATTATAATAGTATTCAATTTCAATCATCCAGCGAACTTAATAATATACATCACGCATTTTAAGTTTTTAATTAAAATAAGTTCCATCGTCTTTTAAAAAATTAAATAATTTCTTTAAAGCATTGTTTAACTATAATTTAAGTTTGAAAAATCAAGTGATTTTATCAAAAAAACTTTATTTAAGAAATCTTCTTTTTTGAATTGAAAATTAAAGACATTAGATAATGATAAAAAAATTTAAGAGAGCGGAAAACAAAAAATTATATTCTAATTTTATATCATTGTCATTTTTACATGCTGCTAATTTAATATTACCATTAATTACATTTCCTTATATCGTTAGAACTCTTGGAATAGAAATTTACGGACTTGTTATCTTTGCACAAGCGCTTATTAGCTATTTTTCTATCATCTCGGAATATGGATTTAATTTTTCCGGAACCAGAGAAATATCATTAACCAAGAATAACATCGAAGAATTAACGACAGCCTATAATTCAATTATGACAGCTCGTTTTGTATTAGTAATAATCTGTTTTGTTGTAATGGCAATTATAGTTTTTAGTTTTGAAAAATTTTCAATTCACTGGGAGTTGTATTTTTTAACCTTTGGTATGGTCATAGGAACAATGTTATTTCCGACGTGGTTTTTTCAAGGAATGGAAAAGATGAAATACATCACAATTCTGTCTGTAAGTTCAAAAGCTATTTTTACAATTTCGATATTTGTATTTGTAAAATCTCCAAGTGATTATTTATTAGTCCCAGTATTAAATTCTGGAGGATATATTTTTGTTGGTATTATTTCAGTGATTATAATAAATGTAAATTTTAAAATTCCGTTTAAAATCCAAAAAAGTATAAATGTCTGGAGACATCTTAGAGAAGGATATTATATTTTTATTTCTACAATTTCTACTAATTTATACACAACGACAACTACAGTTGTTTTAGGATTGGTAACTAATACAACTATGGTTGGTTATTATGCAATCGCAGAAAAAGCTTTGAGAATAATTGTAGCCATATTTTCTCCCTTTACTCAAACAATTTATCCACATGTTATTCAATTGGCAAAAAACTCATTCGAAGAAACTGTAGTTTTTTTGCGGAGAATTTTAAATTTTACGATTTTAATTTCAATTTTTATTTGGATAATCGGATTCATTTTTGCAAAGCCAATATTTCATTTGTTGTTTAGTCAAAATGTAAACCATTCAATATTAATTTTTAGAATTTTATCTCCACTTATAATAATACTGCCCACTGCATCAATACTATTTAACGTTGTATTGTTACCTTTTAAAATGGATAAATATTTTTCTAGAATCTACATGACGGGTGCAATTTTAAATTTGTTTGTCTTAGGAATTTTACTTTTTGTATTCAAACTATCTACTGTTGGGGCAGCTATATCTTTATTAATTTGCGAGTTTACCATAACAATTTATGCCGCAATAGTTATTCAAAGAAACAATATAAAAGTATTTTCATTTTATAAATAAATCATGAAAAGATTTCTAAAATCTAATAAAAAAGATCTGACTTTCTGGTATACTGCCCTGCTATTGGTTCTTTCCCAAACAGCTTGGGACCAAGCTGTAGTTTTTTTATCAATTCCTTTATTAATTCATCTTGAACTTAATAGATCAGTAAATGCCTCTCTTGGGTTAAAAAATATTTTTTTTTTAAAGATGATTATTTTTACAGGATTTTTAGTTGGGATAGTCCATTTAGCGGAATATGATTTGTATTATTTTTCTAGAGATATAATGTACTTTATTCAAGCTCCAATATTTATAATTATCGGGTTTTACATGTCTAAAAACATAATTCATTTTAGAGAACTAATACGAATTGTTGTACTAAGTTCGCTTGTTATAACTGTTTATAAATTGATAGAGTTAGTTTTAAATCCAGCATTATTGACCCAACTAGGTCTTGAAACAAGATATGAGTATAGCTTATCAAATGCAACAGCATTGTTAGCATTTACAATATTGTTTTACGCAAGGATATGTAAATTTAAATTATTTGAAAATTTTCAAGAATGGTTGATATTGGGTATTTCTCTGTTCTCAGTTGCGATATCATTTTCGAGAACAGATTATTTTTTATTATTGGTAATGATTTTAATTCCTTTAATAAACAAAGCTTTTTATATTTTAAAGATCTACTGGCTAACAGTATTTGTGGTAGTAGTAATTATTTTTGGAGGCTTTTTCATAAAAGTTGAATCCAGTGCAATTGAAGAAGATACATTTCAATCAAAAATAAATCATTCTTTCAATGAAATTCTTGTTCAGGATTATGAAACATCATTTGAAATAAGTCAAAACTGGCGCGGATATGAAGCATTTTTAGGGCTAACAAAATTCAGTGAAGGTAATTTTATTGAGATATTAGTAGGCCAGGGCTTCGGTACTGTCGTTTATACTCCAAATTGGATTTTTAATGGTGAAATGGATTCATTAGATGTTTTACCTATGTTCCATAATGGTTTTATTACAGTATTATTAAAAACTGGATTACTTGGGTTATTTTTTTTCTTTCTTTTTTTATTTAAACTATTAAAAGTGGCCTTGAAAGTTCCTGTACTAAGTTTTAGTAAGCTAGAAAAATTAACGACAATGCTTTTACAGGCAGCTGTATTTACAGTCTTGCTTCTAACTTTTGTAGTTCATGGAATTTTTACAACAACAACGCCTGTGCTGCTACTAATTATAATTGGCGCTACACTTAAAATGAAAACATTCAGAGGAAAAATTATAAAGTTAAATTAATTGTAACCAACAATATGAAAGAAAAACTTACAGTTGGATATCTAACCGCAAAAAATCCAAAAGATAAAAGAAGTTGGTCCGGAACCCATTTTAAGATGTATGAATCCTTATTGAAAGAAGTTGATGAAGTTTATTTAATTGCGCCAATAAAGTATAATTTAATAATAAAATCGCTGCTTTTAATAAACACTTTTATAAATCAGATGTTTTTTATAAAAAAATATGATAGATCGCACAGTTTGGTATTAAGTAAATTTTATGCTTCTCAAATAAAAAAAAAACTCAAAAATAAAAAAATTGATGTAATTTTTGCTCCAGTAGCATCGACGGAAATAGCTTATTTGGACACATCGATACCAATATGTTATTTGTCAGATAGCTCTTTTGGACAATTAAACAATTATTATAATTATTTTTCAAATATTTCCAATTTTTCTTGTAAAGAGGGTAATTTAATTGAAAAATACGCACTTATAAAGTCTGTCACTCATGTTTATTCTTCCACTTGGGCAGCTGAATATGTAATTAATAATTATAAAGTTGATAAAAGTTCTGTATTTACAGTGCAATTTGGAGCCAATCTAGATTTTACACCGCAAAAAGCAAGTTTAAACAAACAATTCGATAGTACTATAAATTTTCTTTTTTTAGGAGTAGATTGGCAAAGAAAAGGTGGAGAAATTGTAATAGAAACATTCAATCTTTTAATTAACAGAGGATATGATATAACTTTAACAATTTGTGGTTGTATTCCTGTTTTATTACAAAATGATGATAAAATTAAAATAGTGCCATTTCTTGATAAAAACAAATGTGAAGAATATGATATTTTATTAAATATTTTATACAATACACATCTTCTATTTGTTCCTACCCGTGCTGATTGCACTCCTATAGTGTTTTGCGAAGCTAATGCTTTTGGAATACCGGTTATAACTACAGATACCGGTGGAGTTAGTTCAATTATTGAAAGTGGTGTAAACGGTTATACTTTGCCGTTTACAGCTACGTCACATGATTATGCGGCTACTATTCAATCGCTTTTAGATGATCGAGTCCAATTAAGTAATTTATCTTTAAACGCCCGCAAGAAATTTGAAAATGAATTAAATTGGGACATTTGGGGACAAAAAATGAGAGAAATACTTAAAATGACAAAGCTTCCAAATTACAAGAGCGAAAGTAATTAGGAATTTAGCATTTAACTGATAATTATATTGTTTTTAATTTATAGAACTTTCATTTATAAGTAATTAAAGCTAAAATTTCTTTATTGCTGGAGCTATGTTAAATTAATTTAATCCGTTGGTTGTAATTTTTTTTAATAATAAATTTTAGTCAATTTTAGTCAATTTTAGTAATTTTCTCCCGAACCCCCGAGAAAAAAATTGTCAATACTACAAGAAAAATTTCATTAAAAACGGTTCTTAATACAATTGGTGTTTTGCTTCACTCCACAAAAAAAACTTGAACTAATGTTTTGAACTACTACACTTAACAAGTTGATTTGTGGTGCTCTAAAAACAGTTTCTAAAACAAAACACTATATGATGAAAAAAGCAAATAAAATAACGTCTATTGATGTAATCATCTTGAATTTCGAATCATATTTAGATACTATTAACTGCGTTAAGTACCTGCAAAAACAAGAAAAAATAGATTTAAATATTTTAATAGTTGACAATTGCTCATCCAATAAATCATATGATATATTAAAAGATATATATCTAGAAATTAAAAATATTGAAGTAATTCTTAGCGAAAAAAATGGAGGTTATGCATATGGCAATAATTTTGGTTTACATCATTTAGAAAAAAAGAATACAGATTTTATTGTAATTAGCAACAATGATATTATGATAAAAGACACATTATTATTATTTAAAATGGCTGAAGAATATAAAAAATTGAATAAACCGGCTTTTATCGCTCCTTTAATGCATGATAATGGAGAAATATCAAAGATGTCAGCATGGAAAATCCCCAGATTTATAGATGATTTAAAAGGCTCACTATTCATATTAGATTTTTTTTTTCGTGATGAAGACTTCTACAGGGGGAGGCAAATCTATAACACTGACCATCTTTCAAAAACCAAGCCTGTAGATTGTTTGGCGGGCTCTTTTTTCATGGGTGTTAAAAAAGTGTTTTTTGATATGGGGTTGTTAGATGAAAACACTTTTTTGTATATGGAAGAATCTATTATAGGTATCAAAGTTAAAAGATTGGGACTTAACAATTACCTTTTGCATAACTTAAATTATAATCATTTATCCTCACAAACTATTTCAAATCATTTGAGTTTTATTAAAATGCACAAATACGCTTTCAAAAGTAAAATCTATTTTCATAAAGCATATCTTAAGTCGAGCAACTCAAAAATCTTTTTATTAAAATCTTTATTTGAAGTATGGAAAATTGAAAGTTATTTTGTCAGAAAAATAAAGATATATTTGAGTGTAAAGAAGTAACAGAGTGCCGGTAGTAAATTTTTTAAAATCAGTATATGTATGAAAAACTATAAAATTTTTGTTGATGCACATATATTTGACGGGGAATTTCAAGGTACATTGACATATGTTAAAGAATTGTATTTAAAGATTTTATTTTTAAACCCTACTATTACCTTGTATTTTGGTGCAAATGAAATTGAAAATATTAAGGAATATTTTGGAAATCATCCGAATGTAAAATACATTCAGTATTCTTCTACAAGAAGTTTTAATAGGATTTTTATTGAAATACCTAAAATAATCAATGAATTAGGTTGCACACATGCTCATTTTCAGTATGTTATTCCTTTTTTTAAAAATAGAAACTGCAAGTATATCGTTACAATTCATGATATTCTTTTTAATGATTTTTTTAATGATTTTTCTTTTTTCTATCGATTACAACGTAACATATTATTTTTTTTAAGTGCTAAACGCTGTGACTATTTACTGACGGTCTCAGATTATTCTAAACAAAAAATTGCCAAACAATTTAATATTAAAGCAAATAAAATAATAATTACCCCAAATGCTGTTTCAGATGACTACTTTCATTTTAAAACCTCAAAAGATGTGTCGAAATTATACATCAATGATCGATATGCCGTCCAAAATTTTATTTTATATGTAAGCCGTATAGAACCGAGAAAAAATCAAAATTTATTAGTTACAGCTTTTGTGAAGGAAAAACTTTGGAAAAAAGGTTTTGCTCTTGTATTAATTGGAGACAATACATTGCACAGTGGACTTTTTGACAATATAAGTAGTTTAAAAAAAGAAATTAAAAAATCTATTTTCTGGTTTGAGAAAGTTAGTGATTTAGATTTGAAGAATTTTTTAAATGCAGCAGAATTTTTTGTCTATCCTTCAAAAGCTGAGGGATTTGGTATTCCTCCATTAGAAGCTGGAGCATTGCGTACACCTGTTATTTGCTCTAATACTACCGCAATGGCTGATTTTGATTTTTTTAATCCCTATTTTTTTGATCCAAATAATTACGAAGAATTCGCTAAAATCATTAATCAGATGACACAAAATATAAAAAGTATAGATTTAAGCGCAATACAATCAACTATCAAAGGGAAATACTCTTGGGAAGAAAGCGCTAGAATAATGCTTGAAAAAGTGATTTTAGTATGAGACAAAAAAAAATAGCCATTATCGGTGTTGTTGGTCTTCCTGCTAAATATGGTGGCTTTGAAACCCTTACTGAATATTTAACGAAGCACTTAACCAATTCATTTGATGTTACTGTTTATTGTAGTAGTGTTTTTTATTCTAAAAAGTTAAAAAGGTATAATAATGCCAATTTAAAATATATTCCATTAAATGCAAATGGTGTTCAAAGTATTTTGTACGATATAATTTCCATTTTTAACGCCGTATTTTATGCAGATGTACTGTTAATATTGGGAGTTTCGGGTTGTATTGTTTTGCCATTTATTAAATTGATATCTAATAAATTAATTATTGTTAATATCGATGGGTTAGAGTGGAAACGTGCAAAATGGGGGAGAGTAGCTAAAATGTTTTTAAAATATTCTGAAAAAATAGCAGTAAACTATGCTGACAGTGTTGTTTCTGATAATAAAGTAATCCAAGATTATGTAAAATATGTTTATAATATCAATAGTGAGTTAATTGCATATGGTGCTAATCACACAAAGAAAGAAGCGTTAAGTGTCAAAGTTTTATCTGAATATCCTTTCTTAGCTGAAAAATACGCATTTAAAGTTTGTAGAATAGAACCCGAAAACAACATTTATTTAATATTGCATACCTTTTCACAACATCCAAGTTTAAGTATTGTTGTCATAGGGAATTGGAACAATAGTAATTATGGTAAAGAAATGAAATTAAAATTCAATAATTTTGAAAACATCCATTTATTAGACCCCATTTATGAGCAAAATATATTAAATCAAATTAGAAGTAATTGTTATGTTTATGTCCATGGTCATAGTGCAGGAGGAACTAATCCTTCATTAGTGGAAGCAATGTTTCTAGAATTGCCTATCATAACTTATGGTGTAAATTATAATGTGGAAACTACAGCTAATAAAGCCAAGTATTTTGCAAATAAAAATGAATTATTTAAAATATTATCAAATATTAATCAAGAAGAGTTAAATGTGGTTGCTAAGGATATGAAAAATGTGGCTAATAAAATTTACACTTGGGAAGCCGTTACAGCCGATTATGCTAATCTATTCCTACAAAATTCAAAATAATTTTAGTATCAGAAATCTATTTTAAGATATAAAGATTAGTTTGCAATATGTGAAAAAAATAAGAAAATTCGTATCAAAAAATCAACAAAAAAGGGGTTATCGAAAAACAGTGTTTTAGAAATAAAGAGGTTACTCGCTAAAGTTATATAATCCTAGGTCAATATTTTTAAAATAAATAAAATAGCGCCATATTTTTGAAATCAAAAAATCAAAATAAGAGCGGTAGAAAATTTTAAAATAAAAAAATAAATTAAATGTAAAAAGGATTTCGAATTAAGACAATGTTTGTAATAATAAAAAGCTGTCTTTATGGGACAGCTTCTGTACTCTTAGTAATATGTTTATATTTTAGTTTCTTCTTGCAATTGAACCTTTTTGACTTCATCTTTGCGTTCTAAAAGAGCCATGTAAAATCCATCGAAACCTGACTCTGAAGCCAAGATTTTTTGGTCTTTTATAAAATTGAAATGTTTACCAATATCTGTAGTCAAAAAACGAGCAATTTGATCTTGATTCTCGGATGGTAAAATAGAACAAGTAGCGTACACTAATTTCCCTCCCGGTTTTACAATTTTAGAATAACTTTCTAAAACTTCCGATTGTACTTTACGGATGTTGTCAATGAATTCCGGTTTCAATTTCCATTTAGCGTCGGGATTTCTTTTCAAAACTCCTAAACCGCTACATGGTGCGTCAATCAAAACACGGTCTGCTTTTTCATGTAATTTTTTTATGATTTTTGTCGAGTCAATAATACGGTATTCAATATTGAAAGCACCGTCTCTTTTGGCTCTGATTTTTAATTGCTTTAATTTGCTTTCATACAGATCCATAGCGATTAACTGTCCTTTGTTTTCCATTAAAGAAGCAATGTGAAGCGTTTTCCCTCCGGCGCCAGCGCAGGTATCAACTACACGCATTCCTGGTTTTACATCAAGGAAAGCAGCAACTAATTGTGAGTTGGCATCCTGAACTTCAAAAAAACCTTGTTTGAATGCATCAGTCAAGAAAACATTAGCTCTTTCTTTCAGCACTAAAGCGTCAGGCTGATTTTTCAGCGTTTCTGTTTCAATGTTCAAATCCATCAAAATAGCACGCAACGCTTCTCTTGTTGTCTTAAGAGTATTTACCCTCAAGATTACTTTAGCTGGTTGGTTTTGAGCTGTGATTTCGGTAGCCCAAACTTTCTCGCCTAATTCTTTTACGCCTAATTCATCCATCCAGTCCGGAATAGATTCTTTTAAAGCTCTTACTTTTGAAAGTTCGTCAAAACGCCCTTTTATTTTTCGTTCTGGAGTTCCTTCCAGTTGACGCCAATCCGGAATAGGATAACCTCTTAATACTGCCCAAACAGAAAACATTCTCCAAAGATTTTCTCGGTCAAATGGCTCTTTTACTTCGGCTATTTCTGCGTATAATCTTTTCCAACGTACAATTTCGTAGATGGTTTCGGCAACAAACTTTCTGTCAGAACTTCCCCAACGTTTGTCTTTTTTTAAGGATCTTGCCACTACTTTATCCGCATATTCGCCTTCGTTAAAAATGGCATTCAAGGCGTCTATTGTTGTGTAAACTAAATTTCTGTGTAATCTCATTTTAAATAATTGAGGTGCAAAGGTACTATTAATTGATCGAATGTTATATTTTAAACAATGAATGTTATTGATTTTAATTTTTTTGCATAAAAAAACACTGCATTTAAAACAGTGTTTTTCTATATTTTAAAATGAAAAAAGTTTATTTTACCCTTGTTAATGCGATCTTCTCAGGCGCGTGAAGCACCATTGGAAACTTTTCGATTTTAACAGAACTGCTGTCTAAACCAAAGGCTCTTTCTTCGGATAAACTTAATTTTTTAATTAAGAAATAAGAGTTCATAATTATTTTTTCATGCCATCTTAAGTCACTGTCGTTAGAAAGAAACTTTTCAGACAATACAAATTTGAAATCACCAATGATGTTATTTTTGTTTAAAGATTCGTAACGGCTGGTAATATCAACTTCTCCTTTTTGAACCATATCCTTGATAACTTCCTTAAACATCAGGTTGATTTTAGTAGGTTCTCTAAAGCCTAAATTGAAGTCTACACGGTACAAATCATCTTTTACTATTTCAGTTACCTTATATTCTGTTTTGTAAGGTTCTGTTAATATATTAACATGAACAAACCAATAAATATCAGCTCTTTTTGGTCTTTTTTGTAAAATAGAATACATTACTTTTTCTTCTATTTCATCCACTCTTCCGGCATTGGTCATGTAAACTAAATGTGTTGCATATTTCGGTATAGATAAGTCAGTGCTTAATTCACCAAGAACTTTTTTATAATCCTCAATTTTAACAATTTTAGTGTAGCTTTTATTAATTTGCTTCGCTAAATACCAAATGGTCATTATACTAATTAAAGCGATTGCTATTAAAAGCGTTACATAACCACCTTCAGCGAACTTAGTAATATTGGCTACCAAAAAACTAAATTCGATTATTAAATAAATAGTAATTAATGGTACAATAAAATATAATTTTACTCTTTTCAATATCAAATAAAAATTAAGTAAAATAGTGGTCATAATCATACACAAGATAATGGCCAGACCGTAAGCATGTTCCATATTACTGGATTCTTCAAAGTGCAAAACTATTCCAACACAACCGATAAACAATAACCAGTTAATCGATGGAATGTATAGTTGGCCTTTCAATTCGGTAGGATATTTGATTTTTACTTTTGGCCAAAAATTCAATCGCATCGCTTCATTTATCAAAGTAAAAGATCCGCTAATTAATGCTTGCGAAGCAATTACAGCAGCAAGTGTAGCAATGACAATTCCGATAGGTTGAAACCAGTCTGGCATTATTAGGTAAAAAGGATTTCCGTTTTCTCCACCCAAACTTTGTAATGTTTCTCCCTCATGCTGAATTAAATAAGCTGCTTGACCAAAATAATTAAGCACTAAAGCAGTTTTTACAAAAATCCAGCTGATTCTAATGTTTTTTCTGCCGCAATGTCCCATATCCGAATATAATGCTTCAGCTCCCGTTGTACAAAGAAATACAAACCCTAAAACAAAAAAGCCTTCCGGATGAATCGTCAATAAATGATAAGCATAATATGGGTTAATTGCTTTAAAAACCTCAGCATGTTGAGAAATCTGTGTGATTCCCAAAACAGCAAGCATACTAAACCAAATCAGCATCATAGGTGCAAAAAATTTACCGACTAATTTGCTTCCAAATTGCTGAATTGTAAACAACACAAATAAAATACCTATCACAATTGGGATTGTATTTATTTGTGGATAAAATGTTTTTATCCCCTCTATTGCAGACGATACTGAAATCGGGGGTGTTATAATTCCGTCAGCGAGTAAGGCACTTCCACCGATTATTGCGGGGACAATCAGCCATTTTATTTTTGTTTTTTTGACTAAAGCATATAAAGCAAAGATTCCACCCTCGCCATTGTTGTCAGCACTTAAAGTGATGATGACGTACTTTATGGTGGTCTGTAAAGTAAGTGTCCAAAAAACTGCTGAAACGCCTCCTAAAACAATATCTGCATTAATGATATGATCCCCAAGTATAGCTTTCATTACGTATAAAGGCGAAGTTCCGATATCGCCATAAATTATTCCCAATGAAATTAATAAACCTCCTAATGTCAATTTGCTATGCAAGTCCTTGTGCGCTGTGCTCATGTATAATTTTTAAAAAACTGGTTCAAATTTACACTTTTATAATAAATTAGCGCTTTTTATTTCATAAAAAAAACACGGCTAAATGAGCCGTGTTTTTTTACTTTTCTGATACCGTTTTTTAAGATCTTCCGTTGTCATTTCTGGAAGAATTGCCTCTGCTTTGCGATTCTCTTCTTTGTGATTCTCCTCTTTGTGGTTCAGCTTGACTAGAAGGATTGGTTCTGCCTTGTGATTCTCCTCTTTGAGAATTTCCTCTTTCTGGCGATGCCTGACCAGAAGAACTGGTTCTGCTTTGAGAATAATCTCTTTGAGAATTACCTCTTAGTGGTTCAGCTTGACTAGAAGGATTGATTCTGCCTTGTGATTCTCCTCTTTCCGAATTTCCTCTCTCTGGCGATGTCTGACTAGAAGGACTGGTTCTGTTTTGAGAATACCCTCTCTGAGAATTTCCTCTTTGTGGCGTTCCCTGAGTAGAAGAATTATTTCTGTTTTGAGAATACTCTCTTTGAGAATTTCCTCTTTGTGGCGTTCCCTGAGTAGAAGAATTAGTTCTATTTTGAGAATACTCTCTTTGAGAATTTCTTCTTTCTGGCGACGCCTGAGTAGAAGGATTGGTTCTGTTTTGAGAATACTCTCTTTGAGAATTTCCTCTTTCTGGCGATGCCTGAGTAGAAGGATTAGTTCTATTTTGAGAATATTCTCTTTGAGAATTTCCTCTTTCTGGCGATGCCTGAGTAGAAGGATTGGTTCTGTTTTGCGAATACTTTCTTTGAGAATTTCCTCTTTCTGGCGATTCCTGAATAGAAGGATTGGTTCTGTTTTGAGAATAATCCCTGGACGAACCTGACCTTTGTGCTGAAACTCCACCTCTTGTAGTGTTCATTCTGTTTTGCGAATTGTCTCTTTGAGTCTCAGTTCTTCTGTTTGAGTAACCAACTTCGTTTCTAGAAGCTCTTCTCTGATCTAATTCATAACGGTTTGTTACATTAACATTTCTTCTTGAAAACGAATAATTCGGATTTTGTCTTTCGTAACCATTTGAACGTCTTGAATTGTGTAAAAGTACAGCACGATTACTTCTTCTGTTGTTAACATAATTATAATTGTTATTGATGTTCAGACTAATGTTAATATTATTTCTATAACGGAATACAGGAAATGGATTCCATGCATAATAATAGGAAGGATAATATCCCCAATTCCAAGTAGAGTAATAAGGATGATAATTAGGTGACCAGAATGAAGCATATATTAAAGGAGTGGTATAATAGTCGGGCTCATAAATATAATTTTCACCATACATGAAAACATCTCCAACCACTTGAACGTGAATTTTATTGTTTCTGTCTTTTTCAACATCAATTGTAGCAACATCTTGGTAAAAATCATCATCAAGGACAGATTGAATAATGATTAAATGCGTTCTATTTTCGACGGTTTCAATAACCCGTAAATAGTCAACTTGATTGTCGTCGTTTAAATCTAAATTTGATATTTGAAGTTCAGGATCATTTAGGCGTTTTTCAAAATCCTGTAAGTCTCTAGAATCCCCAAAAATAGAAGCAACAGCTCTTAGATCAAGATTATCGCTGATTTCGGCATTCATTGCATTTACTGATGTTCTATCTTGCGCTTGTGTTTGTATTGCGAAAACAGAGGTCAAGAGACTCAATAATAGTAATTTCGTTTTCATAATTAAATGGATTAAGTTTTCCCTTTTTTTCAAGATCCAATTATTATGCCAATTAATTTTAGTCTCTATTTGTGTTCTGATTATTAATTGTAAATTAGCCCGAAAATGTATCAAAATGAAAAATATTGTTTTAATTATATTGGTTGTAATTGTTCTGGTGTCTTGTAAAACAGCTGATTATAAATTGGTGAATTTAAATAGAATTAGTTTTCAATCTGCTATAATTGATACGCTTTTTCAAGATAAAATAAGTATTAGAGCGATTCTAATCGATAAAAATAAAATTTGGTATGCTGCAGATAAAGGAAGATATGGTTTTTACAATTTAAATACCAGTCAAAAATTGGAGAACACCATTATCAAGGATTCTTTAAAACTTGAATTCAGAAGTATTGCCCAAACAGCGCAGCATATATTTATTTTAAATGTTGCAAATCCGGCGTTGTTACACCGAATTTCAAAAGATGGAAAAGAAACAAAAATAGTGTACCAAGAAAATCATGAGAAAGTTTTTTATGACAGTATGCAGTTTTGGGATGATAAAGATGGTATTGCCATGGGAGATCCAATCGCTGATTGTCTTAACATCATTACGACACGCGACGGAGGAAATTCATGGAATAAAATTCCGTGTGATAAATTGCCAAAAGTGATGGATGGCGAAGCCGCTTTTGCCGCAAGTAATACTAATATTGTCATTAGAGAAAATAATACATGGATTGTTTCCGGTGGAAAAAAATCGAGGGTTTTTTATTCTTCCAATAGAGGAAATAACTGGACTGTTTATAATTCTCCTATTGTGCAAGGCAAAACGATGACCGGAATTTTTACGGCTGATTTTTATGATGCAGATAACGGATTTGTAGCCGGAGGTGATTACGAAAACAGAAATCAGAACTTCTCCAATAAAGCCATTACAGCAGATGGTGGAAAAACATGGACGCTTACGGCTGAAAATCAAGGTTTCGGATATGCTTCGTGCGTACAATATGTTCCTAAAAGTAACGGTAAAGGTCTTGTTGCTGTTGGTTTTTCAGGAATTCATTATTCTTCTGACAGCGGCGTTTCATGGAAACAATTGTCAACCGATTCAACTCTGAACACAATTCGTTTTACAGATGAAAAAACCGCTATCGCAGCGGGACAAAATAAAATGATTCGGATTAATTTTAAGTAAAGAAAAACCTAAGTTCCCAAATAACATGGTATTTGCGGTATTTTTTTTAAACTGAGAAAATAAAAAAGCGATTATTTCTTCTGGCCTTTATTGCGGTATTGATGTAATAATTTTCTATTGAAATCTTCCTCTGCTTTTCGGAGTTTAATAATTTTTACTGAAGGCAGTATTTTTCTCAAATTTTGAGTGAATTTTTTTCGAAGTAAAAATAATTCCTCTTCTGTATCTTCCATTTGAACTAAAAAATTATTAGCTTCTTTTTCGGTTATTTTATCTAATGAACCGTCACTCATTCTTTTCATAAAAGCTCTCATTTTTTGATGTCTTAATTCAAATTGTTTATCATCAAAAGTGTTGTAAAGAGGCCAGAATTTCTCTGCTTCATTTGTTGTTAAGTCTAGTTCTGTCGTAAAAAAAGCGACCTTCAACGTTTTTATTTTCTCTTTTTTTTCTTGCATACTTTCACCTTGAGCGTAAAAGCTGACTGAAACAAACAGCAATAATAGGGGTAATAATTTTCTAAAGTTCATTTTATGTTTTTTTTTAAATTTTAGCTTAAAGGATATTTGTTATTTATTCTAAAATTAGATTTTCCAAATTTGAATTGGCTGATAAAACGTCCTCTATAGCTTCATCTTCTAAAACAATACTTGTATTCATGTTATTAATATCCTCGGTTTCCAAAACACGTATCAAGTCATATTGGTTCACGTTCGATTGATAATTAATGTAATTTTCCAGTGCAATTCTATCCAATGCTTGAGAACTGGTGGTTGAATAATTTAAATATGGAATCATCAAGGCAATTACTAAAACTGCTGCAACCATCAGTAATATATTTTTTCTTTTTTGAAAAATGGAAATTACTTTTGGTTCACTCGCAGGTAATTGTTCCATCATTTTGACCGAAAAATTTTCAAAATAATCATCCGGTGTTTTAAATCCGGTTTCAATTTTAGGCTCGTTTTCTAATTTAAATGCTTTCATATTTTTTTAGACATGATTATTGCAAAAAGGTTTAATTGGTCGATACATAAGTTTCTATTTTTTTTACTGCTATGTGATAGGATGCTTTTAATCCTCCCACTGAAGTTCCCAAAATTTCCGAAATTGCTTCGTACTTGAGTTCTTCAAAATATTTCATTTTAAAAATCAGCTGTTGTTTTTCTGGCAACAATGCAATCGCTTTTTGTAATTTTAGTTGAATTTCATTACCATCAAAAAAGACATCGGCTTCCAGATTGTCGAGCGTTTTGTTTTGCAATATTTCAGATGAAATGCTACTTAATTTTGATTTTTGTTTTAGAAAAGTTAAGGCTTCATTGGTCGCAATACGGTACATCCATGAAAAGAGTTTGCTTTCTCCTTTAAAATTTTTCAAATGTTGAAATATTTTAATAAAAGTATTTTGCAGAACATCATCAGTATCGTCGTGGTTCAAAACGATGTTACGAACGTGATTGTAAAGAGGTCTTTGATAATCCGATATCAAACGCTGAAACGCTTGGTTTTGCGTTTTAGGGTTTAACAATCGTTTTATAAATTCCTGTTCTTCTAGCAAAATTTGTATTTTAAGGTTAGAATGGAATTTATTAAAAAGGTTTAATCGTCGTAATACAATTTTAAAATTCGGATTGCTCTTCTTCTTTAATGATGGCCGGTTCCGGTGTTTTTACTGCTTCCACTTTCTTGATGACAGGTGTTACATAAGAATTGACAGGAATTGCTTTTGGTGTAATAGGGTAGTAAATTTCAGTGACCCATTTTGAAGGATTCTTAATTTGGGACCGGCTTTTTGTGAAAATTTCTAAATGTGAAAACACAGGATCTACCGGAATTCTATTAGCGTTTATGTATTCTTTGGTTTTATCCAATGCTTTTCTACTATGGGAATAATCACCTGTCAAAGTTGTTTTGACTGCATCAAAAGGTTCTAACTTATCCGCTAAAATATCACTTCCCGAACTCGTTAATATTTGACTTTTTATTGGTACACAAAAGGATAATTTGGTCAATCCGTTCGCTAAATCATAAGTGTGATAAAGTATAAACGGTTTGCCATTTAATTCAATATTATTTTGTTTGCAGAATGTGATGATTTTATAAAATACGACTCTGGAATTTTTAGTAACACTAGAAATTTTACTGGTAAAGGTTTGTTTTAAGTAAAAAGTACCGGCTTTTTTTACTAATCCATTCACTTTTACAGTGTGTGTATTTAATTCAAAATCAAGAGTTTTGTCAAGACTAGCCAAGCTTTTTTCATATATTTTGCCAATGATATTGTCAATTCCACCATTGAATGCAGTGTAGACTTTCATAGAAAAACTCATTTTTCCTATGGTTTTCCAAGTAACTTTTGTGCCCCCAACCGTATCTTTAAATTTCCAAAAAACCAAAGATTCCGTACCGCCAAAATTCATTTTTTGAGATATACTATCGTTTTCTTTAACAAAAAGAGTTTTTATATTTCCTGTTCCATCTTTTCCCTCCCATGAATACGATGCTCCAGGTCCGATTGTTACAGTAGAGTAATTTATTTTCATTTGCGGATCTTCTGTAATCCAAGAACCAAAATCTTCCCAGTTTCTGAAATCATTAACAAAACTAAACACATTGCATTTTGGAGAATTTATGATTTGACTTCTTTCTACAGTAAAATCTCCTTTTTGAGTGGCCACAAAAATGGATAAAGCCACAAAACTAAGTAGCAGTAAAAGAAATAAATATTTTAAAATCCTCATAATACACAGGTTTATTAATTTTTGTAAAGTTAAAGATTTAATTTACAAGTAGCAGAAAGTGTTAAATAAATATAATGTCATTTTTACATCAAAAATCGTAGTCAAAAAAGTTAATTTTCTAAAATGAATCTTAGTGGTCAAACGAAATGAGTAGAACTAATATTTAAAACTGTAATCTAGCTTTATAAAGCAGAAGTAAGGAATTTGATTTGGAATGATAAAATAGTACGGAAATAAAAAAGTCCACTGAAGAGTGGACATCATTACTTTATTTTAAAAAAATTAACGTTTGAAAAACACTTTTATTAAAAATAAAATTCCAATAAAAATTCCAAATCCTATCAGAATTTTGTAATTTCCTTTATAAAACTCTTGATGTATTTTTATATCTTTCCGGTAAGAATAAATTGCAGCAATAATAAATGCAATAAAAAATAAGCCTGCAAACACTAATTGACCTTGACTAAACATAGTTTAAATTATTTTAGGCAAATTTAGTTAATAGTTTAGAAATAGTTGCTAATTTGCCTTTTCATTTAATAAAATAAAAAGATGCAAAAACAGATAAACTCAGTTAAAGAATTTCACACAGCTTTTAAAATAGGCCACAGTGAAGTTCCCACCGCTAATTTAGGAGAAAGTAAACATGAACTCCGCTATAATTTAATGAAAGAGGAAAACGAAGAGTATCTTGAAGCAGTCAAAAACAATGATTTAATAGAAATTGTGGATGCATTGGGTGACATGATGTACATTCTATGCGGAACTATTATCGAACATGGTTTACAACATAAAATAGAGGCCGTTTTCGACGAAATCCAACGGAGTAATATGAGTAAATTAGATGAAGAAGGAAAGCCTATATATCGGGAAGATGGAAAAGTATTGAAAGGTCCAAATTATTTTAAACCAGATTTTTCTAAAATATTTGAGAATACTTAATTAGCGTCCTGGCAAACTAAATTCAGCCAAAATAATAGAAAACAAAAAAGCGATTTTCAGAGTGAAAATCGCTTTTTTAAAATTATAAAATGTTGAATTTATACTTTAACAGTCCACCCAAAAGTATCTTCTTCCAGTTTATTTTGGATATTAGTCAACTTATCTTTTAATTGTATTGCCACAGTTTTTTCGATTTTTGGCAATTCATAATAAACATCCTGATAAGAGAATCCAGAAATTGGACTAACGACAGCTGCTGTTCCAGCGCCAAAAATCTCTTTTAAAGTTCCGTTTTTTGAAGCTTCAACAAGTTCAGAAACCAATACGGGACGAACCTCTACATCAATACCTTCACTTTTAGCCAAATCGATTAGTGTTTTTCGGGTTACACCATCAAGAATTCTTTCACTGACCGGAGCTGTTAGTAATGTGTCATTTATTCGAAAGAAAACATTCATCGTTCCTGCTTCTTCCAGTTTAGTATGCGTTGCATCATCGGTCCAAATTACTTGTTGGAAACCTTCCTTATTCGCTAACTCGGTAGGGTAGAACTGTGCAGCGTAATTTCCGGCAGCTTTAGCAGCCCCAATTCCTCCATTGGCAGCTCTACTGAAATGTTCAGCTATCAATACTTTTACATCGCCTGAATAATAAGAAGATACAGGAGATAAAATAATCATGAATTTATAAGCATTTGATGGATTTGCAATTACACCAGTTCCAGTTGCAATCATAAACGGTCTGATATACATGGCGTTTCCTTTTCCTTTTTTAATCCAGGCTTTGTCTAATTGTAACAATTGCTTTAGACCATTCATGAAAATTTCCTCTGGAACTTCCGGCATAGCCATTCTCACTGCTGATTTATTAAAACGTTTGTAATTTTCATCAGGTCTAAAAAGCCAAATAGCATCAGTGCTGTCTCTGTAGGCTTTCATCCCTTCAAAAATAGCTTGGCCATAATGAAAAACTCTTGTTGATGGGTCTAACAAAAAAGGGGCATAAGGCTTAATAACTGGCTCTTGCCATTCCCCGTTTTTAAAATCACATTCAAATAAATGATCCGTAAAAACGGAACCAAAGTTTAAGTTGTCAAAATCTACCTCGTTTATTTTTGAAGTAGAAGATTTTATAATTTCAATTTTGTTAGTTTGAGTTGTACTCATAGTAATGTATTGTTTTTTAATTTTTTTAAAATGATGAGTTAAAACTTAAAAGAATCTGGTTTTCACAAATTGGCATTTAATTTTTGCAAAATTAAATAAAAATCAGCAAATTACTTATCAAAACAATATTAATTATAGTCTTTGACTAAGATTTATTTACGTTTTAAAAAATTAGAAATAAATAAGTTTAATTCTCTCGATTACATAATAAATTGTGCTTTTTCAGCAGTAAGCGTAATAGTTTTTATTAATTTTGACAAGTATTAGAATTTTAAATCAATACAAATAAAGCGTATAATTTTGAAAAGAGAAATAATCCAGACACTCGATGGTTCAACAACCATACATATATCAGAATGGGACGAATGTTATCATTCTAAACACGGAGCCATTCAGGAAGCAAGACATGTTTTTATAAAAAATGGTCTTTCCTTATTTCAAAACCAGAAAGTTGCTATTTTGGAAATAGGATTTGGCACTGGTTTAAATGCTTTTATTACACTTTTGGAGGCTAAAAAAATGCAGCAAACTATCGATTATGTTGGAGTAGAAGCCTATCCAATTTCAGCTGATGAAGTTTTGAAGATGAATTATGTGACCGAATTAGAGGCAACTCAGGAAAGTGCGATTTTCGATATGATGCATGAAAGCAATTGGGAAAAAAAAAATGTTTTGAATGATGATTTTACATTGACTAAAAGGAAACAATTCTTTGAAGAAATTAACGATGAAAATAAATTTGATTTGATTTATTTCGATGCTTTTGGATACAGAGTGCAACCTGAACTATGGAGTACGGCAATTTTTGAAAAAATGTTTAAAGCGCTTAAACAAAATGGAGTTCTGGTTACTTACGCTGCCAGAGGTGTTGTTAAAAGGAGCATGATCGAAGTAGGTTTTACTGTCGAGAAGCTTGCAGGGCCACCTGGAAAAAGAGAAATGTTTCGAGCCCTGAAAAACCAACTTAAATAGTTAAAGTGTTTGTTTTCAATTATTTATTTTTCTCTGAATTTTTCTTCATCTAAAATAAAAAACTAAAAACTTCGTTAAATAATAATAGTGTGATTAAAATTACTGTATTTTTACGAAGCTTTATTATAAAAATCTAACTTAAAATCTTCATTTATTATGTCGAAAATCATGTATGATTATACAAAATCTGTCTTAGAAAGAGTAAGTTTTGATCCGTTGCTTTTTTGCAAAGAGTTAGAAAAAGCCATCAAAATGTTGTTGCCTTATGAAATGGAACAACTGCGAGAATGGTTATTGAATTATACCATAGGAAAACCAGAGTTGAAACAATGTTTACTTATAGTAAATTCATAAAGGAAAGGAACCGTAAAAAACGGTTCCTTTTTTTATTTTTTATGTATCGAACTTATAATTTGAACGTTCTGAAAAACAATAGCGCCTTTTATGACGCCGGCAATTGTGCTCCTAAGGGCTTCAATTATCTGGATTTTCAATTCGCTTTTTGGGTATATAAGGCTTACTTCTCTGGCCGGTTTTGGTTCCTTAAAATGTCGTAATTTTAATTTGTCAGTTTCTTTTAAATCCAAGGTGTGTAAATAGGGGAGCAATGTTGTTCCTAAACCCTCGTCGGCTAATTTTATCAGCGTTTCAAAACTGCCACTTTCTATTTGAAAATGACTCGTTTCACTTTTACCAGTGTTGTTTTTACACAAATTCAATATTCCGTCACGAAAACAATGTCCGTCTTGTAACAACAGGATTTCATCTAAGTTTAGATCGGAAACTTCTATTTCCTCCTTTTGAAAATGATGATGACTTTCCGGAATGTAAGCTACAAATGGTTCAAAATATAATACAATTTCTTTGATTTTCTCTTCCAGTAAAGGAGTCGCGGCTATCGCTGCGTCAAGATGACCATTTTTTAGTTTTGTTATTATTTCGTCCGTATTGAGCTCCTCGATGATGAGCTTTACTTTTGGGTATTTTTTTATAAAATTATTCAAAAACATCGGCAAGAGCGTAGGCATAATCGTTGGAATTATTCCCAATCTGAATTCACCCCCAATAAATCCTTTCTGTTGCTCCACTATATCTTGGATACGATCGGCTTCATTGACAATATTTTTGGCTTGATTGACTATTTTTTGACCAATATCAGTTAGTTGAATCGGTTTTTTGGTTCTGTCAAATATTTGAATACTTAATTCCTCTTCAATTTTCTGAATTTGCATGCTTAATGTTGGTTGCGTTACAAAACATTTCTCAGCAGCAAGTGTGAAATTTTTGTGTTCGGCCACAGCCAAAACATATTTTAATTGAGTAATTGTCATCTTTTATAATAATATCTGATGCAAATATAAAAACAATCAATTTGACTTATAGTGTAAAGTTGCTTTTTCTTACCTACGTTTGTATAAAATAAAAATAATGAAAACAAATATTTTAGGATTACCCGTAAAAGAATCAGAATTGATAGTAAATGAATTAAATATTTTGTTGTCAAATTTTCAAGTTTATTATCAAAATTTAAGAGGAATTCATTGGAATATTAGAGGAAAACGTTTTTTTGATTTGCATGTAAAATTCGAAGAATTATACACTGATTCCCAAATTAAGATTGATTTGATTGCCGAAAGGGTTCTTACAGTTGGCGGGACACCGCTTCATACTTTTGAAGATTATATAAATAATAATCAATTAGTTGTAGGTAAAAATATTTCTAACGATGAAAAAGCAGTTCATTTGATTGTTACTTCCTTGTCCCATTTATTAAAAATAGAAAGAGAAATTTTAAAAAAATCCGGTGAGATTAATGATGAAGGAACAAATTCGATGATGAGTGATTTTATTTCTGAACAAGAAAAAACAATTTGGATGATGCAGGCGTGGCTAGAAGAAAGTTTGTAAGAAATTGAAAACCAGATGAAATCAATTGATTTTTTACTGGTTTTTTTTTAATGTTAATTTTTTTAAAATTTAGGATATTGGATGTTTTTTTTATGAACTATTATTCTATTTTTGCTACAATGAAAATGATATCTAAAATATTCTTAATCATATTTATTGCGTTTCTTGCCACACCAACAATAGTTACTGTGATTGAGAAAAGCGCTGATATTTCAATTTTCTACACTGTCTCTGAAGAAGAACATGCTCAGAAGGAAATCAAGACATTTTTTTATTTGGATAATTTTTCAGATGTAATCCTTCCCGCAAAATTAACTTCAAGCGCCATTTTATCTGAGAATTTATCTAAACACGATAATATAACGGCTTCCATATTTATTCCTCCGCCTAACGAAGTTTAATGCACAATTTTTGATTATATTTTTTTAATCAATTTTCACATGTAGCATGTGAACAACTGTTTTTATTCACTTTTAGTTAGGTATTATGACAAAAAAAATTAATCTTTTTGCTAACCTTAAATCCGATTTTGCGTCTGGTTTAGTGGTTTTTTTGGTTGCGCTACCGTTATGTTTAGGTATTGCAATGGCTTCGGGTGCTCCTTTATTTTCAGGAATTATTTCAGGAATTATAGGAGGGATAGTAGTGGGTTATTTAAGTACTTCTCACATAAGCGTTTCTGGACCGGCCGCCGGACTTACGGCAATTGTTCTAACAGCAATTACGGATTTAGGGGCATTTGATATTTTCTTGACAGCAGTCTTTTTTGCAGGTCTGATACAATTGATACTTGGATTTGCGAAAGCCGGAAGTATTTCTAATTATTTCCCAACGAATGTTATCGAAGGAATGCTGGCGGGTATTGGAATTATAATTATTCTGAAACAATTGCCGCACGCATTTGGATATGACAGTGATTTTGAGGGAGATCAAGCCTTTTCGCAAACGGATGGCAGTAATACTTTTTCAGCGTTGTTTAATATTTTTGATTACCTCCAAATAGGTTCTATAGTTATTACGTTAGTTTCTATGGCAATCATAATTTCTTGGGATAATTTTCCATTTTTTAAAAAACTAAAATTAGTTCCGGGAGCATTAATTGCCGTAACTGTTGCTGTTATTTTGAATGAAATATTCATTGGCAACGGGAGTGCATTGGCAATAGGGAAAGAACATTTAGTTTCTTTACCGGTTCCATCGTCATTCGAAGAATTTAAAGCAATTATCGTCACACCTAATTTATCTGGAATTATGAATCCAAAGGTTTGGGTAGTAGCATTTACGATTGCTATTGTAGCTTCGATTGAGACACTTTTGAGTATTGAAGCATCAGACAGGATGGATGTGCAAAAAAGATATACTGACACCGATAAAGAATTAAAAGCGCAAGGAATTGGTAATATGGTGAGTTCTTTACTAGGCGGTTTACCATTGACTTCTGTAATTGTTCGTTCTTCGGCAAACAATAATTCTGGGGCAAAGTCTAAGATGTCAACCATTATTCACGGATCATTATTGTTAATTAGTGTACTTGCTATTCCGGTAGTTCTTAATAAAATTCCATTAGCAACTTTAGCAGCCATCTTGATTTTAGTGGGATATAAGCTGGCTAAACCTGCTAGATTTATACATTTTTGGGAAAAAGGAAAATATCAGTTTGTTCCTTTTATTGCTACATTATTAGCAGTTGTATTTTTGGATTTGTTGAAAGGAGTAGCTTTGGGAATCATCATCAGTGTTATTTTTGTTTTAAAAGGGAATCTTAAAAGAGCTTATTATTTTAGAAAAGAGGAATATGAAGATGGAGATGTGATTCATATCGATTTAGCTCAAGAAGTTTCTTTCTTAAACAAAGCAGCCATCAAACAAACATTAAGTCAAATACCGGAAAATTCTAAGGTTATCATTGATGCAAAAGATACGGTTTATATTGCGCATGATATTTTGGATTTGATCCATGAGTTTAAAACTACCAGAGCTGTAGACAATAACATTAAAGTTAAATTAAAAGGATTTAAAAAAGCATATCAGTTGGAAAACAGCACGGATATACAAAAATACGTTACTATTGAGCATTATTACGATGCCGCAAAACGAGTTATGGTAAAAAAAGAAATGACAGAGGAATAATTTTTTTAAAAATAAAGCGAAAAATAATTAGGGATTTAAATTCAAAAAAATGTTTCTTTACACCTAATGACAAAAAATATACGTTTGTATAATTATTAATAAAAAAAATTATGAGCGATTTTTATAAAAAAATATTGGAGAATAATAAAAAATGGGTTGAAACTTCGTTAGCAAGCGATCCAAATTATTTTCAAGATCTTGCTAAAGGTCAAACACCACCATTGTTATGGATTGGTTGTTCGGATAGTCGCGTTCCTGCAAATGAAATCGTAGGTGCAAAACCGGGGGAAGTTTTTGTACACAGAAACATCGCTAACATGGTCGTTCACTCTGATATGAATATGTTGAGCGTATTGGATTACGCAGTAAACGTTTTGAAAGTCAAACACGTTTTAGTTTGCGGACATTACGGTTGCGGGGGTGTAAAAGCAGCAATGGGAAATGATTCTATCGGGATCATTGATAACTGGATTCGCCACATTAAAGACGTGTATCGTTTGCATAATACGTACTTGGATTCTATTCTGGACGAAACAGAACGTTTTAACACTTTCGTAGAATTGAACGTAAAAGAACAGGTTTTTGACCTTGCTAAAACATCAATTGTTCAGGCAGCTTGGAGAAATGGTCAAGATTTGACGTTACACGGATGGGCTTACGGATTAAACTCCGGTTTTGTTACCGATTTAGAGGTTAACATCAGTTCTGAAAAAGATTTGGATGAAGTTTACCAGTTGAAATTTTAAGTAGCGAATTACATTCCAAAAGCGGATCAAGACAGTACATAAAATCTTACACAATTTTATAATTAATTGAAATAATGATGAGCTCGATATTGTGTCGGGCTCGTTCTTTTTAGATTTAGTTTAATTCTATCTGCTATCGTATTTTTTAAAGGATCACAATTTTTACGTAATGATAAGTATTTTTCTTAAAACATTAAGATAATATTTACATCTCCGATGAAGGAGTGCATCAAATGCTGTTTATCTTTCAGGTGTATTTCAATATTAATGCATGGCATCGGCAGGATTGATTTTGTTTTTTCCTTTTTTTATCAAAAGTATAAAAGGAATACACAACAAAAATAATGCGCCTAAGTACAAAAAGATGTCCATATAAGATAATACGGAACTTTGAACCATTACTTTATATTCAATGGCTTTGTAGGCTTTTGCCAAAGCTTCATTTTCTGAATAGCCTTTAGACATAAATCCCATTTTTAGTTGTTGCACTATTTTTTGTACTTCATAAGAAGTTGAATTCAGATGTGAAATAAGATTCACACGATGTTCCTGATTGAATCTGGCAATAAAAGTGGTTATAATAGCAATTCCGAAAGAACCTCCCAATTGTCGCATCATTCCTGTAAAAGCGGCTCCTTCGCCAATGCTTTTTCCTTTTAAAGTGGACAAGGAAAGTGTAGAAATAGGAACAAATAATAATCCCAATCCAATTCCTCTTAATATCAGTGGCCAGTACAGATGTTCTGCACCAGAATCTGGTGTGATTACCTGTTGCATCCAATACGTAAAAAAGAAAAATAACAAGAATCCTGCTGCCACCATATACGTTTGCGGTACGCCACGCTGAATCATTTTACCAATAAAAGGCATCATAATTCCGGTAGTGATGGAACTTGGAATCAACAATAAACCGGCATCTAAAGCACTCCAGCCCAATACGGATTGTGTGTAAATAGGGATGATAAAAGTAGAGCCATACAATCCGAAACCTAGAATAAAACACATTATGGTTCCTACTCTCAGGTTGGTATCTTTCAAAACTCTTAAATTTACTATGGGATGCTGATAGGTGAGTTCTCTCCAAATAAAAAGTACTAAACCAAAAATAGAAACAACAGTTAACAATACAATTATGTTATTATTGAACCAATCGTCTTGCTGACCATGTTCCAGAACGTATTGTAAGGAGCCAATAAAAGCGGTTAATAGAACGATTCCCCACCAATCGACTTGACTGGCTTTAAGTTTATCTCCATATTTAGGGCTTTTTACAAAAGACAAAGTCAGTAATGTCGCGATAATCCCGATAGGAATGTTGATGTAAAAAATATAAGGCCATGAAAAATGATCCACAATATAACCTCCCAAAGGCGGACCAAGCGTTGGTCCTACAATAACTCCCATTCCGTAAATAGCTTGCGCCATTCCTCTTTTGGCAACAGGATAACTCTCGGTTATTATGGTTTGTGCTGTCACTAATAAAGCGCCACCACCCAATCCTTGAATAAATCTAAAAGTGACTAATTCCCAAATATTATTGGCGTTACCACATAGAAAGGAAGCAACCGTAAATATAATTATGGAAACCGCAAAATAATTCCTACGCCCAAATTGTTGTGATAACCAACTGGTCATAGGAATAACAATTACATTCGCAATGGCATAAGCGGTAATTACCCAAGCCACATCAGTAAGTGACGCACCAAGGCTGCCTCGCATATTGTTCAATGCCACATTTACAATTGTAGTATCTACAATTTCAAGCATAGCACAAAGAACGGCTGTAATGGTAATGATGACTCTTCTAAAGCCATATTCTACTAAATCGTCTTCTCCCGTTTGAACCATTTTATACTAAAGTGTAAACTATCATTTTCTTAAAGCTAGTGCAGTTTTTGACATTTTAGAACCTGCCAAAGTTTTGATTTATTTTAAATGTACATCAACATCCACATTCATTCCCGGGCGAAGTAATTTTATTTTTTCAGGATCGTTTGTTGTGCTCAAACTTATTTTAACCGGTAATCTCTGGATTGTTTTTACAAAGTTTCCTGTAGCATTATCAGGAGGAAGTAATGAAAAACGAGAACCTGTAGCAGGAGAAAATGAGGTAATTGAACCTTTAAAATCATAACCCGGATACGCATCAACTTTTATGGTAACTTTTTGTCCGATTACCATTTTGTTTAATTGCGTTTCTTTGAAATTAGCAATTACCCATGCCTCCTTGTTATTGATGATGTAAAATAAAGATTGTCCCGGTTGTACTAATTGTCCCGGTTGAATGTCGATTTTTGAAACCTGACCGTCAATTGCAGCAGTTACAGCAGTGTAACTTAAATTTAATTTTGCGGCATCTAATATTGCTTGCGCTCTTTTGATATTGGCAGCAGCTACTTCCGTTTGTTTGTCTGAAACTTTTGATTTTGCTACAATAACTGATTTTTGAAAAGCCGTTGCTCGCTGTTGTTGTTGTAAAACACGTACTTGGCTTTCTGCTTCAAGTTTTGCGGCTAAAGCTTGCTCATATTGTTGTTTTGTAATCGAATGGCTTTTAAATAAGTTCTCATATCGGTTGTAATCACTCGTAATGCGGCCCAATCTTATTTTTGCCGATTCGATATTTCCGCCCGCTGATTGCACATTGGCATCAGAAACTGAAATGTTAGCCAAAGCACTTCCAATATCCGCTTTAGAAACTTCAAAACTGCCTTCAGCACCAACCATTGCAGCATTAGCTTCTTCAATTTTTAACTGATAATCTCTTTTGTCAATTGTAAAAAGCGTGTCGCCTTTCTTTACAAAATCATTGTCTTTGATATATACTTTATCCACATATCCCGAAACTCTAGGAATTATAGGATTCATGTTTTTTTCAATTTGCGCATCGTCTGTTTCTTCATGAGCTAAGGAATGCCTATATTTATAAGTTCCGTAAGTACCACCTAACACTACCAAGGCCACTAGGATAATAATAAATTTTGAATTCTTTTTTTTCTTTTGCATGGTAGTATGATTATTTTTGAGGTAGATTGAATGATTGTGATAATTGACCAGTTACGGAGAGTAACTCGTAGTATTTTTGGATGGTATTGGCTTTCGCCAAAGCTTTACTGATTTTTGAATTTAGTTGTTCCACATCAGCTTCGAGCAGATCATTAGTGTCCGAAAGTCCATTGTCATATTTGTCTTTTACAATTCGGTAATTTTCACTCGCTTGTTCTTGTGCTTCCTCGTAAACAGTGGTTTGCTTTAAAGCTAAATCGTAATCTTCAATCGCTTTTTGAACTTGAACTTTAATATAATCAGTTAACAGAGCTTCAGAATTTTGTACTTCTAAAAACTTATTTTCTGCAAGTCGGATCAAGGTTCCATTTTTCAGAATAGCACTTAAATCATAAGAAATTCCAACACCGATATTCATCGCATTTTGAACAGTGATTACATTGCTCAGGTTTAATGCGGTATATCCACCAATGATTGCAATTGCCGGATAATACGACCCTTTTGCTATTTTTATATTCGCTTCACTTGCTTTTCCCTGATACCGAATAGCTTCTAAATCCTTACGATTTTCTAATGCCGGCAATTCATTAATTGGGATATTTATCATTTGGAAATCAGCAAAATCATCTTCGCGAATTTCCAGTTTGGTGTCTGGATTTAATTTTAAAAGTGTAACCAAATAAAAGTTGATTACTTTTAAATTATTATTCGTTTCATCTAACGATAATTGTATTTTCGAAGCTTGTAATTTAGATTTTAACAGATCATTTCTAGGAATGATTCCGTTTTTTTCGAGTTCTACAAAATCTTTAACACGTTGCTTGGCGCTTTTTTGGTTTTCTTTCAGCAGCTCAATTGTTTTTTGTGCTTTGTATAAACTGGCATAATATTCAATCACCCGCAAAGCAATTTCCTCCTTTGTTTGAGCAGCAGTAGCCATTTCAGCTTCGTAAAGATTCTGATATGCTTTGATGCTGTTTTGGATTTTAAAACCAGAGAAAACAGGAACACTGGCATTCAATTGACCCACCATTAATTGATTGACAATGGGAAGTTGCTGGGCGCTGTTATTTTGATTCAGTTTAAAATCTACCGATGCATTTGCCAATCTTTGGTATTGTCCGGAGAGTTTCAAATCAGGATATTGGTTGTTTTTTGTAGATTGCAATTCGTACTTTTTGGTTTTTACTTTCGTATTGGCCAGCGTAACTTCATTGCTTTTGGTCCAAGCCAAATTAATGGCTTCGTTCAATGTTAAACTTGTTTTTTCTTGTGCTTCTATTGATGAAATTCCAATAAAGAAAATCCCAAAGAGCATGAATTGACTAACTTTCATATATCAGAAGTGCTTTTATAGTTTGTTGTATGTGCTTGGTCAAATTGGTTTTGATATAATTGTTATATAAATCCTCCGTTTTCAAGTTCAATAAATTTTCGAAGAATGGTTTGTTCATGTGAAAATGAAAGAAAGTACCCAAAATGGTTGGTGTAATGAGCGGAATAATTACATCTTTTCTGAAAATGCCTTTACTCTGACCTTCTTCAATAATAGTTTCAAGGGATTTTAGATTTCCTTTTTTTAATTCAGAAAAAGCCTGTAAATTTTGTTCTCGTTTTTTGGAAGTGAATTCGAAATGTAAAATTCTGTAGATACCTCTGTTACTGTTGATTCTATTGATGTAAAGTTCAATTAGTTTGTTGATTTTTTCAATGGGTTCCAGATCTTCTTTTAAGAGATTCTCTAATTGGTTTTTGAGGTCGGATGTTCTGTATATAATAAGCGATTCCAACAAACGTTCTTTAGAACCAAAGTAATATGAAACCATGGCAATATTGATTTTTGCCACTTTAGCTATGTTTCTAATGGAAGTACCATCAAATCCTTCCTCTGCAAAAAGTATTTCGGCAACTTCGAGGATCTGAATTTGTTTGTCGTTAAAAATACTTTTCAATGGAATCAAATTTTTTCAAGAAACAAAACTAAACAAGCGTTTAATTTAAACAACTGTTTGGTTTTTGTTTAACATAATTTTAACATTGAATAAAGCGTGACATATTTTTTTTTTTTGATACTTCAATTACATCATTCATAAAAAAAATAAATATAAATCTAACGGCTACTATTAATACGTGTGGTAAAAATAAAAAAATTTGATTTTAACGTTATTTATTAGCATGTAATAATTCTTTCTATTAATTACTTAAAATCAGCACTAATATTTAATGCGAAATCCTATAAATTAGACATTTTATACGGCTTTCCAAATGTATTATAGGATCGACAATCAATATTCAAAGAACTTAAAACTTATAAAACTCTAAAACTTTTTTCATTATATTTGACACAGATAATCCATTTATTTTACTTCAAATAACGATACACAATGGGTTAATTTAATTTTTTCAGTATGAAATTTAAAAATAAAAACACCATAAAATTGACACTGTTCATTGGTTTATCGCTACTTGTTTTAGAAAGTTTCGCGTATGGTTCATCAAAAGCGGGTAGATTTTCATCTCAAAGAAGTGAAACCATTGTCAAAAACTCACTAGTAGATCCAATTGACAATAATGGCTATTTGGGAGATAAGATTGTGAATTTCGGAATGGGATTATTAGGAACACCTTATGTTACAGCTGGCTGCAGCAAGAATGGTTTTGATTGTTCCGGATTTGTTTACTTTGTCTACAATCATTTTAAAATTCAGGTTCCACGCAGCTCTTCACAGTTTAATAATTTTGGTAAAAAAATCCCGATTGCCGATGTAAAAAAAGGTGATATTCTATTATTTTTGAGTCCTACCAGAAATGTTATTGGGCATATTGGCATCGTGTCAAATCCAAAAGGAATGGAAAGTGATTTTATTCACTCCACCTCAGGTCGTGAAATGAAAGTGGTTATTACAAGTCTGACAAAGCCCGGCTACAAGCGTAGATTTGTGAAAGCAATACGTGTTTTGTAATTTTATTATTTTAAGAAAATAGTAATCTAAAATCTATTTTATTATTATTAAAAATGATTCGATTTGCATTCTAGTTATACTATTCGTAGAAAATACATCAATAATGGTGGCTTCATGGTTAATTAATGTAAAATGATTTCCTCTTATTAAAGTAATCGAACTATGATTGGTTATTCCAAAACGAAAATATTTCCCTTCAATTTCTAGTTAATGATATTATACAGTTTCTTTATTGTCAAATAGACTTTGTGTCAAAACAAATAATGAATTGGTAATCGATTCGAAATTTTCTATTCTTTTCTTAATATCATTATTCTTTTCAGTAAGATATAATTCGATGAGATGTTTCTGTTTTCTTTCATAATAATTTACTACCACAATTATAAACTCTATTCAATTTGTATTTCTTAAATATAATCTAATAATTCCCGCAAAAATGCTACTTTTTAAAACTAATTTCATCCAGCCCAATCGTGTATTCCGCACGTTGGTTGTCGTTGACATCCCAAATTTCCATTTTTATTTTTGGGATTTTGTTTTTCCAGTCTATCGTTAATAACCCAAAATGATTTTCCATAATTGGACCTTCAATTCTGTTTTTGTTGGGTGTCGCAAAATGCCAGGTTGAAGAGAGTCCGCTGGAGGTAAAATCGTAAATAGGATACAATCCCGGTGCCGTAAGTTTAGAAATTTCAGCATAATGCACATCTCCGGTTAAAAACAAAACGCCGTTTGCTTTCGTTTTCTTGATGAGATTTAAGAATCTTTTTTGCTCCAGCGGAAAATTAGCCCAACCTTCATAGCCGTTGTATTCAATTCCAAACTGAGACCCGGAACCAATTAGTCGAATATCAGCGGGTTTTTGTAATTCTGCTTCCAGCCAGTTCCATTGCGCAGTTCCTAAATAAGTGGAATCTGGGTTTTGTAAAGGTGCGTAATCCAAAGAGTAGAAATACCGTTTATCATCCCTAACTTCTCCATTGTATTTCTTGTAATCATCCCTGAAAGTGCGGTTATCCAACAGGATTATCTGTACTTTTTTGCCTTTGTTTTCATACATATTGGACGTGTATATTCCGTCGTGTTTTCTTCTTTCGGAATCTGCAGGTTCATCAAAAAACTTCAAGAACAGTTCTTTTGATTCTTGCTTTTTTGGATAATGCCGACCCGCATCATTTTGTCCGAAATCGTGATCGTCCCAGGTAGCAATAATAGGTACATTTTTTTTCAAATTTTGAAAAGTAGCTTTAGCCGCCAATCGATCGTATTTGGCTTGCAGTGTGTTCATATTGTCCGTATCTCCGTAAATGTTGTCGCCCAGAAATACAAATAAATCCGGTTGGTGTTTTACCACAACATCAAAAATGAGTAATGGATTATTTTGGTTCGAACACGATCCAAAAGCAATTTTTGAAATGTTCTTTTGCGAGAAACCATTCCATGAGACTAGTATGAAAGCTACTAAAAAAAAGGTTTTTTTAACGATATTATTTTGAATCATAATTTGATTTTTAGTGTTTTAAAGTTTCTAAATAAAAGGGAAGTCGTCTCCAAAAGCATTACCAGTTTCAATAAAATTTAAATGCTGACCGCAATAGATCGTATAAATTCAAAAAAAAACGTATTTCCAAATGTAATAAAAAAAGAATTCTAATAAAATGAAGCTAAAAACGAACTGCCGTTAAAACCTCCTAAAAAGTCTGGAACGTTTGTTAATTAAAAGTTAAACCAATGAATATTATTTAATTTGCTTGAGCTAAAATATATTTTTGATATTGATTAACCATTAAATATCCAGTAAATGAAGAAATTTTTCATTTTAACAGCAATTGTAGCAACAATGCTTGTGCCAACCAACCAATTTGCACAATCCAAAAGAAAAAGAGATAAAAACGCCGCTGTAGTTCCGCCATCGGAAAAGAAACCGGAAGCCACCATCAAGGAATACAGTAAGGTAATTACTAAAGATGCCGTTTCAGACGAAGGCTTATTTACGGTTCATAAAGTAGATAAAAAATATTTCTTCGAAATCCCAAATAAATATTTAGATAAAGACATGCTTTTGGTAAGTCGGTTGTCTAAATTGCCTTCAAATTTAGGCGGCGGATACGTAAACGCTGGTTCCGAAACCAATGAGCAACTGATTGTTTGGCAACGTTTTCAAGATAAAATCCTTATCAAATTAAAGTCGTTCAGCGCTGTTGCCAATGACAGTTTACCCATCAGTATTTCAGTGAAATCCAATAATTATGAGCCTACATTATTCGCTTTTGATATCGTAGCATTCAGCAAAGATTCTGCAAATACGGTGATTGATGTATCCAAATTTTATGGCACCGATGTAAAATCAATTAGTGGTTTATCAGGTGAAATGAGAGAAACTTATAAGGTAAAAGGACTGGATGAAACCCGAAGTTTTATCAATACAATGAAAAGTTTCCCCATGAACATTGAAGTAATTCAGGATTTCACCTACAACGCGTCAAAACCGCCGGTTCAGGCAGATTCAGAAACAATCAGTATCCAAATGAATCAATCGATGATTTTATTACCTGAAAAACCAATGCAACCCCGATTGGCCGATCCGAGAGTGGGGTGGTTTACGATGAATCAAATTGATTATGGAAGTAATGAATTAAAATCCGACAGTAAAAGCTATATCCGCCGTTGGAAATTGGAGCCAAAAGATCCTGTCGCTTACGCAAAAGGCGAACTCGTGGAACCCATAAAACCAATTGTTTATTATTTAGATCCTGCCACGCCTGAAAAATTGCGAAAGTACATCAAACAAGGAATTGAAGATTGGCAAAAGCCTTTTGAAACGGCTGGTTTTAAAAATGCGATTATCGCGAAAGATCCCCCAACGAAAGAACAAGATCCTGACTTTAGCCCGGAAGATATTCGGTATTCCGTGATTCGTTACGTGGCCAGTACGACACGTAACGCGGTTGGACCAAGTGTTTCGGATCCTAGAACAGGAGAAATTATCGAAAGTGACGTAATTTGGTACCACAACCATTTGCGATCGTACCGAAACCGTTATTTGTTAGAAACTGGAGCAGCAAATCCTACGGCGAGAACATTAAACACAAGCGATGAAGAAATGGGTGAAATGATGCGTATGGTTATCGCGCATGAAGTGGGACATGCTTTAGGTTTTCCTCACAATATGGGTGCTAGTTGCGCTTATGATACTGAAAATTATAGAGATGGAGCCTTTACTCAGAAAAACGGAATCGCAGCAAGTTTGATGGATTATGCCCGTTTTAATTATATCGCTCAACCCGGAGATAAAAACGTGCGTTTCATTCGCCAGATGGGACCTTACGATCATTATGCTACGAATTGGGGATACAGATTCATTCCAAATGTGACTTCTCCTGAAGCAGAAGTACCCACATTGGACAAATGGATTATGGAAAAAGCGGAAAATCCTATTTACAAATTCGGAAAACAAAGCAGTAATTTTGATCCAACATCACAAACCGAAGATATTGGAAATAATTCTATGAAAGCGGGTACTTATGGCCTCAAAAATTTGCAATACGTAGCGGCACATTTACCGGAATGGACCAGTGATGTAACTAATAATTACGAAGATTTAGATGAGCTGTACAAAGAAATGCTGGATGTTTGGAGCAGATATGTTGGACATGTAGTGACCAATGTTGGAGGTGTTTATGAAGCTACAAAAAAGCCAATCCAAAAGGGAAGTATTTATGATATTGTACCAAAAGCAAAACAGCAAGAAGCGATGCAGTGGTTGCAAACTAATGCTTTTGCTTCTCCAACGTGGTTGGTGAATGTAAATACATTAAAAAACATTGATTACGCTGGTTACACCGAGCGTTTCCGAAATGTACAATCCAGACATTTAAATAGTGTGTTGAGTTTTGAACGTATTGGTCGATTGATGGATGCCGAGATAATGGGAACGGCAAATTACAAAGCCTTGGATTTATTAGGTGATATGCGTAAAGGAATTTGGAAAGAGGCTAATTTGCCATCGAACGTGACTATTTACAGAAGAAATTTGCAACGGGCGTACATCGAAAGAATGGCTTATCTTATGAAAGAAGAAATCAAGTCCGGTAGTGCTTCTGACTATTATAATGTTGCGCAATCAGATTTGAGAGGATTAGTGAGAGGTGAGTTGAATGCTTTGAGAATCACTTTGGCAGTTGCTAAAACGAGAGCTGTAAATGCAGAAACAAAATACCATTATGAAGATGCCATCAAAAGAATTGAGTTAATCTTAAACCCGAAATAATGGCAATTCAGGAGATTATATTTATCCAAAAATCCGCTTTCGAGCGGATTTTTGGGTTTTGTAAAGTTGACCTTATAAAAAGAATGCGGTTTATTTCATTGGAAAATTAGCCTCAAAAGCTTTAAATCTTGAGTCTAAATCTTTTAGTAATTGCTTTTTTACGATAGCTTCTTTTATAAAACTATAATTGATACTATTGTACACATATTGCTTAATATCGGTGTACGAAACGTTTTTGTATCTTTTGGCTAACAAAACATATTGCTCCGTCATGTTGGTGCGTAAAATACCTGCATCATCGGTACTGATTACAATAGGAACGCCAAATTCTTTGTACAAGGTCAAAGGATGACGGCTTTCTTTTACTTTCAAAATGAATTCGTTGCTCACTAAGTTAATTTCAATAGGAATGGTTTTCTTCGCCATATAACGCAATAAATTATACGAATCTTTCTCATACGCCATATCTACTCCGTGACCGATGCGATTGGCTCCTGCAGTATGAACAGCTGCGCCTATGTGCCAAGTCAAATCTTCCGGTTGCACCAAACCAAGAGTCAGTTCGCCGGCATGCATTGAGTATTTTACATTTGGATAACGGGAATGGCAATATTTAAACATCACCATGTGCAACCAATAATCTTTCATTGAAGTTGCGCCGTCTTCCGGCGAAACAATGTTAACTCCTGCCATCAGCGGACTTTCATCTGCCGAAATGAATGCAATTATCAAATTTTTGAATAAGTCTACGGGTTCCATGAAACGCAGTACAAAATTTTGATAGCGCATCGTAAATTGCTTACCATCAATTTTAAGGTCCTCGTGAAGCTTTGCCACAAAATTGGTATTAAATGCTGCAGCGTAGGAATTAGCATCTTTTTTTAGTAAAGAATTGTAAACAGAATCCAATGATTTTAGAATAGCTTTTTCGTCTTTTAATAATGCTAATTTCCGCAATCGGGAATTAAATTCTGTCAAATCATCAGTGTTCATTGCAGTTGGAATCGTTGATAATTGTGTTTCAATATAACTGACATTTTCTGAAATGGCTCTGTTTTTAAGTTCCAATAATCCTTGTCCAAAATTCCCTTTGATAGCCGGTTCAAACTTCATAAACGATTCGAAAAACAGCTTATCTGATGGGTAATCCACATGATTATAATCTTTTACAGACCATTTTTGCATGATTTTTTGTTTGTAAGCGTCCAATGTACCGTTGCTTTTCAATGTCGAAAATAATTGCCAGTTTCCGGTTCCTGGTTTTTCTTTTAACACGTCCATCGTTTCTGTATTAAGATAAAAATCGTCCGTAATAGCGCGTTCCAATAAAGGCTCAGCGTAAATAGAACCCGAAAAATGATGATGTAAATCGCCTCCTTTTGGCATTTGCGAGAAGAAAGCAGTTAGTGCTGCTTCATTGTTTCTGATCTTTTCAAAATAGTCATTCGTTGATTGCGAGTAAGTAGAGTTTAAAAAAAGAGCGAAGAATAAAGTATAAAGTAATTTCATATTTTTTTTTTGGATCGATAATGTTAAAGTACTTTTTTAAAAAAAAGTCCTAAATTATGCCAAAATTAAGCAATTTCGTTTTCTATTTGGTATAGCAATAAAAAAGTTTTATTTTTGCACCTTATTTATGGAAAACAGTATTCATTTTATCTCCGTTACTCCGCCTTGATTTATAGTCTTTAAATCGAAGGATATCACTTAAAAATTTGCATTCAATTTTTTGAAGACGCTTTCTACATATGGAAATGTCTAATCAATACATTTTATGAGCAGTAGCAGTATTTATTTTAGTACCGTTACCACGACTATTTTTTTAGATTTTTTAAATTTAAAGATAATTCCTAAAGCATTTTATTAATTTTTTTAGATATGATTTCAGCAACTGAAATTGAATCACACATCCTATTTGAATTTTTTTATGAAAAAAGTATTTAATTTATTTGATTTATCACAAAAGGTAAATTACAAAACAGAAATTTTAGCTGGTTTGACAGTTGCTATGACGATGATTCCGGAATCCCTATCATTTGCTATTCTCGCAGGTTTTCCACCGTTAATGGGACTGTACGCTTCTTTTATAGCTGGTTTTATTACGGCAGTATTTGGAGGCAGACCCGGAATGATATCAGGAGGAGCAGGAGCAACGGTAATTGTTTTAATTGCCTTAATGAAGTCAAATGGTCTAGAATATGTTTTTGCAGCGGTTGCTTTAGCAGGTATTTTACAAATTTTAGTGGGCGTTTTTAAATTAGGCAAATTTATCAGATTAGTGCCTCATCCCGTAATGTTTGGTTTTGTCAATGGATTGGCAATCATTATATTTATGTCTCAATTGGAACAATTTAAAATGGTGGTCAATGGAGAAATCACATGGCTTACAGGAACTCCAATGCTGATTATGGCAGGTTTGGTTGCTTTAACTATTGGAATTGTTGTATTTCTGCCAAAATTAACAAAAGCAATCCCATCATCGTTAGTAGCCATTGTAGTTGTATTCTTGTTGGTTTTTTTATTAGGAATAGAAACAAAAACCGTGAAAGATATTGCCTCTGTAAGTGGTGGTTTTCCTCCATTTCACATTCCGAATATTCCACTTACATTAGAGACTTTAAAAATAATTTTTCCTTATGCCTTAATTATGGCTGCAGTCGGATTGACCGAAGGCTTACTGACCTTGAATTTAGTCGATGAAATCACTGAGACTCGTGGTAATGGAAATAGAGAATGTATTGCACAAGGGAGTTCTAATATTTTGAATGGCTTTTTCTTTGGAATGGGAGGTTGCCCAATGATAGCACAAACATTGGTTAACTTATCAGCAGGATCTAGAGCCCGTTTATCTGGTATTGTTGCTTCATTAACAATTCTAATAATTATTTTATTTGGTGCTCCGGTAATTGAACTATTACCTATGGCTGCTTTGGTTGGCGTGATGATTATGGTTGCCATAGGAACTTTTGAATGGGCGAGTTTGAAAATATTTAATAAAATGCCCAAAAACGATGTTTTTCTTGTGATTTTAGTTGCTTTAATTACTGTTTTATTGCATAATCTTGCTTTGGCTGTTTTGATAGGCGTAATTATTTCAGCTTTGGTTTTTTCGTGGGAAAGTGCTAAACGAATTCGCGCAAGAAAATTTATTGATGAAAACGGGGTGAAGCATTATGAAATATACGGGCCTTTATTTTTTGCATCTACGACTGCTTTTACTGAAAAGTTTGACGTGTTAAATGATCCAAATGAAGTTATCATCGATTTTAAGGAAAGTCGAGTTTCTGATATGTCAGCAATTGAAGCATTGAATGTTATTACAAATCGTTATCACAAGCAAGGTAAAAAAGTACATTTACGCCATTTGAGTAGCGATTGTATAACGTTACTTAAAAATGCAGAAGCCATCATTGATGTAAATATTATGGAAGATCCAACGTATAAATTAGTGATTGATCGACTTTAATTTCAATAAGCGTAATAAAAGTTTAGTTCTGGAACTTCCAATTGTATCAGTTCATGGATTGAATAATAATTAAAAAACTATACCAAGAATCTCACAAATCCCCGCAAATTAATTCGTGGTGATTGGTGTAATTCGTGGCGAATTAGTTGAATGCTATAACTTGGCAGACTTTTATCCTAAAATAACAAACTATATTTTCATCGCTTCGGCAGCTAATCGTCCCGTTTGTAGAGCGGCATTGATAGAACCATTTAGCAAGTTGTCTCCGCAAATAAATAGCGTATCCGAGATTTTTATTTCAGAGACAGCGATTTCATTTCGTACACTTTCTTGAGTTGGCAATGCATATTCAATGCGATACGCCTTTAGCATTTTCCACGAATTTACTTTTTCACCGTACCATTGTTTCAACTCTTGCTTCATGTTTTCAGTTAAAGTCGCGTCATCAACAGTTGGGATTCCATTGTAGGAAACGGAAATAAGCACTTTCCCTTTTGGCGCATACGCTCTGGAAACATTTGAGATTACAGTCAAATTATTCACCCATTTTTTCTGAGTTGAAGCATTTAAAATAACGACCGCTTTTTTAGTAGGCGCTTCAATGGCTTCAAAATAAATATTGGTTACCTGATGCGAAGTCATTTTTTGCTTCGGAAAGTATTTTTGGGTCAAGGCATTGGCGGTCGTAGCCAAAAGGATTTGGTTGGCTTCAAAAACAGTTCCATCTTCAATAGTTATCTTATTTCCATCAATAGCTGTCACTTTGGTATGGCATTGAATACAGCCTTCTGGAAGCATAGCGACTAATTGTTTGGGTATTTCTTCCATTCCTAAAGCAGGAACCGCGACATCACCATCTGAAAACATTTTCATTACAAAATCGAACATTCTACGGGAAGTTTTCAATTCATTTTCCAAAAAGATACCGGAAAGAAAAGGAGCGTAAAAGCGTTGAATCATTTTTGGGCTAAAACCATAATCCGCCAGTTGCTTGCGAGTCGTTTGTTCAGGTTGTTCGAAAATTTCGTCAATCGTTAATTTTTGCAGTTTATTTTTTAACCAAAGAGTATTGATTTTGTCTTTTAGAGTGCCAACGGGCGCAAAAAGTGTTGCAAGTGCAGCAGATGGTCTTCGGAATGGATCTGCAATTTCAAAACTGCCTCCGTCATAAAGCACGGTTGCTCCGGGTAACATTTTTTTTAGTTGTAAATCATCATAATTAAGTAGAGCTCTTGTCTCAGGATATGCTGTCAAAAGGACTTGGAAACCTCTGTCGAAAAGATAGCCTTCATGTGAATCGGTTTTTATTCTTCCGCCAGCGCGATCACTAGCCTCCAAAAGGAGAACTTTTCGACCTTGACGATGCAAATGAACAGCCGCAGCTAATCCCGCTAATCCCGCTCCCACAATAATTACATCATGTTTCATAGTTTTTGATAATATTTGGTACAAAAATAAGCCAAATTGGGTTTTAGAATTGCTTCTGTACCTTACAATTTAAAATTTAATCATTGTTCACTGTAATCGAAATTGCATCAATAAATCAGTTTGCTCGTCATTACCCATTATAAAAACGTGTTTGTCAAATACAACAAACCCATTTTTAGTATAAAATCGGAGTGCTCTGTGATTTTCTTCCCACACACCGAGCCAAACAGAATCAACGCCAGAACTTTTTGCGATTTTTTTTACCTTGTCAAGCAAAAGCTGTCCGATATTTTTTCCATGAAAATTTTGCAGAACATAAATCCGTTGCACTTCTAAAGCATTTTCGTTAATAGATTCCGTTTGGGCATCGCCAAAGTTTATTTTCAGATATCCCACTGCTTCTGCATTTGAATAGGCTACATAAAACTGAGAATTATCATTGTTTAATTCCGTTGTTAATTGTTCCATATTGAAATTTTCTTTTACATAATTGGCAATGTTTTCAGGCGTATTTACAGCGGCAAAAGTCTCTTTAAAAGTATGGATACTTATATTTTGAATTGTTTCCAAATCTGATACTGTTGACTTCCTAATTTCAATCGTGTTCATAATTATTTATTGGTATTTTACAACTCAAAAATAATTAAATTGGCGAACAATTTTCATTATCTATTGCACTATTAAACAAATCAATTTAAAGATTCTTGATTTCTTGATTTCAATTAGTACTTTTGGTTCAATTAATAAAAAGAGCTCGAAAGAGTATTGTGTATGAAAATTGTAATATCGCCAGCCAAGTCGTTAAATTTTGACAAACAGTTACCCACTCAATTGCACACCGAACCTTTGTTCTTAAAAGAATCGAGACAGATTCAAAAAGTTTTAAAAGAGAAAAAGCCTGCTGATTTATCGGATTTAATGAGTATTTCAGATAAACTTGCTGATTTGAATTGGAAGCGAAATCAAGAATGGAAAACACCGTTTACGACTTTAAATGCACGTCCGGCAATATATACTTTTGATGGAGATGTTTACGTTGGATTAGGTGCTTATTCGATTCCAGAAAAAAAAATAGAAGCTTTACAGGATCGTTTGAGAATACTATCTGGTTTGTATGGAATACTGAAACCGTTGGATTTGATTCAGGCGTATCGACTGGAAATGGGAACCAAATTACCAATTGGCGAAAGCAAAAACTTGTATGAATTTTGGAAACCGGCCGTTACAAAGGCTTTAAATAAAGAGCTTAAAGAAGACGAATTGTTTATCAATTTAGCCAGTAATGAATATTTTTCAGCAATAGATGTCAAGGCGTTAAAAGTTCCTGTAATCACGCCAGAATTTAAAGATTACAAAAACGGAAAACTAAAAGTCATCAGTTTTTTTGCCAAAAAGGCTAGGGGAATGATGGTGCGCTACATTATTGATACCGATGTTAAAACGATAGAGGATTTAAAAGGTTTCAATTACGATGGTTATCAATTTGATCAAAACTTATCGGAAGGCAATAATTTGGTTTTTACGAGATAGCTAATTTTTTAAATATTAATCCTTTAAAATTGGCATGTATCATATTTTTTTAAATTAAAATATTTAATAATTTTAGAAGTTGACACTTACTGGTTTTTGATTCATGTTATATTTTGATTTTAAGTCGTAAATCATAAATCAAAGTGAAGTTGGGTACTAGAAAATCTGAAAAGTGCTGAATTCTATTTTACATAATATAAATTATAGATCATTTTATTTCATATAAATATTAAATAAGTTATTAACGCAACGCTACCGAAAAACTACAAATCTTTTAAATTTGATAAAATCAAATGTGTTGTGGGCTCGCCATAAACTAAAAGTCGGTCTATAAATTGTTGCAGATGCAGTTGATCAATTAAAACTACTTTCATAAAAATATTATGTGTACCAGTAATTCTATAAGCTTCATATATTTCCGGAAATTGATTTAAATCTTCACAAAAAATGTAGAGTTTTGTACTAAATAATTTAAACATTATAAAAACTTCTAAGCCAAAGCCAAGTTTTTTATTGTTTAGTTGAATCTTATAACCTTCGATAACACCGCTATCTTCTAGTTTTTGAATACGTTCTCTAACTGACGAAGGTGAAAGCCCTATATGTTTGCCAATATCTACAAATGAAGTTCTAGAATTAACTTTAAGACTTTCTATTATTTTTAAATCAAGTGCATCGACCATAAATAAAGCTTTTAAATTGGCTAAATTACATTTAAATTATTGTAAACGGACATTAAATCCGTTTAATAAATTTTAGTTTAACTAATCGTTGATCTAATTTTGCATTATGGATATGATGTTATTACTTCTTACTATTGGTATTTTTCTTGGCTTTTTTGTTCAAACCATTACCGGATTCGCCGGTGCTTTAATTGCCTTACCTTTTTTACTCTTTGTGATGCCATTGTCGGATGCAATTGGTTATTTATCTATTTTTTATTTTATTTCAACTCCTATTTATATTTATAAAGAGTGGAAATACATTGACAAACAACTTCTAATAAAATTGGCCCCATCATCATTTTTTGGACTAATAATTGGAATTATTGTTTTAGTATACGCACAACCTATATTTTTAAAAAAAGCATTGGGTTTGTTTATAATTTTGTACGCATTAAATAGTTTAAAAGAAAAAAAAGAAATCCATTTAATCTCAAAAATGAAATACTTTTTTGGTTTTCTAGGAGGTTTTTTTTCAGGTCTTTTTTCAACTGGAGGGCCTTTGTATTTGATAATTATAAAAAGTGAAACCTCGAATATCAAGACTTTACGTGCCACCATGTTTGGTGTTTTAGGTTTAATAACATTAATGCGAATTCCTATCCTTGCCTTTGAAGGTATTTTGTCATTAAGTCAATTTTATAATGCAATTTTTGTTTTACCTTTTTTCATAGTAGCTTTATTATTAGGTAATAAGGTGTATTTAAAATTAAATGAATTTATCTTGAAGCGAATTATGTTAGGACTTTTGTTTTTGTCCGGAATTATGTTATTAATAAAGAATTAAGTGCTTTTATTTATGTTTTCAGTTTTTGCGATAAATCAAATTTATTAAATCTACCATTTGAATCGCCCTTTAAATATTTACCTTTGCAAAAATTAAAAAAATTTGATGATTGATCTCATAATGACAAAAACTAAATATTTCCAATTAATTCTAATTTTAGGTTCACTAACTGCGCTTGGACCATTTTCGATTGATATGTATTTGCCTGGTTTTGCCGGAATTGCCAAGGATTTGAATACATCCGTAGCTAATGTTTCCATGACCTTGTCCAGTTATTTTATTGGAATTTCCGCAGGACAATTGCTTTATGGACCTTTATTAGATCGTTTTGGTCGAAAAAAACCTCTTTTTATCGGACTAATCGTTTACATTTTAGCTTCTCTAGGTTGCGTTTTCGTTACTGATATAAATACTTTTATTGGTTTACGATTCATTCAGGCTGTCGGCAGCTGTGCTGCAACCGTAGCATCGGTTTCCATGGTTCGAGATTTATTTCCTGTGAAAGATATTCCAAAAGTATTTTCATTATTGATGTTGGTTGTTGGACTTTCGCCAATGCTAGCACCAACTATCGGTGGTTACGTTACCGAAGATTATGGCTGGCATACCGTGTTTTTTATATTAATGTGTATGGGTATTTTGATTCTTTTGGCTGCGCAAATCGGCTTGCCAAATACTTTTAAACCAGATACCTCAATTTCATTAAAACCAAAACCAATTATTACTAATTTTATCATTATTCTAAAAGAGCCTCAGTTTTATACCTATGCATTTGCAGGAGCAATAGCTTTCTCAGGATTGTTTACTTATGTAGCGGCCTCCCCTATTTTATTTATGGACATTTTTAAAGTTAGCGGAAAAACGTACGGTTGGATATTTGCTTTTATGTCTTTAAGTTTTATTGGTGCCAGCCAATTAAATTCATTTTTGTTAAGAAAATTCACAAGTGAACAAATGATTTTAGGGGCATTAATTTCACAATCTTTCATTAGCATTTTATTCGTTGTTTTGGCAATGAATGATCTTTTAAATTTGTATCAAACTATTGCAATGCTATTTTTATTCTTGGCTTGTTTAGGAATTTTAAATCCTAATACAGCAGGACTTACGCTTGCTCCTTTTTCAAGAAATGCGGGAAGTGCGTCGGCATTAATGGGAGCCATTCAGTTAGGATTAGGCGCCTTAGCATCTTTTGCAGTGGGTGTTTTTGTGAAAAATTCGATGTTGCCAATGGTTTTAATTATGGCCGTTTCAACGATTTTAGCCTTAATTATTTTAATTCTTGGAAAACGAAATATAAAAAAAACTGTTGCAACTTCTCATGATGAAGGAATTGCAATAGTTCATTAATTTTAGCTTTAGTATTATTTTGCTTCTATTTTAACTTTTTTATCAGGTCTGATAATCATTCGCAAAGATTGGTCTTTTGCAAAATAGGCAATCATCCAATTAAAAAATGTTTTCACTCTATTGCGGTAAGTTATCAACGAAATGAGATGAATAAATAGCCATATTATCCAGGCAAAAAATCCTTTGAAATGCATTTTAGGATGTGGTATATCAACCACAGCCTTATTTTTTCCAATGATAGCCATTGATCCTTTGTCATTATATTTAAAGGGTTTTAATGGTTTTTTTTGACTCATTAGTTTGAAGTTCTTAGCCAAATTTATTCCTTGTTGAATCGCAACTTGTGCCACCTGTGGATGACCATTGGGGAAATCTGCATCTGTAAGTTGGATGCAAGTATCGCCAATTGCATAGATGTTTTCAGTACTATTTACTTTATTATAAGCATCAGTAGCCATTCTTTTTCCGCGACCATAACTTTCTATTGGAATTCCTTCGAAAACTTTTGCAGAAACTCCCGCGGCCCATATTAAATTTGTAGTTTGAATCGTTTCGCCATTAGCAAAATATACTGTGTCATCGATATAATCCACCACTGTGGTATTTAATTTCACGACAACACCTAATTTTGTCAGCGCTTCAAGCGTATCTTCCTGAGAAGCTTTACTCATTGGAGAAAGTACGGCATTTGCGCCATCAACAAGATAAATATTACTTGCAGTTGTACTTAATTCTGAATATTCTTTCAGCAAAATATTTTTTCTCATCTCGGCGAGCATACCGGAAACTTCAACACCAGTTGGGCCACCACCGGCAACTACAATGGTTAATAATTTTCTGCGTTCACGAATGTCTTTACAAATGGCAGCTTTTTCTAAATTCTTCAAGAGTGTATTACGCATAACGATTGCGTCATTCAGCGTTTTCATTGGAATAGCATTTTTTTTTACGTTTTCCATTCCAAAATAACTCGTTTCGGCACCAGTGGCAAAAACCAAGTAATCGTATTTTAATTCTCCATTGTTGAGAATGATTTTATTTTCTGAAGGGTTTATTTTTAGTAAGTTTCCTAAACGAAATTGTAGATTTTTTTTGCCCGAAAAAAATTTTCTAAAAGGGTAACTAATGCTTGAAGGCTCTAAAAAAGCGGTAGCGACCTGATATATCAGTGGTGCAAAGAAATTGTAATTATTTTTGTCTACAAGTGTTACGTTGATTCCTTTTTCATTTAAAAGTTCTTTAGCAAGATTTAATCCTGCAAATCCACCGCCGATTATTATAATTTCCATATCGTGTTTTTATAGTCTATAAATTAAAAAAGCATCCCTAAATATACACTATTTATGAATGCTGTAATAAATTAAATAGTAAATAAACTTGAAATATTTAATTCTTTTTAAGTTTTTTAACGGGTTTTTCTAAAGGTTCATTTTTGTTTTGCAGCATATAATTTGCCAATAATTTTTCAATCAATTCATCTTTAGTCAAATGATGAAAAACAATTTTTATTTTTTCTTTTAATTCTGCAGCAACATCATGATTGGGTTTAGTTTTGAAGATTTGCTTTGCCCACAATAACGTATTATTTTCTTCGATACTGGCAACAGTTGGTTTTTTGAATTGTGTAAATTTTATTCCCAATTCTTTTTCGAAATCAGCAATTTCCCCTACTTCTTCTTGTTGCAAAACCGTTAGAGAAAGGCCCTTTGCTCCTGCTCTTGCCGTTCTTCCGCTACGGTGTACGTATGCTTCATAAGCGTCGGGTAAATGGTAATTGACCACATAAGAGATTTCTTTTACGTCAATTCCTCTTGCCGCTAAATCTGTCGCTACCAATATGTTGATATGTCCTTCACGGAATTGCTCCATGATTCTGTCTCTTATTCCCTGAGACAAACTTCCGTGCAATGCTCCTGATGAAAATCTATTTATTGCCAGATTTTTCGCTAATTTATTGACAGCGGCTTTTGTTTTGCAAAAGATAATTCCGCGCTCTCCTTCTTTAGAATTCAAGAAATGCATCAAAACATCCAGTTTTTCAATGGGATCAACAACAATATATTCATGATCAATTCCTTGATTTCCTATTGTTTCCATATTGGCGCTAACATGCACCACATTTTTATTCAAATAATTCTGAATTAACTGTTTGATAGTTCCGGGCATGGTTGCCGAGAATAAAAAAGTATGATGAATTGCAGGTAACTCCGCCACAATCTCATCTAAGCTTTCTTTTAAAATAGTCACCATTTCATCAGCTTCATCGAGCACAAAGAACTTGGTTTCCTTTAAATTTATTGCTTTGCGCTGAATCAAATCAATCAATCTTCCGGGTGTTGCCACAACAATATGTGTAGGCAATGAAAGTCGCTCTATTTGGGGTTTTATTGGGATACCGCCGCAAGTTGCCGCAATGGAAACATTGGGTAAATATTTAGAAAAATCTTCTAGGTTTCTAAAAATCTGATGTCCTAATTCCCGAGTTGGAACTAAAATCACTGCTTGAACCAGCTGTGAATTTACATCAATTAATTGTAAAAGAGGCAATCCAAAAGCAGCCGTTTTTCCTGTACCGGTTTTTGCAAGTCCAACCAAATCTGAAGTATTTGATAAAAGTAACGGAATTGTTTTTTGCTGAATTTCTGTGGGTACAACAATTTTCAATTCGGTAATCGCTTTTATTATTGGTGCTGAAATTCCTAAATCAGAGAATTGTTTTGGCATTTTTTTGGATTTTATAATTTTATAAAAAAGTTTTTTTGTAAACGTAATTTTTAGCCCCGATAGCAGTGAAAATCCTTTCTGGTCATGAAATTGTTTCAGTATTCTGAAACAATTTCATGACCAGAAAGATTGCAACGAATAGCGGGATTAGCTCCTAGAAAAAGAAATATTAATCTTCATCCGGTTCGTTCATGATTTTTTCCCGATATTTTTTCCCAGTTAACAATACCAGTTTTAATTTATAATCGTCAACAAGCCACTCACGGTAATTTTTACTGCATTGACTCAAACATTTAGAATAGCGCTTGATGCGGCAGTCGATATCATCATCTAGCAATTTTCCTAATGCTTTCGCCTCTTGTAAGGTTTCAGAATTATTAACACACATAGCAGCGTGCTGTTCCAATGATTTTTCCAATACTTCTTTTGAACGTAAATTTTGTTTGATGATGAGTTTGTGTTCTTCATCGATATCAAAAGTTACCACTTCTGTTTTGCTAAATTTAGCTCGTATTTCAGGCGGCATGCTGTATTTAAAATACAATTCGATTTCAGTGTCATCACGTAAATTTTCCAGATAAAACTCCGGTGATTTAAAGATGTGTTGCCAATTTACCGGCTCACTCCACAATCCAAATCGTGCTGCATTATTCCCCAAATCGATAACGCTAAAAGTATCTTTATTAGGTAATTTTCTGGAACCGCGACCAATCATTTGATAGTATAGTGTCAATGATTTTGTCGCTCTATTTAATATGATAGTTTCTACAGTAGGCTCATCAAAACCGGTGGTAAGAATTCCAACTGATGTCAGAATTGCATCCGGCGTATGCTTAAACCAATGTAAAATATCTTTTCTTTCTTCGTTATTGCTGGTGTTATCCAAGTGGCGAATCGCATAACCGGCTTCTCTAAAAGTTTCATATACATATAAGGATGTATTGATTCCATTATTGAAAATTAAGGTTTTCTTACCCAAAGATTTCTCCGTGTAAGCATGCAATAATTTTTCCTGCATGGCCATATTCGTATATAAATCATCTGATGATTTTACGGTGTAATCCCCATTGATACCTACTTTTAATGAGGTCAAACCCACATCATAGCTGTACGTGATTGCTTTTGCTAAAAATCCATTTTCAATCAACGAACTAATGGTGTCTCCTACGATTAATTCATCGTAGCTCTCATGCATTGGCAACTTGATATTCGAACTTAAAGGCGTTGCTGTAACTCCTAATATGAATGCATTTTTGAAAGAGCTTAATAATTTTCGGAAGGAGTTGTAATGCGCCTCATCGATAATTACCAATCCTACATTATCTAAATGCAATTTTTCGTCATTGATACGGTTTTTCAAAGTTTCGACCATTGCAACAAAACAAGAATAATCGTTTTGGTCCGGAAGTTCTTTTACTTTACTGTTGATAATTTTGTTTTTCACATCAAAACCTTTCAACATTTTTGAAGTTTGCTTACACAACTCAATGCGGTGTGTCAACACAACTACTTTTTTATCGTGTTGTGATAAGTAACGTCGCACTATTTCTGAAAAAACTACTGTTTTCCCGCCGCCAGTAGGCAATTGGTATAACAAATGGTGTTGTGGAGGTGCATTATCTATACGCTCAAATATGGCGTCAATGTCGCCTTTTTGGTACGCATAAAGTTCTTTTTTGTCTTCGATTTCTATTTCTAAAGTGTTTTGCGACATTGCTTATTGTTGGATTTTTGCAAAAATACACCTAAAAAACAGTTTAGTTATCAATTTTAATTAAAAAAAATAGGATTGATTAAATAAAATTGAATTATGCAACCTTTCAGTACTCAAATCGCTCAATAATAGCATTGAACTCTGGTTCGTTGTACCATTTTTGCATAATGGTTTCGTTATGAATGACTGCTATTCTTGTTTTAAAATCATTAAGTATTCCGTTTGCAATTAAGAAAATAACGGCTTGCTCAAAAGAATTGAACATACTTTTGAAAAACAAATCATGTTTTATAACATTTTCAGATGCAAAGGTTTGTGCAATTTCGATATTGTAAAGCATTACATCGGCAATTATAAAGGGATCAACACCTAAAAGGATAAAATGCTTGATATATTTTTGAGCAACGGAGCGTCTCATTTTAGGTTTGCTGCGTCTTCCCGCCTTTTTGAAAGGAAAATATTCATTTGAAATTTTGAGTTTGCATTCCTGCAAAAGCGTTTCTTCTTTTGGATTGAAAACAAAATTATAATAGACTTTTACCGGACTGAATTTTTCATACAATTCGAGAATTTGCTCTTCGAGTTGCTCTTTATTCAATTCAGCTAAGTATTTTTTTAAATCGCGTTTGCTCATTACCAAAGTTTAAGATTACAAAAGTAATTTACTTTTAGAATCAATGCGCCGAAAATCAATGATAATAACTAATTTTGACACAAATAAAAGTAGAAGCACTTTTTATCCTAACCTAATTTTTTACTTTTATCCTCAAATTTATTTTTATGCTAAAGATTTTTAAAATTATCGCACTACTTGAAGGAGTTTCTTATTTGGCTTTATTTACCAATATGTTAGTTGTGAAACCTACAAATGTTGCTTTTTACAAGGCATTATTATTTCCAGTAGGAATGGCTCACGGAATTTTATTTGTAAGTTATATCATTTTAGCGATAATGCTGAAATTTGAACAGAATTGGGATTGGAAAAAATTCGGAATTATATGTTTGGGTTCCTTAGTTCCTTTTGGAACTTTTTACGTAGATAAAAAATATTTACAAAATGTATAAATACATAGAAAAAATATTCAATTTTCTTTATCCTGTATTTCGAAAATGGGGATTAGGAAGCAGTTTAGCTTCCTATTTAAGCCTAGTGCTCAATATCGTTATATTATGTGTCTTGGCATACGCGATTTATGTTGTTTTTAGACTTATCCTGGTCACCATTATGGCAGTTATTGCCCAAAAAACTAAAACCAGATTTGATGATTTATTGGTAACAAACAAAACTGCCAAGTACATTGCGCACTTAATTCCGCTGCTGTTTATATATAAATCGGTACCAATTATTTTAGACAAATACGTGTATTGGGAAGGCCTTTTTGGAAAATTAGTCGGAATTTATATTGTAATGTTGGTTTTATGGATCATCCGAACCATTTTTAATGCTTTACGAGATTATTTAAAACTAAAACCAAGGTACAGCGATAAACCAATTGACAGTTTCATTCAGGTTATAATGATTGTGCTATGGACTGTTGGGATTACGGTTATTATTTCCAAATTATTCGATATCAATCAAAAAGAGTTGTTAACCATTTTGGGAGCGGTTTCTGCGGTAATTATCTTGATTTTCAGAGACACTATTTTAGGTTTTGTTTCGAGCGTTCAAGTCTCAATTAATGACATGGTTCGAATTGGCGACTGGATTACGATGGATAAATTTGGTGCCGATGGAGATGTAATAGAAATTAATCTGGCAACAGTGAAAGTTCGAAATTTCGACAACACTACGACCACTATTCCTACCTACAGTTTAAGTTCCGATTCGTTTCAAAACTGGCGCGGAATGTTGAATTCTGATGGCCGACGGATCAAAAGACACATTCTTATTAAAACTAGCAGTATTCGATTTCTGGAAGAAACAGAATTAAGTGATTTAAAGAAAATACACCTTATTTCAGATTATATTGACACTCGAAAATTAGAAATAGACGAATATAACTCCAGTAATAAAGCTGATAAATCTATTGCTATTAATGGACGAAATTTGACCAATTTAGGCTTATTTCGAAAATACATAACCGAATATTTATTTAATTATCCCGGCTTAAATCAAGAGATGTTGATGCTTTGTCGCCAATTGCAATCGACCTCACATGGAGTTCCACTTGAAGTCTACGCCTTTTCGCATGACAAACGTTTTGAAAATTACGAATACATCATGTCGGATATATTTGATCATATCATCGCATCAGTGCGTTATTTTGACTTAGAAATTTTTGAAACTGCCACCGAAAATGAATTAAAAGTTTAATCGTTGTTTAAATTTTATTTTCTCTGATCTTCGTTCCCTCCACTTTGTGTTATGAAATGTATAAATCTTTTAAAAAAACTAAAATTTTACCTTTGCTATGCGTATTTTTTTTAATTTTAGAAAAAAAAATATGAACGAGCGTGATACTTTTTTAAAAGAATTTAGAGGACAAACTATTGGTTCCGTAACCACCCAATCTACAACTGAAGAATCATTTCAAAATGAAGTACTTCGACCAATTTTAAAGCTACAAAATGATTTATTTGTAGCTTCCTTTATCAATTATATAAATAAAAATAAAGCTGATTTTCACAATCATTCTCTTGATAAAAAACAATCAGTCATAGAAAATGTAATCCGTAAGGACATCAAGTTTCGAAATGTTTTAAAGGGAATGGTTATTGGATTATTCACTTTTGATGAATATGCCATTTACATACAAAACACCTCCAATACCAACAAAAGAATGATGAATATGCTTGTGGAAAGATTGAAAAGCCAAGTTCAACTTTTTTAAATCTAAAAAAACAGTAAATTTTTTGTTTCCCTTGTTCAGAAATTCATTAATCCATTCCAACATTTTGATTTTACTGATTATTAAATGGTCATGCAGAATAGAAGGACTTAAGATTTTAAAAACACATTATGTTAAAACGACTTGATTTGTTGTTTATAATTTAAAAATCACCTTCTTATTAATCTAATTATTACCATTTATATCTAATTTAATAATTCTAATCTTTTTTATAATAAATATTAGGTAAGCGCATTTTTATCTGCTATCGGTATGGTTTTTTTCATTATAATTGTTAAAAATAATTTTATGAAGGAAGAATATTTCAGATGGTATTCCCCAAATTTAAATAGAGATATTGAAATGTTGGTTTTTGGACATGCTGGATATCCTGTAATCTTATTTCCAACTTCTATGGGAAGTTACCATGAAAACAAAGATATGGGTTTGATAGAATCTGCAAAATGGTACATTGAGCAAGGTTTAATTCAAATATTTTGTCCGGATAGTATTGACAAGGATAGTTTTTACAATAAAAATATACACCCTGTTCACCGTATCGAAAATCACGTAAAATACGATAAAATGATTTGTCACGAGATTGTTGAAAAGGCAAAGAACAACACGCCCTCAGGCAAAGTTGCCGTTGCTGGTTGCAGTTTTGGAGGCTATCATGCGGCAAATTTTGCTTTTCGTCATCCAGGTTATGTAAGTCATCTTTTTTCTATGAGTGGCGCTTTTAACATAAAGAGTTTTTTGGATGGTTTTCACAACGACGATGTATTTTATAACAGTCCGGAAGATTATTTATACGGTCTAGATGATTATGAATTATGGAACATGGACATTGTTTTGGGAACTTCTAATTGGGACATTTGTTTCGATGCCAATCTAAAATTAAGCAAAGTACTAAGCGACAGACACATCCATCATTGGTTAGATATTCGTCAGGAACAAAAACACGACTGGCCGATTTGGAAAGAAATGTTCCCGCATTATTTATCAAGAATTAAATTTTTTTAAAATTATAAACACATCAAAATGAAAAAAATTGGAATTTTATTTGGAATGGAAGACACCTTTCCTCAAGCATTTATTGATCGTGTCAATTCAAAAAACGAAAAAGGAATTATTGCTGAAGCAGTGGCTATTGATAAAGTAGTTCAAAATCAAGACGGAGAATACGCAGTAATTATTGACCGAATTTCGCAAGATGTCCCTTTTTATCGTGCCTATTTAAAAAATGCGGCTTTAACAGGAGCAAATGTAATTAACAATCCGTTTTGGTGGAGCGCCGATGATAAATTTTTCAATAACTCCTTGGCAGATACGCTCGGCGTACCTTTACCTAAAACCGTAATTCTTCCTTCGGCTGAACATCCTACGGACACGACCGGAAAATCATTCCGAAACCTAAAATATCCAATGGACTGGGAAGGAATCTTTGACTATATTGGATTTCCTGCATACATGAAACCGTATGCTGGAGGTGGCTGGAAAAATGTGTATCGATTGGAAAATATTGAGGAATTCTGGGAAAAGCATCAGGAAACTGGACAATTGGTGATGATGCTTCAAGAAGAAATTGTTTTTACGGAATATTTCAGAGTTTATTGTTTGGGTTGCAAAGCGGTGCGAATAATGCAATATGAACCAAGAAATCCGCATCATTTACGCTATGTAATCGATGGACCGCTTGTGGATAAAAAATTATTAGCAACCATAAAAGATTATACTTTACGACTTTGCAAAGGATTGGGATATGATTTTAATACGGTAGAATTTGCCGTTCGTGACGGTATTCCTTACGCCATTGATTTTGGAAATCCCGCACCTGACGCCGAATTAACTTCGGTTGGTGCTGAAAACTTTGAATGGGTGGTTGAAGAGGCTTCGAAAATGGCTATTGCTGCCGCAAAAAAGCAAAAATCAGGAAAAATGAACTTGACATGGGGAACTTTTATTAAAGATGCTGTTGCTGGGAAATAAAATTTTATAAATTACAAAATACCCTAGCACCGATTAAAGTGTAAATCCTTTGTGGGCCTGCTTTTAAGGCCTGTAAAGATTGTAACGGAAAGCGGGACACGAGCGAAGCGAACTGACGAAGTAATTAGCTCCTAAAAAAATAAAATAATGAAAAAATTACCAGTTTTTACACTAGGTGTTGAAGAAGAATATCAAATAATTGACCCTGATACAAGAGATTTACGGTCGCATTTGTCAAAAATTGTGGATGGTGCCAAAATAATTTTAAACGAGCAGGTGAAGGCCGAAATGCACCAATCTGTGGTGGAAGTAGGAACTAATATTTGTCATAGCGTTAATGATGCCAAAAATGAGATTCGGTTTTTACGCTCTAAAATCGTTGAATTAGCGGAGAAACAAAACCTTATTGTTGGTGGTGCCGGAACACATCCTTTTTCAAAATGGCAGGATCAACCGATAACTGATGATCCGCGATACCACGATATTGTTAATGAACTGCAAGATGCTGCACGTTCTAATTTGATTTTTGGAATGCATTGCCATGTAGGAATTGAAAATCGTGAAATCGGTTTGCAATTGATGAATCAGGCTACCTATTTTCTCCCTCACATCTTTGCACTTTCGACAAATTCACCTTTTTGGGAAGGAAGAAAAACAGGTTATAAATCATTTAGAACCAAAGTATTTGATAAGTTCCCCAGAACAGGTTTGCCGGAATATTTTGATTCAGTAAGTTCGTACGAGAACTATTTAGATACTTTGATAAAAACAAATTGCATTGATAATCCAAAGAAAATTTGGTGGGATTTACGCTTGCATCCGTTTTATAACACAATAGAATTCAGGATTTGTGACATGTGCTTGACCGTCGATGAAACTATTTGTATCGTTGCCATCATTCAGGCAATTGTAGCCAAACTCTACAAATTGAATATGAACAATACTAGTTTTAATGTTTATAGACTGGCTTTGATAAAAGAAAATAAATTCCGGGCAGCACGTTACGGAATTGAGAATAATATGATTGATTTTGGCATGCAAAAAGAAGTTGAGACTAAAATGCTTATTCTGGAATTGCTTGATTTCATTGATGATGTTGTGGATGAATTAGGCAGTCGTGACGATATTAATTATGTTCATGAAATTTTGAAAAACGGAACTGGAGCGGACAAACAATTGGCTGTTTTCGAAGAAGCTGGCGATCTTTCTAAAGTGGTGGACTTTATAACTGGTCAATTTACCAAGGGATTATAAAATATAAATTATCTTTGCGCATTATTTTTAAAAACAGTTATGTCGAATAAAATCATAAAAATAGCGCTTTTGGATATGTACAACGGAGAACCTAATCAGGGAATGCGATGTATTATTGATATTGTCAATCGGTTTGATCCCGTCGTCGGTTTTGAAATATTTGATGTTCGCGGAAAATGTCACTTGCCGGAAATAAAAAAATTCGACATTTATATTTCAACCGGAGGACCAGGAAATCCATTAATTGGAGATGGAGATTGGGATGTCAAATATTATCAATTTATTGATTCTTTGAACAAATGGAATATGGAGAACGCTGTTAAAAAACATGTTTTGTTTATTTGTCACTCGTTTCAGATGGCTTGTTTGCATTTTGGATTGGCCACAATAACCAAAAGAAATGATACTTCTTTTGGTGTGATGACCATGCACAAAACGAAAGAAGGCCAAACAGATTCTTTATTTGAAGGTTTGGCGGATCCTTTTTATGCCATTGATTCCAGGGATTATCAAGTGGTACAACCAAAACTTAGTATTTTTGCTAAAAAAGGAGCTAAGATTATTTCATTAGAAAAAATCAGGGATCACGTGCAATACGAACGCGCGATTATGGCGGTTCGATTTACAGACTACTTTGTAGGTACTCAATTTCATCCTGAAGCGGATCCGATAAGCTTTGTTGCTCACATGAGAAACAAAGTAGCGAAGGAAAAAATCAAAAAAATGAAAGGGAAAAAGAAATTCAGAAACATGCTGGAAGATTTATTAGATGATGATAAAATTTACAGAACTAATGAAACCTTGATACCAAATTTCCTCAGAATAGCAATTAACGATTTGATGAAAACAAAAAAAATGCTTTCTAATTAATACAATCCTTGCAAATGATTTCAAAATATCGGGAGTTATTTAATGCTCAATTTACAGAAAAAAAATATCAGGAATTCAAAGATGATATTGCTTCCGATTTTAATTACCTACCTACTTTCAGGTTGGCGGAAACCCCTTTTTTTATTTCAAAAGAGTTGCAATCCCAATTGATTGAAGGTTGTAATGAAATTATAGCTTTTATTCAAAACGAAGACTTTAAGATACTTACTAACAAATCATTAGAGTTAAACATAAAAGTACCAAATGAGGACGAGCATACTACTTTTCTAGCGATCGATTTTGGCATTTGTGAAGAAGAAGGAAAAATTATTCCTAAACTGATTGAAGTGCAAGGATTTCCTTCTTTGTACAATTATCAGGTGAATGTGTATGAAAAGTTCAAGAATCACTATCCGATTCTTAAGGAACTGACTCCATTTATAACTGACATTACACAACTGAAATATTTGGATATTTTAGAAGAAGCAATTTGCAACAATCATCCAAAAGAAAATGTTATTCTTCTTGAAATTGAACCCGAAAAACAAAACACCAAAATTGATTTTTATTACTGCAAAAGAGATATTGGAATCCCAATTGTTTGCGTGACGGAGTTGATAAAAAAAGGCAAACAACTGTTCTATAAAAATTTAGCAGGCGATGAAATTCTTATAAAAAGAATTTATAATCGGGTTATTTTTGATGAATTAAATCTGAGAACCGATTTACAACTTAATTTTAGTTTCTCAGATGATTTAGATGTGGAATGGGCGGGTCATCCCAATTGGTTTTTTAGAATCAGTAAATTTATTTTACCTTTATTGAAAGGGAAATATTTTATAGACACAACTTTACTAAGTGACTTAAAAGAAATACCTCAGGATTTAGAAAACTATGTTCTAAAACCGCTTTTTTCATTTTCAGGAACAGGAGTTATTTTCCATGTAACCAAGGAAGATATTGAATCCGTTGTTGAAAAAGAACTTTATATTCTTCAAAAAAAGGTAAATTACATTCCAATTGTGCAATCTCCAGACGGAAAAGTAAAAGCCGAAGTACGTGTACTTTGTGTTTGGAAAAAAGACGATATCGCTCCTACTCTATGCTGCAACTTGGTGCGTTTGAGTCGAGGTGAAATGATTGGCGTAAAATTCAACAAGGACAAAGATTGGGTTGGTGGTACGCTTGGTTTATTTGAAAGATAAACTTAAATTGAATCTTAATATTTCCATTTTTTAACATTGATTAAAGTTTTTAATTAGCTTTTCATTTTTTATCATTGAAGCCTTTTTTACTAATTATCTAGCAAAAAAAATTCTAACTGTTTACATGCTTATTTTTACCGATAATGTCATTTTAACGCATTGAAAATTATTTTAACGAATGTTCAACAATATCTTATAGTAAAATACTCGCTAATATTATATTAATTTCATTTTTAAGAGCGGTTTTTCTTCCTTTTTTCTTTAAGAAATATAATTTTTTATTTAAAATCTTAGATTCCAGCGACACTTTTATGAATTTTTTAAAGTGTTTCCCTTAATAATTTGAAAAATATGGAATTATTCAATAATTTAACATAAATAAAATTAAGGTGTTTTTTTTTTCTTTATTATTGTAAGGTTATAATAATTTAAGAATAATCAACAACTTTAATAATTAACAAATGAATAGAAGAGAAGCACTTAAAAACGTTGCGTTTTTGATGGGAGGCGCAATCTCAGCAACTACAATGGGCGTTTTGTTTGAAAGTTTTACTTTACCCGAAAAAGAAAAAAATCAGGTGTCTTTTTCTGCAACGGATGAAGAGATTTTGGCTGAATTCGCCGATATCATCATCCCGACAACAGCATCTTCGCCCGGAGCAAAAGCTGCAGGACTCGGTGCTTTTATTCCAATGATTATTAGAGATTGTTATCCTGCAAATATGCAAGAAATTTTTGCCTCAGGATTAAAAGCAATGCAATATAAATGTTCTAAAGAATTCAATAAAGACTTTTTGTCAATGTCCGTTGAAGAACGTCAAAAACTATTGACCTCATTAAGGGATGAGGCAATTGCTACCAATAAAGCACCTTCTTTCTTTTTGATTGCAAGAGATTTAACAATTTTAGGGTATTATTCTTCAGAAATAGGCTGCACACAGGCTCGTGAATATCTTCCAGTTCCGGGACGCTACGATGGTAGTGCAGACTACAAACCTGGACAAAAAGCTTGGGCAACCAACTAGTCTTATTAGAACCTACTGTTAGAAACTATTTTATTAAATAAAAAATACTACCCGTGAATATAAATACCAATTTGAAAGAGGAAAATACGTATGATGCTATTGTTGTAGGATCTGGAATTAGTGGTGGTTGGGCTGCAAAAGAACTTACCGAAAAAGGATTAAAAGTTTTGATGTTAGAACGCGGAATGAATATTGAGCACATCAAAGATTATGAATCGGCCATGAAAGCACCATGGGAATTTGAACGAGCAGGCAAGCTTACCGAAGAACAAAAAAGAACCCATCCTGTTCAAACAAGAGATTATCCATACAATGAAGCTACCGAAAAATGGTGGGTGAATGACTTGGAATGTCCCTATACAGAAGACAAACGTTTTGATTGGTACAGAGGATTTCATGTGGGTGGAAAATCTTTAATGTGGGGCCGTCAAAGTTACCGTTTTAGTGACCATAATTTTGAAGATAATGCCAAAGATGGTCATGGAAATGACTGGCCTATTCGATATAAAGACCTTACCAAGTGGTATGATTATGTAGAGAAATTCGTAGGAATAAGTGGTCAAGCAGAAAATTGGCCCCTATTACCGGATGGTAAATTTTTGCCTCCGATGGATTTAAATTGTGTTGAAAAATCAGTTAAAGAAAGATTAGAAAAACATTATAATAAAACCCGTATTCTTACAATTGGTCGTACTGCTAACTTAACTGTACCCCACAAAGGGCGTGGCAGCTGTCAGTACAGAAATTTATGCAGTCGAGGCTGTCCATTTGGTGCATATTTTAGCACCCAATCTTCTACACTACCTGCTGCAATGGCAACCAATAGATTGACCGTGAGACCCTACTCTATTGTGAATCATATTATTTATGATAAAGACACTAAAAAAGCAAAAGGTGTTATGGTTATTGATGCAGAAACAAATGAAACCATGGAGTTTTATGCTAAAATTGTTTTTGTGAACGCATCCACTTTAGGATCAACATTCCTTTTATTAAATTCAACTTCAGAAGCGCATCCGAATGGAATGGGTAATGCCAGCGGACAATTAGGCCATAATCTTATGGATCATCATTTCCGTTGTGGTGCAGAAGGAACAGCTGAAGGTTTTGAAGATAAATACACGTACGGAAGAAGAGCTAATGGTATTTATATTCCAAGATATCAGAATGTAGGTGGTGATAAACGAGATTATTTAAGAGGTTTTGGGTACCAAGGAGGTGCCAGCAGAGGATCATGGCATAAAGAAGTTGCCGAATTGGCTTTTGGTGAAAACTTTAAATCGACTATGTCATTACCAGCTGATTCCTGGAGTATGGGATTAGGTGGTTTTGGAGAAATGCTACCGTATTACGAAAATAAAGTATATATCGATCACAGCAAAAAAGACAAATGGGGACAACCTGTTTTAGCAATTGACTGCGAAATTAAAGATAACGAAGCTAAAATGAGGGAAGATATGATGAATGATGCCGCAGAAATGCTGGAAGCTTCAGGAATTAAAAATATACAAACCTATGATAATGATTATTATCCTGGAATGGCTATCCACGAAATGGGTACTGCCAGAATGGGTAATGACCCTAAGGATTCCGTTTTAAATAAATGGAATCAAATGCACGAAGTTAGTAATGTATTTGTTACCGATGGGTCTTGTATGCCTTCCATCGCTTGTCAAAATCCATCATTAACATTTATGGCTTTAACGGCACGTGCTTGCGATTACGCAGTAAAAGAATTAAAAAAAGGAAATATTTAGGTTCATCAGTATGAGAAAATTAAGAATGGGAATGGTTGGTGGTGGCCAAGATGCCTTTATTGGTGCAATTCACCGCTTAGCCGCCAATATGGATGGATTAATTGAATTAAAGTGTGGTGCATTAAGTATAAAACCAGAAACCGCAATAGCCTCTGGTAAAGCCTTGTTTCTTCCGGAATCAAGAACATATTTAACGTTTGACGAAATGATTAAAGCGGAAGCGGCTTTACCTGCTGACGAAAGAATCGATTTTGTTACTATTGTTACACCAAACTTTGCTCATTTTGCTCCTGCGATGATGGCTTTGGATCATGGTTTTAATGTAGTAATTGAAAAACCAATGACTTTTTCGTTGGAAGAGGCAAAACTATTGCAGCAAAAAGTAGAAGAAACAGGATTAATTCTTTGTTTAACACATACCTACTCCGGCTACCCAATGGTCAAGCAAGCTAAAGCAATGGTTAATGAAGGAAAATTAGGAAAAATTAGAAAAGTTTGGGTTGAATATCCGCAAGGTTGGTTGAGTAAACTTTCTGAAAGAGAGGGTAATGCGCAAGCAGCTTGGAGAACGGATCCTACTAAATCCGGAAAAAGTTCAGTAATGGGTGACATTGGAACTCATGCAGCACATTTAGCCGAATATATTACCGGAGCCAAAATTACGGATGTTTGTGCTGAATTAAACACTTTAGTCGAAGGGCGTGTAATGGATGATGATGGAGCTGTTTTATTAAAGTTTGACAATGGTTCCAAAGGAGTTTTAATGGCTTCGCAAGTAGCTGCCGGAGAAGAAAATGCATTAAGAATAAGAGTTTATGGTGAAAAAGGTGGAATCGAATGGTTTCAACACGATCCCAATACTTTAACAGTTAAGTGGCTAGATGAACCAACTCAGGTTTTAAGAGCTGGATCTAACTATGCACATTTATCTTCATTTGCAACACACAATTGTAGAACTCCAGGCGGACATCCCGAAGGTTATTTAGAAGCATTTGCTAATATTTATCGCAACTTTGCTTTAACCCTCAACTGCAAATTAGATGGTACAACACCTACTGCTGAAATGTTAGACTTTCCTTCTGTTGAAGATGGAGTAAGAGGAATGGCATTTATTGATAACGTAGTAGCATCATCACAATCTGATAAAAAATGGACTCCTTACGTTTTGTAATTAATTAGGAATTCACAAAAGTTTAGACAAACATAACATGACAACAATACAAGGTCCAGCAGTATTTTTAGCCCAATTTATAAGTGATGAAGCGCCTTTTAATTCTTTAGATGGGATTTGTAAGTGGGCCGCTGATTTAGGTTTTAAAGGTATTCAAATGCCAACATTAGATACCCGTTTTATTGATTTACAAAAAGCCGCCGAAAGCAAAACCTATGCCGAAGAACTCAAAGGTACCGTTGCTTCTTATGGACTGGAAATTACAGAATTGTCTACGCATCTGCAAGGACAGTTAGTAGCCGTTCACCCCGCTTATGATGATTTTTTTGATGCTTTTGCTCCGGTAAACGTTCATGGAAATTCAAAAGCGAGACAAGAATGGGCTGTCCAACAATTAAAATATGCAGCTAAGGCATCCCAAAATTTAGGTTTAAATGCTCATGCCACCTTTAGTGGTTCTTTACTTTGGCAATATTTTCATCCGTGGCCTCAAAGGCCGCCCGGCTTAGTTGAAGATGGTTTTGCTGAATTAGCCAAACGCTGGTTACCAATTTTAAATGAATTTGACGAAAATGGAGTCGATCTTTGTTATGAAATACACCCTGGCGAAGATTTGTTTGATGGGGAAACCTATGAAATGTTTTTAAAAGCCGTAAATAATCATTCCAGAGCGTGTTTGTTATATGACCCGTCCCATTTTGTATTACAACAGTTAGATTACATTCAATACATTGATTTTTATCATGAACGAATAAAAGCGTTTCACGTAAAGGATGCCGAGTTTAATCCTACAGGAAAGCAAGGAACTTTTGGAGGATATCAAAGTTGGGTAAATCGTGCAGGACGTTATCGCTCCCCTGGAGATGGTCAAATTGATTTTAAAACTATTTTTAGCAAACTGGCACAATATGATTACAAAGGCTGGGCTGTTATGGAATGGGAATGTTGCATTAAAAATCAAGAGGATGGCGCTAGAGAAGGCGCTGCATTTATAAAAAATCATATCATAAAAGTTACCGACAAAGCATTTGATGATTTTGCTGCTGTGGAAACAAATAAAGCTTTTAACAAAAAAAACTTAGGATTATAAAACTTAAATATAAATGAAAATGAAATTAAAATATTTGCTTTTTGGGGTTGCTTTAATTAGCTTAACCTCATTTTCTAATGATAATTTAGATACAAAATATATTAAAGCTACTAAAAAAACAACAGCGATTTTTCAAACATCGGATGGTGAAAAATTAATCGCTAAATCGGATTGTGTTGGGTGTCATAAACTAGACAAGAAACTAATAGGCCCCTCCTACTTAGATATTGCAAAAAAATATCCTTCGAACGATAAAAATATTACTTATTTATCTGGTAAAATAATAAAAGGTGGTTCAGGAGTTTGGGGAACAATACCTATGTCTGCGCATGCTTCGCTTAAAAAGAATGATGCAAATTCGATGGCAAAGTATATTTTATCCTTAAAAAAATAAATCAAAAGACGCTTTTATATATTCTGTATAACGTTATTATGCAGAATATAAAGTTATGATGTGACACTATTCTATTGCTATTAACCAAACTAGATTAAAAATAAATGAAACAAAAAGAAGAAGATAAAATCACAAATAACCGTCGTGATTTTATAAAAACAACTGCTATAGCTGCCGCAGCTTTTATGATTGTTCCCCGTCATGTTTTAGGAAGAGGATTCGTTGCACCAAGCGATCGTTTATCAATAGCCAGTATTGGCGTTGGCGGAAAAGGTAAATCTGATATCGCTATGTTCGCCAGCAGTGGAAAAGCTGATATTTCTTTTTTATGTGATGTTGATACCAGAAGAGCCGCTGCAAGTGTAAATGCATTTCCTAAAGCTAAATTTTACACGGATTGGCGCGAAATGTTAGACAAAGAACATAAAAATTTCGATGCAGTTTCAGTTTCTACTCCGGACCATAACCATGCTATACAAGCGCTTGCTGCTATGCAATTAGGCAAACATGTATATGTTCAAAAACCTATGGCACATGATATTTACGAAGCTCGTATTTTGACTCAAGCTGCCAAAAAATATAAGGTGGTTACGCAAATGGGAAATCAAGGTGCCTCAAATGATGGTACCCGAATAATGAAAGAATGGTATGATGCAGGTTTAATTGGTGATGTTCATACGATACATGCATGGACAGACCGCCCAGTTTGGCCTCAAGGTATTCCGTGGTCTGCCAATAAAGCCGATATTCCAAGTGAATTAAATTGGGATTTGTGGTTGGGAACCGCTCCTTACAAAGAGTATGTAAATAAATTAGTGCCCTTCAACTGGCGAGGATGGTGGGATTATGGTACTGGTGCCTTAGGAGATATGGGTTGTCACCTGCTAGAAGCTCCTTTTAGTGTATTAAACTTAAAATATGCGAAAGATGTACAATGTAGTGTAGGTTCTGTATACGTAGATGAATTTCAAAGAGGATATTTTCCTGAGAGTTGTCCACCTTCTAGTCACGTTACATTAACTTTTCCAAAAACTGAAAAAACTAATGGTGACATCGCAGTACATTGGATGGATGGAGGAATCCAACCTGAAAGACCTTCTGAATTAGGTTCGAATGAAATTTTTGGCGATGGCGGAAATGGAACATTGTTCACAGGTACAAAAGGAAAAATGATGTGTGATACTTATGGTTTAAATCCGCGTTTGCTTCCTCTAAGCAAAAATGAAAATTTACAAGTTGCTCAAAAATATGCAAGAGTAATCGATGGTTCCGAAGGACATTACAAGCAATGGATTGAAGCAGCAATTGCAGGTTATGGAAAAAAAGAGTTAAGTTCTCCTTTTGAAATTGCAGGTCCTTTAACAGAAGCATTATTGATGGCAAATCTTGCTATCAGAGGTTATGATGTAATGAGAGAAGAGCTTGGAGAAGAAGTGTATCCGGGCCGTTCAGCAAAATTACTATGGGATAATGATGCCATGAGAATAACCAATTTTGACGAAGTTAATCAATTTGTGAAGCGAGACTATCGCCAAGGTTGGAAAGCTTTAACTTTATAAACAAGATTAATTATTAATTCAAAAACTTAAAAATGATTAAAAATATTTGTACCTCATTAATTGTTATACTAATGATTCAAACCGCAAATGCACAACAAGCACCAATAGCCAAAGGATTTAAATCAATTTTTGATGGACAATCCACAGCAGGATGGCATTCTTACGGAAAAAAAACAGCTGGTTCAGGTTGGAAAGTTGAAGATGGCGTATTGCATTTTGATCCTACTGCTGCCCAAAATGGTCAAGGAGGCGATCTTGTAACTGATGTTGAATACGAAAATTTTCATTTGAAATTAGAATGGAAAGTAGCAGCAAATGCGAACAGTGGTATTATTTTCTTCGTTAACGAGGATTTGACAAAATTTAAAAATACCTATGAAACAGGTCTTGAAATGCAAGTGTTAGACAATGAAGGTCATCCTGACGGTAAAATTGAAAAACACAGAGCTGGTGATTTGTATGATTTAGTAAAAAGCACTTCAGAACCAGTAAAGCCTGTTGGAGAATGGAATTCTGTTGATATTGTATGTAAATTCGGAAAACTTACAATGTTAGTTAATGGTGTAAAAGTTGTTGAAACAACACTTTGGGATGCTAATTTCAAAAATTTAGTTGCCGGCAGTAAATTTGCTACTTGGCCTGGTTTTGCAGCTTTCAAAAAAGGAAAAATTGCTTTGCAAGATCACGGTGACAATGTCTGGTTCAGAAACATCATGATTAAAGAATGGAATACTATGAAAATTACAACCGGATGCGAGGCCGGAATGTAATTGAATAAAAAGTATTAAAAAAAAACGAAAACTAACCAAACCAAAATAAAAATTATCCAACCAATGAATAGCACCATCCGAATAAAATTATCCATAATGATGTTCCTAGAATTTTTTATCTGGGGCGCATGGTTTGTAACCCTTGGAACATTTCTGGGAAATAACTTAAAAGCATCGGGTTCAGAAACTGCCGCTATTTTTTCTACGCAATCCTGGGGCGCCATTGTTGCACCTTTCATCATAGGTTTAATAGCTGACCGGTATTTTAATGCAGAAAAGATTTTGGGAATTCTTCATCTCGCAGGTGCCTTTTTAATGTATCAAATGTATCAATCGGAAGAAGTTGGAATGTTCTACACTTATGTTTTAAGTTACATGATTTTATACATGCCAACGTTGGCTTTAGTCAACTCAGTTTCGTTCAATCAAATGAAAGATCCGGAAAAAGAGTTTTCTAACATTAGAGTTTGGGGAACTATTGGTTGGATCATTGCGGGACTTTCAATCAGTTATTTATTTCATTGGGATTCTGCCGAAGGAATAAGTTCAGGTTTACTTAAAAATACTTTTTTACTAGCTGGTGTTGCTGCCTTTATATTAGGCTTATTTAGCTTTACATTACCAAAAACACCACCAAAAGTTAATGATGAAAAAATAAAAATTGGAGACATTATAGGTCTTGATGCTTTAAAATTATTGAAAGATAAAAACTTTGCAATATTTTTCGTTTCATCTATTCTAATTTGTATTCCTCTTGCTTTTTATTATCAAAATGCTAATCTCTTTTTAACTGAAGCAGGTGTTGAAAATCCGACGGGGAAAATGGCAATTGGACAAATATCGGAAGCCTTATTCTTGTTATTGATTCCTGTGTTCTTTACGCGTTTTGGTTTCAAAAAAACGATTTTAATCGGGATGTTAGCTTGGGCAATTCGATACGTTTTATTTGCTTACGGCAATGGTGGAGACTTAAGTTTCATGTTAATTATAGGTATTGCGCTGCACGGTATTTGTTATGATTTCTTTTTTGTATCGGGTCAAATTTACACCAATTCAAAAGCGGGAGAAAAATATAAAAGTGCTGCTCAGGGTCTCATTACATTAGCTACCTATGGAATTGGTATGCTAATAGGTTTTGCTGTTGCAGGTTATATTACAGATAATTATAAGCTGGCAGACGGTGCTGTAAACTGGCAGATGGTATGGATTATTCCTGCTGGAATTGCTATGGCAGTGTTCTTACTTTTTGCACTTTTATTTAATGAAAAAAACAATGGAGAAGAATCCACTTCTGCTGTATAAAAATTAAAAATGAGTACTAATTTAAATAGAAGATCTGCCATAAAAGGAATAGTAGCCGGAACAGTTGCGATGGGAATTCCTTCTGGATTTTCTGCTTTGGCTATGCCAAAAAAAGAAACAGCAATACAATTGGGTAAATTAAAAGGAAATATAAATCACTCCGTTTCTCGGTGGTGTTTTAATGACATAGATTTAGATACTCTTTGCATCGAATCTAAAAAGATGGGAATTTCCGGGATTGATTTAGTAGGTCCTAAAGATTGGCCAACATTGAAGAAATATGATCTTGTTTCTACCATGTGCAACGGTGCAGAGATTAATTTAGTAGATGGTTTTAATGATATTAAATTCCACGAAACGCTATTAAAAAACTACACTGAAATGATTCCGATGGTAGCAAAAGCAGGTTATAAAAACCTAATTTGCTTTAGCGGAAGCCGAAGAGGAATAACTGATGAAGAAGGATGGAACAATTGTGTTATCGGTTTGCAAAAACTAATTACATTGGCTGAAAAGCATAATGTGATTTTAGTAATGGAATTGCTAAACAGCAAAATTGATCATAAAGATTACCAATGTGACAGAACATCCTGGGGAGTAGCATTAGCAAAACGCTTGAATTCAGAAAACTTTAAACTTCTTTATGATATTTATCACATGCAAATCGATGAAGGTGATGTGATTAGAAACATAAGGGACAATCATCAATATATTGCACATTATCATACGGCCGGCGTTCCGGGACGAAATGAAATTGATGATACACAAGAATTAAATTACTCCGCAATTATGAAAGCAATTGCAAAAACTGCTTTTAAAGGTTATGTAGGACAAGAATTTGTACCAAAAAACCCGGACAAATTAGCCGCACTACAACAAGCTATTACTATTTGTGATATTTAACCAATCTAAAAAACAACTCATGATAAAGAGAAGAGAATTTTTAATTAATACTGGTTTGGCTCTAGGCGCATTAGCACTTGCTCCTACATTTGCTTTTGACTCAAAAAATAGAAATATCGGAATTCAACTATGGACCTTGCGTGACACGTTACCAAAAGATGTTAAAGGTGTTTTAGCTCAAGTTGGTAAAGCTGGATTTTGCGAAGTGGAAACTTTTGGTTATTCAGTAGATAAAGGCTTTTTTGGAACTTCAGTGCGCGATTTTAAATCGATATTGGATGATAACGGTTTAAAAGCAACGAGTAATCATTTCGATTTCAATTCGATGATTAAAGATGGTTCCACTGATCTTGTAAAATATTATGTAGAAACCGCAAATCAGTTAGGAAGTGAATATGTGACGGTGCCATATATCGTTTCAGAATTGCGCGGAACTACTGGTGATGCCTATAAAAAATTAGCCTTACAAATTAATAAAGTAGGAGAACTTTGTAAAGAAGGAGGTTTGAAATTAGCATATCACAATCATGATTTTGAATTTACTAAATTTGGTTCAACCAATGGATATGAGATTTTATTAAATGAAACTGATAAAAACTTAGTTGATTTTGAAATGGATTTATATTGGGTAGTTCGCTCTGGAAATGATCCACTGCAATTATTCCAAAAATATCCGGGACGTTTTTCAATGTGGCATGTAAAAGATATGGATAAAAGTAATCCAGATTGGAATGCAGAAATTGGAACTGGAACTATAGATTTTAAATCGATTTTTGCTCAAGCTAAACTTGCTGGAATGAAACGTTTCTTTTTGGAACACGAATCAAACTACAAACCAAATCCAATAGAGTCTGCTGCAACAAGTTTTAAATACATTAGGAAAAACTTGATCTAAATAGTTTAAACGAAAAATAAATTTAAAAAAGGGATATGTTAGTATCCCTTTTTTATTACCACTTCTCTGCTCCCAATAATTTTTTTCCCAAATCACTCAATTCTGCGGTTTTATATTTACTGTAAAAATCATAAAAGTTTTCATTCTTTATTTAAAATAAAAGATACCTTCATGAAATTTAGGCCTTAATTTCTGGATTTACTCTGTTATATCAAAACTGGCGACATAAAAATTTTTGTCTGTTTCCAATTTTGAATTTTCAGTATTTGCTGGAAGACTCTTCCATTTTATTTCCGGTTGCAACAATTCTTCTTTTCCGTTTAGAGTCACTTTGACTGGCATATTAAAACCAGCTACACAATTTGTCCAGCGATACCCCAGTTGATTATCCTTGAAAAAATATTCCAGTGTAGGAATTCTGGTGTCTCGTAAGTACTGATTAAAAACAGTTGATAAATCGAATCCAACTTTTTGACTCATATAATTCTCAATTTGTTTTGTAGTTACCGTTTGGTGATAAAAAGTACTGTTCAAACCTCTTAAAATCCCTCTCCATTTTTCATCATCATTTACTAATTGGCGTATCGTGTGAATCATATTGGCGCCTTTAGGATACATATCGCCTGAACCTTCATTATTTACATCGTAATTTCCGATTATTGGTTTGTCATTTTGGATATTTTTTCTGGTTCCTCTCACGTACTCAAATCCTGCTTCTTTTCCATAATAATATTCGACAAAAAGACTTTCAGAATAGTTTGTAAAACTTTCGTGAATCCACATATCAGCAATATCTTTATACGTGATATTATTGGCAAACCACTCATGTCCAGATTCGTGAATTATAATAAAATCGAATTTTAATCCCCAACCCGTTCCGCTCAAATCACGACCCAAATAACCATTTTGAAATTTGTTTCCATAAGTTACAGAACTTTGATGTTCCATTCCTAAATATGGAGCTTCAACAAGTTTGTAACTGTCTTCATAAAAAGGATACGGCCCAAACCAGTGCTCAAAAGCCTTTAGCATCCTTGGAACATCTTGAAATTGTTTTTTGGCTTTCGCCAAATTGTCTCTCAAAACATAATACGTGCAATCCAAAATCCCTTTTTCTCCTTTATATTTTTCTGAAAATGAAACATAATCTCCTATATTTATGTTTACGCCATAATTATTAATTGGATTTGACACATACCAATTATAGGTTTTTGTCCCGTCTTTTAGTTGTTTAACACTAGTCAGACGTCCATTCGATACATTTGTCAAATTTTTAGGAACATTTACGCTAATCAGCATATTTTCCACTTCGTCATACATGTGATCTTTGTTTGGCCACCAAACACTCGCTCCTAATCCTTGACATGAAGAAGCAATAAAAGGCATACCATTATTGTCTTTTTTCCAAGTGATTCCTCCATCCCATGGCGGATTTACCGCAACTTTTGGTTTTCCTCCATAATGTATGGTCAGTTCTTTTATTGCACCTTTTGTTTGGAGAGCAAGTAATTCAATAAAAAATGCATTTCCTTCTCTTCTGTATTTTAAAGATTTTCCATCTTGAATAACTTTAAAAATTTCCATGGGATTCTGTAAATCAATTTGCATATTGTTGTATTCCTGTAATACCTGATATTTTATGGTATTCGAACCAGAAATAGTGCTGTCTGCGGGATTTACTTTAATATCAAGATGGTAGTTTTTTACATCCCACCAAGCTCTTTCTTTGGTAATACTGCCACGTATCGTATCTTGTCTAGTAAATATTTCTTCTTTTTTATCTAGAAGGCCTTGCGCATTTACACCATTAAAGATGAGAAATGAGATAAAAATAAGACTGCACTGTTTTTTCATAATGAATTTATTTTGGACAAAAATAGCCTTCAAATTATAGAAATAAAATTCCTTAAATTTATTTTCCGGGATATATCTGAACATATTCTTGAAGCAATTTATTTTGTTTTCCTCTAATTTCCATAATTACCTTATTATGTTTAAAGTCAAATTTTAATAATCCAAAATTGATATCTTTTATCACTGCTCCTTTGACATAAGGATTTTCTTCACCAGAAAAAGTAGTATAAGTATGTGTCAATCCATTCGAGGTAAAATCTATTAACGGATACGCTAATTTAGCAACATTTTTGGCAGAAAATGTAGCAATATGACGATCTCCCGATATTATAAAAGTACCTTGAGCTTTGGTGGAAATTATTAATTGCTCTAATTTTTCTATTTCATGAGGGAAATTTCCCCAGGCTTCAAAACCATGTTTATCGGATAAAAACTGAATACTGCTTACTATGACGTTAAATTGAGCATCGGAATTTCTAAGTTCTTTCTTTAGCCAATTCCATTGTGCCTTTCCCAATACTGTTCCTTCACCATATTTATTGGGTTGAAAACGCTTTTTTGAATCGGTCGCTTTTGTAAGTGCTGTTCTAAAAAAACGAGAATCCAATACAATTATTTTGACTTTATTTCCATCAACAACAATGGTTTTTGCAGTATAAATTCCGTCTCTTTTTCGTTCCGGAGCCTTTTTTGAAGTTCCTAAAAAATCTAATAATAACTGTTGACTTTTTCTTTTAAAAGGATATTCTGCCCCGCCGTCATTCACACCAAAATCGTGATCGTCCCACGTTCCTAAAACGATTTTGTCTTTAATAAATTTGAGATAATCAGAATCTTGTTTCTGAATATCATAATTATTTTTAAGAAAATGCATGTCTGATGTATCGGAATACACATTATCGCCTCCCCAAATCCAAACAGAAGGATGATTTTCATCTATCGCTGGCCAAAGTTCATTTTTAATTTTTTGGTCGTCGCAGGAACCGAAAGCAACAGTAAAATATTCATTTTGAATCGGTTTTTGAGTTTCAATTTGACTTATTTGATCAAACGATTTACAACTTATAAATCCTAAAAAACTAAAAAGAAATATTATTTTTTTCATTTGATGTAGAAATGGAAGTAATTATTTAATATTAAAATTCCAACGAAGATATAAAAAACTGTGTCGTTGTACTTTAACTAAACTTTAAATAAAAAAGCGACTATTTCTATTGAAACAATCGCTATTTTTAATTCGGCAAAAGCATTTAATGCAAATTTGTTATTTTTATTTGTTCTACCACAGCTGTGAAATCATTGGCTAAACGATTGCCATAATCTTCTAAAAGTTCTAAAACACGCTGCTGATTATCTGATTTTACAATTAATCCTGCATGATATTCCAATGGCACTTTAAAGCAAACTTCAGGATCTGAAAAAGATGATAAATTAGGGTGCTGGAATTTTGACAACGTCAGAACGATTCCGGCATACCCTTTTTTTACTTTTGGCAAAACATATTTATCCGCTTTTACTAATCCGTTTTCAATTGCTGCCCACTCCTTCCATAAATTAATATTGGAAGCTTCGGCAACCATCTCTGCTAAATGTGCTCCTCCCACGCGTGAAGATGTTTCCAGAAAATAAATTTGACCACCTTCATTACTTTTAATAAATTCAGTATGAGCGGCTCCATGTTTCAATCCAAAACCTTTCATCACTTGTTCATTTAACTTTTTTATCGCAATATCATCTTCTGAATTGTATCTAATATTTGCCGAACGGAAAACACCACCATCCTGAGAAATTTCCATTGGTGTGGATAAATATTTTGAAGTCAAACTAAAGATCACTTTACTGTCCGAAATTAAACTATCGCAATGATACACATCGCCTGGTTTAAATTGTTCCAATAAATATTTAAATCTATTATTTCCCATTTCATTAATATGAATCCACAAACTCTCTTTGTCATGTATTTTTATAATTCCTGTTACCGAAGCTTCGGAACGAGGTTTTAAAACCCATGGAGCTTCGATAGTTTCAGCAAAAGTATTAATGTCATGATCGTTAAATAAGGAACAAAAAGCAGGAATGGGTATCCCACAACTTTTGGCTCTCATACGCATGGCGAGTTTATCTCTAAAATAACGTCCTGTGGTTTGTCCCATTCCGTCGATACGGAGATTTTCCCTTAAATATGTTGCTTTTTCCACGTCATAATCATCCAGAGCTACAATGGCATCAATTTTTGTGGACTTCATGAAATTCCCAACACCTAACAAAAGATGTTCTAAATTCCAATCGACGTCCTGACCTTCCATATAGAAAATCTCATCAATATGTTGATGGGGCCACGGTTTATCCTTCAGTTTTTCACTCGTCACTAAATAGACTTTGTTGCCTAACTTTTTTAAATTAATTAAAAAATCGGCACCTTTGAAATAATTTGAAATGCAAAGAAAGGTTTTACAGTTTTCCATTGTTTATAAATTTTCAATGAATTTAGTCAATAAATGAACACCAAAGGCTGTTGCGTGCTTACTTTTAGCAAATTCATCATCTCCAAATGCCACTCCTGCAACATCCAGATGTGCCCAAGATTTGTGTCCCTCAGTAAAATATTCTAAAAATTTGGCAGCACTTATGGCTCCCGCAACTGCTTTTCCGCTATAATTTTTCACATCGGCAATATCACTTTCAATATCTGATTTATATACATCCCAAAGTGGTAAAGGCCATAAACGTTCTCCAATTGCATCTCCGTTTTGTTGCAATTTCTTCGCCATTTCTTCATTATTGGTAAACAAAGCACCACATTCATAACCAAGAGTAGCCACGCTGCTTCCGGTAAGTGTAGCAATATCAACAATATATTCTGGTTTGAAATTTTTAATTAAATACGATAATCCATCTGCTAAAATAAGTCGCCCTTCAGCATCCGTATCAATAATTTCTATAGAATGCCCGCTGTAACTGTGAATTACGTCGCTTGGTAAAAATGATTTGCCATCCACTGCATTTTCAGCACAAGGAACAATTGCAGTTACTTTTACAGGTAATTGTAAATCAGCGATCAGTTGCATCGCGCCAAAAACTGCGCCACCACCTGCCATATCACATTTCATGTGAACCATTCCAGCTGTTTTTATATTTATTCCACCAGTATCAAATGTGATTCCTTTTCCAACAAGTCCAACGTATTTCATGTGCTTAACTTCAGCTACGGGAGTGTAATTCATGATAATAAACTGTGGTTCATTTTCACTTCCTTTTCCAACTGCTAAAAATGCGCCGAGACCAACTATTTTTGAAGCTTCAGACCCGAGAACTTCTACATCAAATCCGTATTTTTCTCCCGTTTCTTTGGCCCAATTCGCTAAGTATTTCGGATTGATTGTATTTGGTGGCAAATCGACCAAATTAAAAGTACTCAATTGTGCTTTTGCAATTTTAATTCCTTTTTTGGCTGCAGCCAAATAATCATTCTCACTTACCAAAGTCAATGTGAATTCAGGATTTAAAAAAGGATGTATTTCTTTTTCAGATTTAAAATGACCCAAATTATACGTTCCCAGAAGCAAACCGGATACCATCGCTTCAATCTGTTCTTCAATACATTGTTCCGGTATAACTAAAGCAACATTCGAACTGAAATTTTCTTTTTGTTTCGATGAAATACGTCTAAAAATAGTCTTTAAAGATTTGTAATCAATTGTTTTTCCCAAACCAATAAAGACATAAGTATTGTCATTTTTTTCGGCTAAGTAGTGTGTGTCTTTTTTTCCAAAAAAAACGTTAGAAGCAATTTTCAATCCATTAAATGCAATGGGAACAATACTTTTTGAATAGGTTTCAAAAACCGGAATCAAAATTGTACCTGAAAAACTATCTAAATTTGTTACTGTTCTTGTTGTCATTTTCTTTAATTTTTAAAGCTTTTTGATTAAATTTAATGTTACTGTGTATGCTTTATTCTTAAAATTGAGTTGCAATAAATTGCGTCTCTACGAATCTTTTGTATTAAAAAATAACCACTCAATTGCTTTAGGAAATTCATCACTCCAATATATTTCGCTGTGTTTTCCCTGCCTGTTAATACTTAAATTAATTTGGGATCTATCTTCTATAAAGTGGCTGGAAATTAAATCATCCTGAAACTTTTTGACGTGCTCAATCATCGTTTTACTTTCATCACCACCAGCATATAAATAAATTTTAGTATCGGTCGTATTTACTTTCCTTGCATCAATTTTTAACTCCGGAACCACCCAAAGTGATGGAGAAAAAATCATCAGTTTACCAAATGTTTCGGGATTCCTGAGACCACTAAAAATACTGATTAATCCGCCCATCGAACTTCCTCCTATCCCTGTAAATTCACGTTCTTTTTTGGTTCTAAAATTACTGTCTACATAAGGTTTTAGCGTATCAGTCACAAAACGGATGTATTTCTTTCCTTGTCCTTTTCCTAAAACTGTTTTTCCTACATTATATTCTTTTATACGATCTTCCTCAGCGTGTTCAACAGCAATAATTATGATTTTTCCAATTTTATACTCGGACATGACTGCCAGTTTTTTGTCAATTTCCCAGTTTCCAAATTCGGCTGTTTCATTGAATAAATTTTGGGCATCCTGCAAATACATTACCGGATAACTCTCACTAGAATTATCGTAATCATGCGGTAAAAGTGCCCAAATTTTCCTAATTTTATTGAGTTGCGGGATTTTAAATTCATCTGATATCAACTGAACTTGTGGCAAATACGATTGTTTATAAGGCAACCAGTTTTTCCTCCATCTGGCAACATGTTCATTTTGTATGCCAGTATACGCTAATGTTGAACGATTTTCGGTACGATTTCCATGACTGTCAATTTCAACTTCACTCCAATCCCCTTTTGTAAATTTATACAAAAGCACCTTAGGATAATCAAAGTCATGAGGGAATTTGTAATGATACGAACCATTTCCAATCTTTTGCATTACAAATTCTTTGTCCTGTGTGCGCCAATTATTAAAATTTCCTGAAATATAAACCGGTCGAGAATCATCTTCGTCAGTTGTCAGAATTATGTATAGTCCTGTATTAATTATGGAATCGTTTACATCTGGATTAAAGGTGGTATTATCTGTATTCATCACTTGTATTGGGGGACTTTTTATTGTAAAATAATAGTAAATATAGTGGATTGGCATTTGAAATAAAAGAAAAAAGAAAAACCCAATAGTATAATTATTTACTATTGGGTTTTATGAATTTAAATTCTCTAAAAGGAATTTCTATTTTTGACGCGTTTTTAACACTTCAACAACGTCATTCAGCTTATATCCCTTGGCTTGCAATAAAATAAGATAATGAAAAAGCAAATCAGCACTTTCGCTTAAAAACAAATCATCGTTATCATCTTTGGCCTCTATAACCACTTCAATCGCTTCCTCGCCTACTTTCTGTGCAATTTTGTTCATTCCCAATTTAAACAACGAAGCCACATAACTTTTTTCGGAATCCGCATTTTCTTTTCGAAGTTGAATAGTATCTTCTAACGCCGTCAGAAACCCATAATCGGATTTATTTTCGTCAGCCCAACACGTATCAGTTCCGTTGTGACACGTTGGTCCTTCTGGTTTTACTTGTACCAATAATGTATCATTATCGCAATCGTTTTTGATGTTAATCAAATTTAGAAAATTTCCACTTTCCTCTCCTTTTGTCCAAAGTCTCTGTTTAGTTCGACTATAAAATGTTACTTTTTTAGTGTCAACTGTTTTTTGGTATGCTTCAGCATTCATGAAACCCAACATCAAAACCGTTTTGGTTTCACTGTCTTGAATGATAGCAGGAATTAATCCGTCAGTATTTTTTGAGAAATCTATGTTCATATTTTTAGTCTAATGTATTAAAGTCAAAAAAAAATTAAATTCGTACTTCGATATTATTGTTTTTAAGCGCTTTTTTTAATGTTTTGATTTCAATTTCTTTAAAATGAAATACGCTTGCCGCCAATGCTGCATCGGCTTTTCCGACCAGAAAAGTGTCTTTAAAATGTTGAATGTTTCCTGCGCCACCAGAAGCAATTATTGGAATATTAACCAATTCAGAAAGTTTGGCCAAAGCTTCATTTGCAAAGCCATTTTTAGTTCCGTCATTGTCCATTGAGGTAAACAGAATTTCGCCTGCGCCTCTTTGCTCCACTTCTTTGGCCCAATCAAATAAATTCAATTCAGTTGGTATTTTCCCTCCCATTAAATGCACAATCCATTCTCCATCTATCTGTTTGGCATCAATAGCGACAACAATACACTGGCTTCCAAATTTCTGTGCCAAATCATTAATCAATTGCGGATTTTTAACCGCTGATGAATTGATGGAAACCTTATCAGCTCCGTTTTGAAGCAATATTTCTACATCCAAAATAGAAGAAATTCCACCACCAACGGTAAAAGGAATATTAATCGTTGAAGCAACCTTCCGTACCAATTCAACCAAGGTTTTTCTTCTTTCTTCCGTTGCAGAAATATCAAGAAAGACTAATTCGTCCGCGCCTTCATCCGAATATATTTTGGCTAATTCTACCGGATCTCCTGCGTCACGTAAGTCCACAAAATTAACACCTTTTACGGTTCTTCCGTTTTTTATATCAAGACAGGGTATAATTCTTTTTGTAAGCATATCTGTTTGTTGTTAAAAGTCTTATTATTCAAATACTGGGCGCAAAAAAGTTCGTTCATAACTTAAAATACATCTTGAATCTTCTGCAATTTTGAACGTTTCGATACATTCTTGATCTTCTAAAATTAGTCTTCTGTAATTTTCATATTCGGATAAACTAACAAACGAAAACATTGCAAATGCAACGTTATTTGCTCCTTCAGACGGCAAAAAATAACCATGATGCTGTCCACCAAAACGGTTAACTAATTTAATCCATCTTTTACCATACTCTTCAAAAATATCCAATTGAAAAGGGTCAATAATATATTTTACGTAACAAGTTATCATAATTTATGCTCTGAATTTGACTATTTACTAATTATAAACTGTTCCAATTGTTTCAACGAAATTCGTCCTTCATAAATTGCTTTTCCGATTATTGTTCCTTCACAACCTAATTCGGCTAACCTTGGCAATTCATCAAAAGTTGAGATTCCTCCTGAAGCAATCAATTTTATGCCGTTGGATTCCCCCAAAATTTTATTGTATAATTCAAAAGAAGGTCCTTCAAGCATACCGTCTTTGGCGATATCCGTACAAATAACATATTCAATTCCTTTATTTTGATACTCTTGTATAAATGGAATTAAATCTTCATTCGAATCTTCTAACCAACCAGAAACTGCTACCTTTTCATTATTAGCATCTGCCCCCAAAATAATTTTATCCGAACCATATTGCGCAATCCATTTTTCGAACAGTTCTCTATTTTTAACGGCAATGCTTCCACCGGTAATTTGATTCGCACCACTTTCAAAAGCGATTTTTAAGTCGGAATCCGATTTTAATCCACCACCAAAATCAATTTTCAGTTTGGTTTGAGAAGCAATTTGTTCCAATATCTTATAATTGACAATTTGGCTTGACTTCGCTCCATCTAAATCAACCAAGTGCAAATATTCGATTCCGTGTGCTTCAAATGATTTCGCCACTTCAAGCGGATTTTCATTGTATATAATTTTGGTATTGTAATCGCCTTTTGACAAGCGAACACATTTTCCGTCTATGATATCTATTGCAGGTATTATTCTCATTTATTTAAGTCTTAAAGTGTAAAAGTCAAAAGTCATAAAGACATAACCTAATTTATAATTTTAAAAAATTACCCAAAATTTGTTCTCCAACGTCACCACTTTTCTCTGGGTGAAATTGTGTTCCGTAGAAATTATTTTTTTGAAGAGCTGATGCATACTCAACTTCATAATTAGTTGTTGCAATGGCTTCGAGACAAATTGGCACATAAAAACTATGTACTAAATACATGTGTTCGTTTTCATTAATTTCTTTGAATAAAAGTGATTTCAAGTTGTAAATTTGATTCCAGCCCATTTGAGGTACTTTTACTTTTGGCGTAAATTTAATCACATCAACATCAAAAATACCTAAACCCGTTGTTTTTCCTTCCTCCGATTTGTTGCACATCAATTGCATGCCCAGACAAATTCCCAAAACGGGTTGTTTTAAAGTTGGGATTAATACATCAAGACCACTGTCAATAAGCATTTTCATCGCAAAACTAGCTTCGCCAACACCTGGAAATATCACCCGGTCCGCAGCCTTAATTTCTTTCCAATCATTACTCAAAACAGCCTCAAAACCTAATCTTTCAATAGCAAATTTTATGCTTTGAATATTTCCTACTCCGTAATTTATGATTACAATTTTCATTTCTTTCAACCATTAATAAATTAAGTTTTATTTTAGAAGTAACGTCCAATAATTCATAATTTATAATTCATAATTTTTTAAAGCATTCCTTTTGTCGAAGGCAAAATCATCTTTTCCGTATCACGTTTTACTGCTACTTTTATCGCTTTTGCAAAAGCTTTAAAGATGGCTTCAATCTTGTGATGCTCATTTGTACCTTCTGCTTTGATATTAATGTTGGCTTTGGCACCATCCGAAAACGATTTGAAAAAATGAAAAAACATTTCCGTCGGCATTTTCCCAACCATCTCCCGTTTGAATTCGGTTTCCCAAACCAGCCAGTTTCTGCCTCCAAAATCAATGGCCACTTGTGCTAAACAGTCGTCCATTGGCAAACAAAAACCGTAACGTTCTATTCCTAATTTATTTCCCAATGCTTTTGCAAAAACTTCGCCCAATGCAATTGCTGTATCTTCAATCGTGTGATGTTCATCCACTTCTAAATCTCCTTTTACAAGAATTTCTAAATCCATTTGTCCGTGACGTGCAATTTGGTCCAGCATATGGTCAAAGAAGGCAATTCCGGTTTCAATTTTACTTTTTCCGGTTCCGTCAAGGTTTAACTTGATATAAATATCCGTTTCGTTCGTTTTCCTTTCGATGGAGGCGGAACGTTCCTCTAATTTCAAAAACTCATAAATTACTTTCCAATCGGTAGTTTGCAAAGCAATAACGAAGTCCAATTCTCCTCTTTTTGAAGAAATCTCATCTCCTCCCAAAGCTTCATTTGTATCAATAAAAATCGCTTTTGAACCTAAGTTTTTTGCTAATTCAACATCCGTTATTCTGTCTCCAATGACGAATGAATTTGCTAAATCATATTCCGGATTGTCAATATATTGTGTCAACATTCCAGTTGCGGGTTTACGCGTCGGTGCATTTTGGTAAGGGAAAGTTTTATCAATAAACACTTCTTTGAAAACAACCCCTTCATTTTCAAACGATTTCATAATAAAATTATGAACTGGCCAAAAGTTAATTTCGGGATGAGAATCCGTTCCCAAACCATCCTGATTGGTAACCATTACCAATTCGAAATCCAATTCTTGAGCTATTTTAGCTAAATATTGAAAGGCGTTTGGATAAAATTCTAATTTTTCGAAACTGTCTAACTGATAATCATTTGGTTCCAAAACCATTGTTCCGTCACGGTCTATAAAAAGTATTTTCTTCATTTAATTACGATGCGCTATTTTAAATTAGCTATTTGTCTATTATTTTCTTCTTGTATGAATAATCAAATCTTTTTGGGCGTGTCCCTGTGGGTCGGGCTATACGTTCCCGCTTTTTTACAGCCTCGTTCCTCTGCTCTAAAAAGAGCTCCACTGCTATCCCTCACGCTAAGCAACCACGTTCTATTTTAAATATTACAAACATTTGCTATCCTCGGTCATCTTGACCATCTTGGATTTAGCTGTATTTTCAGTTACTTCTTCACAGTATACATTGTTTATCAATATCCCGGTTTCAAATACAAGTTGCACATAAGTTATTTTACCTGGCTCAACTTAAATTACAAATTTTTCAGCACTTTCGCCTGGCTTCTTTCTGCCACCTTTAACAAAATAATTATGCTTTCCTACAGCAACTTCATGTACGGAGTAATTTTTATTATTCAATTTGCACACAAAAGCACCATCTACAAAAGTTTTAAAAGCAACTGCTGAACCCTGAAAATCTGTAGAACGCAAAAAATAAATTTTGCCAGTTGCAACGTTGGTAGTGTCCTGTGCAGAAGCAAGCGAAGCAAAAAACAAAGTAACAATGAAGGTAAAAATTAATTTTTTCATTTTATATTAGTTTAGGTTAATTCATTTCTTTCAAAGCTACTATTAATTTCATGTTTTCTTGTGCAGTTCCAACAGTAAAACGCAAACAATTGTCACATAGCGGTTGGGTTGTACGGTTCCGAATTACAATACCTTTCGCAATCAATTCATCATACCTTTTGTTAGCATCATCCACTTTTACCAAAATAAAATTGGCTTCTGTAGGATAAATTTTTTCGACAAAGTTCACATCAAGTAATTCCTTAAGTAATTTTTCTCGTTGTGCTATTATTGATTCAATCTCAGCTTTTATTTTTTCTGTATCACCTAATCGTTCGATTGCTCTTTTTTGAGTCAGTTCATTGACATTATACGGTGGTTTTATTTTGTTTAAGACCGAAATTATTTCCGCAGATCCATAACAAACTCCCAATCTAATTCCGGCCAGACCATACGCTTTTGATAATGTTTGGGTGATAATTAGGTTTGGATATTCATCTAATTCATTACTCCAGCTATCTTTCTTCGAAAAATCAATATAAGCTTCATCAATTACAACCAGACCTTTGAAGTTTTGCAAAAGATATGCGACACTTTCATCCGAAAAGGAATTCCCGCTTGGATTATTTGGCGAACACAAGAAGATAATTTTAGTTTGTTCATCGACAGCTTCTATAATTTTTTCAATTTGAGGTTGGAAATCATCCGAAAGCAAAACTTCTCGATTTTCAACTGCATTGATATTAGCCAAAACGCCATACATTCCGTAAGTTGGTGGCAAAGTAATTACATTATCTTTTTTTGGTTCACAAAAAGCCCGAAACAACAAATCCAACACTTCATCGCTTCCGTTTCCTAATAAAATTTGATCCGTTTTAACAGATTTTTGTTTTACCAAAACCTCTTTTACACTCACTTGTTGTGGATCCGGATAGCGGTTTACACCATTTTCAAATGGATTTTCATTGGCATCCAGAAAAATCATATCTGCAATGTCGAAATCCTTAAATTCATCACGAGCCGTAGAATACGGTTTCATTCGTTTAACGTTTTCTCTGACTAAATTATTTATATCGAAATTATTTTCCATCTTGAATCGCTTTTAATCGTAATGTAACTGCATTTTTGTGTGCTTGCAGTCCTTCCGCTTCTGCCATGATTTCAATAGCTTTACCGATATTTTGTATTCCTTTTTCAGTTATTTTTTGAAAAGTCATCGTTTTCGTAAAACTATCCAAATTTACGCCGCTATAATTCTTGGCGTAACCGTTTGTAGGCAGAGTATGATTCGTTCCTGAAGCATAATCACCGGCACTTTCAGGGGTATAATTTCCTATGAATACAGAACCCGCATTTTGAACACCATTGCTGTAAAAATCATCAAATTCTGAACAAATAATAAAGTGTTCCGGTCCGTATTCGTTGATTAAATCCAAAGCAATTTTATCATTTTCGACAAAAATTAATTTAGAATTGGCAATCGCTTTTTCAGCAATGGCTTTTCTTGGCAATGTTTCCATTTGGATTTGGATTTCAGCCTCGACAGCATCAATTAATTTTTTGGAAGTAGAAACTAAAATTACCTGACTGTCTGCTCCATGTTCAGCCTGTGACAATAAATCCGAAGCTACAAACGCCGGAATTGCAGTATCGTCAGCAATAATTAATAATTCTGATGGACCTGCCGGCATATCGATTGCTACGCCAAATTGTGTTGCTAATTGTTTAGCCACGGTCACAAATTGATTTCCCGGTCCAAAAATTTTATACACTTTCGGAATTGTTTCTGTCCCAAAAGTCATTCCGGCAATAGCCTGAATTCCTCCTACTTTTAATATTTTAGTCACACCACATAAATTTGCAGCATACAAAATAGCTGGATTTATATTTCCGTTTTTATCCGGTGGCGAACACAAAACAATTTCATTACATCCAGCAATTTCCGCAGGAACAGCCAACATCAAAACTGTGGAAAATAAAGGTGCAGTTCCTCCCGGAATATACAATCCTATCTTTTGAATTGGTCTTTTTTCCTGCCAGCACTTTACTCCTTCGATTGTTTCTACAGTTACTCTTTCCGTTTTTTGAGCAATATGGAATTTTTTAATATTTGATTTTGCGAGAGCAATCGCTTCTTTTAAGTCGGTAGAAATTGATGCGATTGCTTGGTCAATTTCAGCTTTAGTAACTTCAATAGAATCGATTTTGGCACCATCAAAAAGTGACGTATATTTCGCGACAGCTGTGTCTCCTTTCTTTTGAACTTCATTAAAAATTTCTTTTACAGTGGCTTCAATGTCATCCACAGTTTTGGTAGGTCGCTCTAAAATTGAGGACCACGTTTCTGGTTTTGGATTGTATATTTTATTCATTTTTTTATAATTTCAGGTTTGTAGCTTAAAGTTCGAATTTCAGACTTTATACTTCTAAGGTTAATTAAAGTACCATTTTCTCAATTGGACAAATTAAAATCCCTTCGGCTCCAAGTTCTTTCAATTGATCAATTACATCCCAAAAACTGTCCTTGTCGATAACAGAGTGAACGCTACTCCATCCCTCTTGTGCCAAAGGCAAAACGGTTAAACTTCTTAATACCGGAAGAATTTTTCCAACAGCATCAATTTTGTCATTTGGAACATTCATCAGGATATATTTCGATTTTCGTGCTCTTAAAACAGATTCGATTCTGAATTTTAACGTATCAATTATTTTTTGGGATTCAGGACTTACTTTTGGAGAAACAGCCAAAACCGCTTCACTTTTAAAAATAACTTCAACTTCTTTTAAATTATTTTTAAACAAAGTACTCCCGCTCGAAACAATATCAACAATAGCATCGGCCAAACCTATATTTGGAGCAATTTCAACCGAACCTGATATCTGGTGTATATCGACTGTCACCCCTTTAGAACTAAAAAAATCTAGCACTGTTTTAGGATAAGAAGTTGCAATACGCATACCGTCTAAATCTTGAACGGATTTGTAATTAAATGCTTTTGGTACAGCAACGGAAACTTTACATTTTGAAAAACCTAATTTTTGAATTACTTCAATACTGTTTCCTTTTTCAACTAATAAATTATCGCCAACAATTGCTATATCTACAACTCCATCTATCAAATATTGAGGAATATCTGAATTTCTTAAATATAAAACCTCTAAAGGAAAATTTGACGCTTCGGCTTTTAATTGGTCGATACCGTTATCTATTGAAATACCAGCATCTTTTAGAATTTGAATGCTGTCTTCGTTTAAACGTCCTGATTTTTGAATTGCAATTTTTAATGTACTCATTTTGTTTTGTTTTTTTTTTGTTTAAAATATTTTGATTGAGTACAAATGATGGGTAATAAAAAACCCGTTTGATGTACTCAAACGGGTTTTTAGAATATGATGATTTACACACATATCATTAACACATCGCTTGAGAGCAATAATGAAAATGATGATGATGCAATTGATTTGTAAACATTTTTGGATAATTTATTTTAATTCTTTTGCAAATATAAGAGATAAATTATTTACAAAGCAATTTTTATTTTAACATTAATACTAATTTTTGTTAAATGAATATTATTTGTCTTCTTTATCATATATTTTTTCAGCAGATGGATTCCCATTCACCGGAGCCGAAACAGCATTATTTTCTCTAATTTCAGTATGACGAATTTCTCCTCCCGAAGTCCCAACATTTATAGCCATAATTCCACCTACCAATGCTAAAACAAGCGTAATAAATGAAAATATTTTGGCCGGTCGGAACTTTTTTACAGAGGCTATTAATGAAATTAAAGCAAAACCTCCGGTTACGTAAAGTACTAAAGCAAATTTCTCTGCTAATTCTTCATGTTCATGGATGATTGCTTTGCCTATATTTGGAAAATCTTCCACCATTTCCTCTGCTCCCTCGCCAGTTCCCATACTGAATGCACCAAAAATAGCTGCTACAATAAATAGAATGTAAGCAGTATTTTTTACGGAATTGTTATTTAAAAATATTCCTGTAATTAAAATTCCAATTCCAAAAAAGGTTCCGATAATTGGAAAATGGTTTACAACCATGTGTAAATGAGCATCATTCATAATTTTTTTATTTAAAGTTTAATATGTTCTCGTACATTAATTATTTTATCCCGCCAATGAAACCCCGATTACGGAACCTATTCCATAAGTTACAGCTGCGGCGACTAATCCAAAAGAAACTTGTCTAAATCCGGAAAATAAAACGCTTTTTCCGGTCAATAATGTTATTGCGGCGCCAATACCAAAAAGCCCAACCACACTACTTCCGACACTTAATAAAATGGCATTTTTTCCATTTAAAAACATAAATGGATACAATGGAATAATCGCTCCAATAGCAAAAAGTACGAATGAAGCTATTGCCGCTTCCCAGGCCGAACCACCTAATTCTTCTTTGTCTATTCCCAATTCTTCTGTGATAATAGCATCAATTGCCGTTTGAGGATTTTCAAAGGCTTTGTCAGCTAATTTCTGTGCTTCGACAGCATTCATTCCTTTGGCTTGATACAGCAATACCAATTCTTTTTTCTCTTCTTCGGGTGAAGCTTCTAATTCTTCGGTTTCCAACTCAATTTGACGCTGGTTTAATTCTCTCGAACTTTGCACCGAAAGCCATTCGCCCAAAGCCATTGAAATTGCTCCTGCCAAAAGTCCTGCAATTCCTGTTAACAATATCGTATCATTAGAAACGGCTGCTCCGGCAACGCCCATTACTAAACTCAAATTCGAAACCAATCCGTCATTAGAACCTAAAACGGCAGCTCGCAACGCGTTTCCGCCCACTGATTTGTGTCTGCTTTCAAATTTTGACAAAAACCCGCCGGAAACATTCAAGGCGGCATTATTGTTTACGGCTTCAATAATATTTAGATGATTGTGCTCAAAACCTGTTGGTTTTTCCCCGCTTTTGATTTTATTCTTGATTGAATTTACCGCAAACTGCTTTTCTATACTCGCAAGGTTACTAATAATAGAAGTATAACCAAAGATTTTGCCCAACTTCAATTGAAATTTTGCTCTTGTAGAAGGCAAAGGCATTGTGTAATTTGGCTCCAGAGTCAAAACTTTATCAAACATATGTTTCGCATGTCCTTTTTCGATTTCACTCAGACTACGCAATACTCGTGTCAGCGTATCGTCGGACTGAATGGCAGCAATACTATCATACAAAAAGGCAGTATCAACCTCTGTTTGCAATTGATCTTTTAATTTATTCAGGTCCATTTTATTTACTGTTTAGTAATTAGCCAAATCGAAAACACCCTTTGTCAAAATTTTTGAAGAAGCATTAATGATTACACTCGGAAGTATTTCGACGAAATTTTCAGATTTTTCGCCTACAGTAACGCTTATTTTCTTGAATGAATATCCATTTTTTTTATTATCCAATAAAAGTACGAAATTTTTGTTATTTTCAGTTATCATTGCTTCAGAAGGAATCGCCAAACCTTTCTTGGAATTGATGATAATTTCAGCTTCAACAAACATTCCTGTTAATAACTTTTGCTGTATAGCATCGTCTAAATGTCCATGAACATTAATCGTTCTGTCATTTCCTTCAATTGATTTTCCAACCAAATGTACTTCTGCATTAAAAACATCTTTCGTTGCTTTAGGAACTTTAAAATGAATCTTCTGTCCTATTTTAACATTTAAAATATCTTTTTCAAAAACAGCTAATTCTAAATGTAAATGATCCTTATCAACAATTTCTAAAGTAACATCCGAAGGCGCCACATACATTCCCACATTGGCATTCATAATCACAATATCTATCACTATTGGAGAAAAAATAGTGATTGTTGAAGTAAGATTTCCTCTCTCCACATTTCTCGGATTAATATTCAAAAGCACTAATTTGGCTCATTTCACTTCATATAAACTTAAAATTACGGTGGTTCCGCTATGTTCCTGACTGGTAATTGCAATATCAATGTTGAGCAAGGAGCACAATCTTTTTACGATAGACAATCCTAATCCTGTTCCTTTAATTTCTGGATGATTACTGGATTTTGAACGATAAAACTGGTTGAATATTTTTTCTAAGTCCTCAGCTGGTATTCCAATTCCGGAATCAGTGATCTGACATTCAATTTTAGAACCGATAGATTTTATGGTGACAGTTAAATTTCCGTTTTGATTTGAATATTTTAACGCATTTGATATTAGATTATTGATCACTATCGAAAACAAATAATTGTCGGTTTCCAAGTAATAATCTTTAAGGAATTCAGTCAAAACAGTGATGTTTTTTGATTGTATTACCGTAGAATATCGAGCAATTGTATCTAAAAATAATGCATTCAGATATACTTTCTCCGTTTTTAAGGTTTGCTTTTGGTTTTCAAATCGAGCCAATAAAAGCAATTGATCCACTAAATGATTTAAGCGATTAACTTCTGTAACACAAAAATTAATTTTTACTTCATATTCAGCGTGGTTTCTGGGTTTACGAATCAAAACTTCCAAAGTTCCTTTGATCACCGTTAATGGCGTTCTTAATTCATGAGAAGCATCCGAAGTGAACTGCTTTTCTCGTTCAACGGCAGTTTCTATTCGGTCTAATAAATTGTTGATGGTTTGCGATAAAATAAACAATTCGTCACGGTTTTGCGGTAACGGAATTCGGGACCTCAGATTATCTTTGGTAATAATGTTAGAAGTCGTGATAATGGTACTAATTGGTTTTATGCTTCTTCCAGCGATAAATCGAGCGATAAAAAACAGCAAAATAAGAATTACGGGATAGGAAATAATCAGCACTTCAAATATATTATCAAGCACCCTCGTAGCATCTTCCAGTGACATGGCAATTATTATGTAGCCAATAATTTTTGCTTTTTTATAAATGGGAACCTGAATTTGACGAATCGCGTTGTCGACTAATTTGGTATCAAAGAGTTTATTATCAGCATTCTCTTTGTCAAAAGTTAAAGTAGATTGTTTAAGATTGGGCGATTTTTCAATCACATTGCTATTTTGATCTATAAATTGAATAAACACCGGATTTACGTCCAGCGTATTGTGCTCCCGCTCCATCCATTCCTGTTCATGAATCAAATGAAAACTGTTGCCTACAAATTCAATTTCATTGAAATGTTTTTCAGCTTCACTAGTAATGTCATTGTTGACATGGCTGTAAACACTAAATTTAACAATAGAAAAGATGATAAAAAAAACCACAAAAATCAATAAAGCTGTGGTAACAATATAATTGAAAGCAATTCTATTTTTAAAGGAAAGTTGTTGCATCTTAATCTAGTCATTAGCGATATAACCTACACCGCGAACTGTTTTTATGTAGTCTTGTTCAATTTTTAAATTTAATTTTTTACGAATTGCATTCATAAAAACATCAATTACACCAGTGTCATATTCAAAATGAATGTCCCAAACATCTTCTATAATCTGAGTCCTAGTGCAAACTTTACCTTTGTTTTTTACCAAATAAGTCAACAGTTCAAATTCACGTTGGGTCAATGCCACTTGAATTTCATTTACTAAAACACGATGTTGCGCCGTGTCAATTTTGATGGTGCCAAGAGTCAGCACTTCGTCGACATTTTGGTTTCTGAAATGAATTTTGATGCGTTCCACTAATTCATCAAAACTAAAGGGCTTCTTGATATAATCATTCGCACCTGCTTTCAAACCTTCAATTGTTTCCTGAACGGTATCTTTTGCAGTTAAAAAAATGATCGGAGTTGTAGTGTTTTTTAATCGAATGGATTTACAAAGTTCTAATCCGGTGATTTTGGGCAACATCCAATCCAATAAAATCAGATCAAAATTATGTTTTTGAGTCAACTCAAATCCTTTTAAACCATCAGAAGCACCCGTGATTGTATACCCTTCTTCTTCTAATCCTTGTTGCAGAAATTGAATAATTCCTGCTTCATCTTCTACAATTAGTATATGCATTTTTATCGTTTTTGTAAATTTAGGTTTTATTGCATTACAAATTTGAAAGCAATTGTAGCAATATTAGCATTCAGGTTATCGCTTCGTTTGTAATGATTGAATCTAAAATCAATATTTTTCAAACCAAATTTCCAAATTTTACCCGCCGTAAAAATATCGGTGTAATTTACACCAAAACCGTATTGATTCGCATCAAATGTTGCTAAATCAGCATCAGAGGTGTAAAACTTTTCTGTTGACAAATGCGTTTCATAAGGCGCAAAATATTTTGAAGCCATTTGTGTGTAATAGCGATACATAGGAAAAACAGTAAACTTATCCGAGACTTTTACAGGAAGCTCAAAACTGGCGGTATGCGATTGAATGTCCCAGTTATCAGAATAAAAACGATAATAGGTTCGTAATATAAATCGGTCACTGAAGTAATAGTTCAAACGCGCTCCCACCGGAATTTTAAAACGAGAATCGGGCAATCTTTCGATATCGTCCGCTAATTTGTAGACTCCGGCGTTGCTTGTACTTTCGTAATTGCTAATATATTCTGGCTGTCCAATGTAAAAATTGGCTTTGTCAGCAAAATAAATTCGGTGATAAGGAGACGATAATAATCCTTGCTGTTGCAGCACATCAAAGAAAACGGAAACTTGTAATTTTTTGGTTAAAACCTGAGAAAACCCTAGCGAAGCTGAGAAAGAATTTCGGTTAACCGCATTTACTGTTTGAAACGCTGAGGGCAAATAATTTGTTGTGGATACACCGTTTTGATCCAAAACCGATACCCCGCTAAAATAGCCTTGATTTAAAAAATTAGAACCATATTTTGAATATTCGTGCAATTCAGTGGGATAAATAGGTCTCCACTGGTCCAAATATGCATTTACTTTCAAGCTCAGTTCCGTGTTTTTTTCATTGAAGAGACTTGCAATTCCTCCACCAAAACCAACAGAAGTATAATCGTATTCATTCGAAAAAGAAACATCTGCATTCCATATAAAATTTCTAGAGTCGCTGCTGTGACTGTAATTAGCCGTAACAGAAACCAATTGATCACTTTTTGAAGCACCGGATGATGCTTGCCAAGGCGTTCCATAAGGTCCGGAGGCCACTGCTTTATTTCCTGTTATTTTACCATAATCACCCTTTTCTGCGCCGCCAGAAGCGCCAGTGGAATTAAATGGATTTATGTTACTGGAAGAAGCTGATGAATAGGCCGATATTCCTAAATCAATAGTCAAAACATTATCATCATTCAAAGGCATTGCCACGACAATATTAGAAGCTACATCGGTAAGTTTCTCCGAACCAATTCCACCAGAAACGGCTGATTTTGATCCGTCTTGATTGTAATAACTGGCTAAAAAGTCAACTTCCGTACTTTCTAATACCCTTTTTTTGAAAACCGGTTCTTTACTATTTTCCTGAGAAAAAGCCGTTGCCGTAATTAAGATAAAAAGAGATAAAATTTTTATTTTCATTTTTTACTGGATTGAAATTTACAATCTGGAATAATGTATTTGACTAATTGCAACCACAACCACCTCCCGATTTACCACCATTGGCTCCTGCAGCAGCTTCACGATATATTTGAAAAGACGTTTCATACCGTTCCGCCGTTCGTGCTGAAAGCTTCATGTCAGGATCATTTATTTTCTCTTTTTCATATTCTTTGACGGAACTGCACGATTGTAAAACGAGTAGTGTAAAAAAAACAAAGGCTATTTTCTGTTTCATGACTGTAGTTTTTAATTAATTATATTTTTTGATGTCAATTCCATTTGAAGAATGGATTTTGCCTTTATCATCAACAATAATGCATTCTAGGCCTTTAATTTGATTAACAAGATCCAACCCTACTTCTACTCCAAGCACAAAAATTCCCGTTGCCATAGCATCCGCGATTTCTGTCTTTTTGGCAAAAACGGAGACACTGACAATGCCACTTGCCGGGTAACCTGTTCTGGGATCAATAATGTGAGAATACCGGATCCCGTTGAAATTAACATATTTTTCATAACTCCCTGAAGTTTCCACGGAGCCATCTTCTATCGGAAAAGTGGCGAAAATTTTATTTTTATTCAAAGGGTTTACAATTCCTACAGTCCAAGGTTTTCCATCCGGTTGTTTTCCCCAAACATTAATATCGCCTGAAACATTTATAATCCCTGAAAGACACCCTTTCGAAAACAATAGATCTTTGACTTTATCAGCAATATAACCTTGTCCAATACCGCCCAAACCTAATTTCATTCCTTCTAATTTAAGAAAAACAGTTTGTTCTTTTGGGTTTAGAATTATGTTTTTGTATCCAATTTTTGCCACTGATTCCTTTACCGCTTCTTCGGTTGGCATTACTTTCATGGAACCATCAAATTTCCATATTTTGTCCATCGAAGCATACGAAATATCAAATGCGCCATTGGTTATTTGCGAGATTTTTATAGATCTTTCGACCAATTCAAAAACTTCGATATCGACTTTTACCGGTTTTATCCCCGCATTGCGGTTAATTTCTGAAATTTGTGTAGTTGGAATCCAATCGGAAATTAAATGCTCAATTCGTTTTACTTCGGCTACAGCCAAATCAATATATTCGTTGGCTTTTATAGTGTCATTTGCAACAGCAGTAACCTCAAAAGGACTTCCTAACATCATCAGCTTTCTTTTGTGCGTAATTTGAGAAGTTGCTAATACCGTTGTGAATAAAAAACCTATGAAGAGTATTTTTTTCATAATTTTTCAAAGGAATGAATAATTTGAATGTATTCTTGCGGAGTTATGTTTTTGTAACCAGTGATTCCTAATATGCTTCCCGTTTTATCCAGTAACAGCACTAGAGGAAAATTTCCGGATTTGTTGTATTGTTCTGCTAATTTTTTATTGCTCGCAGTCAATTCAGCGGATAACATATTTGCTTTTTTCTTGGGAAAATCAGCTTTATAAAGCACCCATTTCTGTTTTGATTCTTTTTTAAAATCTTCTGATTTCCAAATCGTATTTTCTAATTTAATACAAGGTGCACACCAGTCTGATCCTGAAAACACAAGTAGAATGTTTTTGTTTTCTAAAATTGACTGTGCTTTTGCCTCTTCAAAATTCGTCTCCCAATTTTGAGAGTAGCTTAATGTTCCTATGAAAAGAAACAAAATCATTATATTTTTTTTCATTGTGAAATCCTTTTAAAATGTGAAGTAAACTTATTCATTTTATTCTAAAAAAAACCTCACTAAATTTGATTTTAAGCTAATATTAATTTTGATAAAATATTAAGCAGTTCTTAAAAAATAACAATAAAAATTATGTATACTTTTGTTTTTAAATTTATCATTATGAAATTGTTGCAAAAAGCCAATCCATTTTATTATTTACTACTGTTTTACATTAGTGTAAGTTTTATTGTCAGAGTTATACTTTTCTTTCATCCCATAACACAAACATCATTTATATGGGTGGATACGCTTTCCCTATTTGTCTTAGGGTTGATTTCTGATATTTTTATTTTTATTTTAGTCAGTGGATTTTTGTGGTTGTATCTTATTTTCATATCCAATGCAAAATATTACAAACCCTACGGATATCTAATTTTTGGATTATTAATAGCCTTGATACTTTACGTTTCATTTGGAAACACGATACTCAACGAATATGGTAGTGCTTTACCAAAAATTGTAACTGTCTTTATTTCGATAAAAACAATATTGTTTGGACTGTTACTTTTCTTACCAAAATATAGAAACCAAATCAGACTTTGGTTATTTTCCTTCGTCATTTTCCTTTACGTAATTTTAATTCTGCAAAACGCAATCAGCGAGTATTTCTTTTGGAATGAATTTGGGGTGAGATATAATTTTATCGCAGTAAATTATTTGGTTTATACTAATGAAGTTATCGGAAATATCATGGAATCTTATCCTGTTATTCCGTTGTTTTCAGCGCTATTTATTATTGCAGGAATTGTAACTTATTTTATTGTAAAAAAATCAAAAAATTATATTGAAAGTATACCTGTTTTTGTACAAAAAATCAAAATTTCCGGAATTTACCTGCTGCTTTTCGGATTATCATTATTAGCAATTCCCGCTTTATCTGTCAAAGAAAATTCTCAAAATATATTTGCCAATGAATTACAAGCCAACGGTTTGTATAAATTCTATGTAGCATTTATGAAAAGCGAATTGGATTATTTTAAATTCTATAAAACAGTTCCAAATAATCAAGCTTTTGCTCAATTACAACAACAAATTCCTAACATTTCAGGAGAAACAACGTTAAGAGAAATAAAAAATGAAGCTGCCGAAAATCGCAAAAATGTGGTTCTGATTACTATTGAAAGTTACAGCGCGGAGTTTATGAAAGTGTATGGAAACGAAAAGAATATTACTCCGTTTTTAGACAGTTTAGCAACCAAAAGTTTAGTTTTCACCAACCTTTATGCCGTTGGAAACAGAACGGTTCGCGGTCTTGAAGCCGTTACTTTATGCTTTCCTCCTACAGCTGGTGAAAGTGTGGTAAAACGAGAAGACAATAAAAACAAATTTTCTACGGGAAGCATTTTCAAACAAAAAGGCTATGCTGTAAAATTCATGTACGGCGGCGATTCCTTTTTTGATAATATGGGAGATTTCTTTTCAGGAAATGGATATGAAATTGTAGATAAAAAAACATTTGAACCCAATGAAATAACTTTCGCTAATATTTGGGGTGTATGCGATGAAGACATGTACAACAAAGCCATCAAGGAAATGAATAAAGAAGCAACAGCAAATAAGCCGTTCTTCAACCATATTATGACTGTGAGCAATCACAGACCATTTACGTATCCAAATGGAAAAATTGACATTCCCGGAGATGCAAAATCACGTGATGGCGGTGTAAAGTATACAGATTATGCAATGAAAAAGTTCTTTAAAATGGCCAAAAAACAGCCTTGGTTTACCAATACCGTTTTTGTAATTCTAGCTGATCATTGTGCTTCCAGTGCAGGAAAAACAGAACTTCCGGCTGATAAATATAGAATTCCGGCAATCATTTACAGTCCAGGTTTTGTTGAACCAAGAAAATACACTAATCTGATGTCGCAAATTGATGTAATGCCAACTCTATTCGGTTTGTTAAATTTTGATTATCAAAGTAAATTTTATGGACAGGATGTTTTAAAACCAGACTATAAACCACGAGCTTTGATTGCCACATACCAGGATTTAGGATTGATAAAAGACAATGTTTTGACGATTATCTCACCAAAACAAACCGTAAAACAGTTTCAATTGACTTTAAAACCCAACCAAAAAGTAGCTCCTGATTTTCAAATATTTTATGATCAAATACCGCTTAAAAAAGAAAGAACTGATTTAGTTAACGAAACCATTTCTTACTATCAAACGGCTTCGGATATATTGAAGAAAAAGAATTATCAAAAAATTAATTAGCATAAAAAAACGGGTAAAATTAATGTCTCACCCGTTTTCTAATTGAAAATATAATGTTATTCTTTTTCGTTTGTCAAACCAAAAAGGTTTCCTTTTTCAAAAGTTTTTAAATCCTTTTTTAAAGTTTTACTATTGCGCTTTGTCAGTTCAGTAGCATCAAGATTACTTAAATCCGGTTTTCCCGCATTTACCCACGCTGTGTACCAAAAACTTGCAGTGGCACTAATGGCTTTTTTCATTTGTTGTTCGACCATTCCATTCAAATCCGTGTGTAATTTAGCAGCATATTCATCAGAATATAACGTTCCGCCGTATTTGTTTTTCACCACATTTCCAGCTGCATCCGTTACATACATTTTGTTTTCAGCAGTTGCAGTTCTTAATTTTTTATCAGTATCCAATAAAGGCTTTACTAAACTATGAGTGTCAAAAATGATATCCCAAGTTGCTTTCTCTACATTCTCTAAATATTTTCCTTGCGGTACATTAAGCTTATAATCTTTGGCAAACAATTCCGGCAAACGACTTTCCCACAAAGAATGAATTCCTTTTTGATTGGTATTTTGTCCGTCATGATTGTCCGAAGTATGTAATGGCATGTGCGCATCAGCAATGTAATGTCCTAAATCAGCTGCGATAAATAATATTTCATTCTTTCTTTTATCCTTGAAAGCTTTAGTCAATTTGACCATCATATCCTGAATGTACCAAGGTAAAATTCCGTTTTTCGTCAAAAATTTCTCCTCATATTTAAGGTTCGCTTCTTCCATTGTTTTGGGAAAAGTTTCCACTGCACCAAAATTCTCCATATCAAAATAATGACGCGGCGGCTCCGCTTTATCATTCAAAACATTTCTTCTCAAATCCGGAACGGTAGATCCTTGCGTGATAAAATCAATGTGATTGTAAAAAAATGCTTGTAATGGTTTTGGAAGTGCCATTACTGCCGCTCTATTGATTCGTTCATGACCAATAACGCCCCATGACAAAAGAAAAATAGCAACTCCAATAACAGATAAAGTAATAAGTGTAGGTCTAATTTTAAAATTTTTCATTAAATTTATTTTTTTGAAGTACAAATGTATTTCTTTAAATCGTTATTAAAAAAAATTGGGTTTAAGATTCTGTTAATTAAAAAAGAAAACTACATATATGTTTCGACATCAAGGGAAAAACAGAACTTTTATTCACAATCTTCGTTTGGCCACTTTATTATCTTTTGTTGCCGGAATTGTAAATGTTACGGGTGTTTTGTCTATTCAAACATTAACTACCAATGTTACGGGACATTTCGCCTATTTTGCGGAAGAATTCATGAAACGGGATTATACAGCCGCCATTACCTTTTTTGTATTCACTATTTTCTTTTTGTTTGGTGCTTTTATTTCTAATTTTTTAGCGGAATTAATTTCCAAAAAACACCCTAATTTATCGCACGTCATTCCTATTGCATTGGAAATGATTGTTTTAATTGGTGTTGCAATCTTTGGAACACAATCCGAATTATCTAGCATTGATGGAAAATGGATTGCTTTTTCGATGCTTTTTGCTATGGGAATACAAAACTCTTTGGTAACCAAGATCTCTCAATCAACGGTCCGAACAACCCATTTAACTGGGCTTTTTACCGATTTGGGTATTGAATTATCTCAATTGTTTTTCTATAAAAAACCCGAAGAAAAGAAAAAATTAAAAACCAGTATCTATCTGAGATTATCCATTATTTTATTCTTTTTTATCGGCTGTTTTGCAGGTGGTTTTCTTTATGATTTATTGAAAATGAAAACACTTTTTGTGGCCGCCACTTTTCTATTGTTTGCACTTTTGTATGATTATCTCCGACTGCAATTTCATGTTATAAAGCGAAAAACCTTTCATCATAAAACTATTTAAGATAAATAATTGAGATCAAAGTTGCGATTGCTATAAATGTCCACAGCAAAATTCCTTGCGAGAGCGGTTTAAATCCTACCGATTTTAGAACAGTTCTATTCAATCCCGCTCCAATTAGGAACAAAGTTACTGTCAGACCTATTTTAGCAACTGAAACCAAATGCGGTCCAAAATTACTTATTTGTGGCAAATACGTATTGGCAATCATAGCCACAATAAAAAATCCAATAAAATAAGGGATTTTTATTTTTCCCGATTTATTTTTGAAAAAAAATGCAGTAATCAATGCCACAGGAATAATCCACAAAGCACGGGCTAATTTTACTGTAGTGGCTATCTGCAATGCTTCAGGACCAAATTTACTGGCTGCTCCTACCACAGAACTGGTATCATGAATGGCAATGGCGCACCATAATCCAAACTCTTTTTGTGATAAATCCAACCAATGACCCACGGCAGGAAATAAAAAAAGTGCAACCGAATTCAGAATGAATATCACTCCTAAAGCAACTGAGGTTTGTTTTTCATTGGATTTGATAATAGGAGCAATCGCTGCAATGGCACTGCCACCGCAAATTGCAGTGCCACAAGAAATCAAATGCGTTGTTTTCTTTTCGGTTTTAAACCATTTACCAAGAAAAGTTCCTAAAATCAAAGTACTAAAAATAGAAAGTACCGTAAATAAGAAGCCTTCTTTTCCTGCAGCAACAGCACTGTGAACATTCATTCCAAATCCTAAACCAACTACTGAAAATTGCAATAAGTAATTTGTGGCTTTATGATTCAATTCTAAAAATGGATGTCCAAAAAGATTGGCGACAATTAATCCCAACACTAAAGCAATTGGCGGGGAAACAAAAATTGTGGTACAAAACAACAGCAACACAACAAAAATGAGTTGCTGCAATGTGGCATTTACTTTAAAAAAAATAAAAGATTCTTTTTGAATTACTTTTTGATGCGTTTCCAATGTAAAGTTGTTGAATTATTACATCACAAAGGTGAAAAGATAAATCTATTTATGCCAATCGTAAATTATGATCTGCTATAACTTTAAATTATAATTATTGTAAATATTCTGGATGAACAAATCCGATAGAGAATCCGTTTTTCCTTGTAACGTAATGATATAAAAGAATCGTTCTATAATTAGGTCTTTTATGTCAAGTATGGCCAATTCATTGTTTGCAAGTTCTTTTCTTACCGCATGAATGGATATAAAAGCCACACAATCAGAGTTCATCAAATAGGATTTTATGCTTTCGGTACTACCTAATTGCATTTCGATTTGTAGTTCTGATAGTTTAATTTTAAATGGTTTCAACGCATGTTCAATTACTTCAAGTGTTCCTGAACCTTGTTCCCGCATTAAAAAACGCATCCTTTTAAGATCATTTTGAGTCACTTCTTCAATACTAACTAATGGATTGGAACTCTTACAGACTAAAACCAATTCGTCTTTTAAAAACTCCGTATATTTAATGGATTTATTTTTTGATTGCCCTTCTACAATACCTATTTCAATCTCCTGTTTTAACAAAGCATTTTCTATTTGTTCCGTGTTTCCATTTAGTAAATTCACTTTTACATCTTGTAATTTTTTATGGAAACGAGCTAAAAGTGGCGGAATTATATACTGTGAAATAGTTGTACTGGCTCCTAATCGCAACAATCCTGCACGTTGATTAATCAGCGTGCTCATATCAAAATCTATTTCGCGGTAAACTTCAAAAATGTTTTTGGTGTGCTTTAATAAAACTTCACCAGCAGTAGTCAGTGTGGTTTTAGAACCATTTCTATCAAATAATTTAATTTTATATTGCTCCTCTAATTCCTGAATGTGTTTTGAAATCGCGGGTTGCGTGATAAACAATTCCGTTGCAGCTTTTGTGAAACTCAAACGATTGGCAACGGTATAAAACACTTTCAGTCTAAAATCCATAGTATTTAATTGTATTACAGTAATCCGTTGTATTTTCGAACAAACCATTCAGTTGCCAGCAAAATTAAAATTAAAACCAATAACCAAATCCAATCAATTAAAGGCGTTTTAGTAACACTATTCTTTTGTACTGCTCTATATTCGTCGTTTTCCAAAAGCATTTTAACCAATGCATCGACTTGATCGGGAAAAAATACTTTTCCTTGTGTTTGCGTCGCTAATTGTGTTAATTTTTCGACATCGGGATTGACAAATTGATTTTCAATATCAAAATCAAGAATTTCAAAACTACTGGAATAGGTCGTTTTAGAATTCAATTCTTTTACTGTAAACGCATAAGAACCGGCTTTCAATCCGTCAAGATTGACTTTAAAGGAATTATTATCTTTTAGTAAATCGTAATTTTTTGTTTGCCTGGTTTTGGTATTTGTTACCGCAATAGTCAAACGGGCTTTTTCATCAAACTCATAATTTTTATTGAAAAATTGCGCAGTTATTTCAATGGTTTCACCGGAATTATAAAAACTTTCATGCTCAACAACCAGTGATTTTTTAGAATTATTCGAAGCTAAAAATTGAATAATCTTATCGATTAAAATATCATATTTTTCAAAAGATTGATTGTTGACATGCGTTTGCAAACGCCATTTCCAACTATTTTCTCCCAAAAGATAAGCGTCTCGCCTGCCTTGATTTTCTGTAAAAGCCAATAAAGGTGAATTAGTATCTATATTTCTAATTTTGGACGAAAGCAAAACAGACACCGCTCCTTTTGTAGTTACGTTTCCAAAAGCGTTTTGCAAAGGCGGTAAATTTTCAAACCCGATATTGTCAGCTGCAAACAAATTAAACTGCGCATTAAAAACTGACAAATAATCTTCTTTTTGTCCACTCATTTTAAAGCTCAAATTATTCTGTTGCTGATTCAGAAAATTGAAATCGGTGTTGTTACCAGTAATAATAAACGTATTGATTCCCGCACCTTTATTATTCTCAAAAATGGTTTTGAATTCAGTTGTTGGCTGGTATAAAATTAAAACATTAAAATCCTGCAATGTTTTGACTTCATCTGGTTTAACGATTGTTACTTTACGCTGTACATTGGATTCAATCGCTCTTTTTAGCGCACCTAAATCAGGATGATTTATGGCTGAAATTATGACAATATTTGTTTTTTGGTCAATAACTTCAACCGCAAAATTCTTGGTGTTATTATACGTGTTTTTTTCCTTTTCTTTTGATGTGATAGTAGCTTTAAAAACCTGTAATCCTATTTTATCAGCCGGTAAAAGAACACTTACTTTTGCCGTTTTTTTGGAGGGAGAAAAGGTAATCGATTGTTTACTAAATACCGACTTGCCTTGAGATATTACAAATTCAGCAGTTATACTATTAGTTCCTGAATAGTGCAAAAAAGCTTCTACAGGAAATTTATTTTTTTGAAAAGCGTATTTATTAACGTTCAGCTGATTGATTTTAAAATCTAAAAAAGTCGTTGTATCACCTACAATCACTGGAAATACTTTATTCGCAACATCAAAACTATAGATATAATCATTCCCCGAAGTTTGATTTCCATCCGTAATTAAAACAGTTGGATAGATTGCGTTTTTATAAATACTTTTTAGATTTTTAGCTACAACATCAATATTCGTTTGGATTCCTTTAAAATCAAATATTTCTGTTGGTTCAAAATCATCTGAAAATTGATACGATTGCACGTCAAATTTCTGTTGTAAATCCGAGTTTGATTGTATTTTTTTATACAATACCAATGCTTTTTCATTGGCATTCAAAAAAGAAATAGAACTTGAATTGTCAACAACAATCGGTAAAGGTGTTTTTACAGTTTCCAATGTATTTCTGGTTATTATTGGATTGATCAACAACAATAAAATTACAAAAATGGATGAAAAACGCAAAAAAGCCAAAAACCAACCGATTTTCGATTTGTTTTTAGCTTTGTAGATGTATTGAAAAAACGACAAACTGCCAGCTAATAGTATAGAAAGAAGTAATAGTAGCAAGGTAGTTGTTGTCATATTTTAGCAATGTTCAGTGTTCAGTGTTCAGTGTTCAGTTCTCATCTTACTGATTACTGAAAACTGATAACTTTTTTAAGTAAGCATTCCTCCGCAAACATTCATAACTTGTCCAGTCACGTAAGCACTCATATCTGAGGCAAAGAAAAGACAGGCGTTGGCAACATCTTCAGTCGTTCCGCCACGTTTCAACGGAATTCCGTCTCTCCATCCTTTTACAATATCTTCGTTTAATTTAGCTGTCATTTCTGTTTCTATAAAACCTGGAGCAATTACATTGCAACGAATGTTACGTGATCCTAATTCTAGTGCTACAGATTTAGAAAAACCGATAACTCCCGCTTTAGAAGCAGCATAATTAGTCTGTCCTGCATTTCCTTTTACACCTACAACTGAACTCATATTTATTATCGAGCCAGATCGTTGTTTCAGGAAAGTACGTTGAATGGCTTTTGTCATATTAAAAACCGATTTCAAGTTGACATCAATTACTTGATCAAAATCGCTTTCAGACATACGCATCAATAGATTGTCTTTAGTAATTCCAGCATTGTTTATTAGAATATCAACCGTTCCAAATTCAGCTAAAACAGCATCAACAAAAATTTGGGCCTCATTAAAATCGGCAGCATTTGATTGATATCCTTTAGCTTTAATTCCAAGAGCGTTCAATTCGTTTTCCAATACCAAAGCCGATTCTACAGAAGAGCTGTAAGTAAAGGCAACATTTGCACCATGTTTTGCAAAAACTTCAGCAATTCCTTTCCCAATTCCGCGACTCGCACCTGTAATTATGGCAACTTTTCCTTCTAGTAATTTCATATTTAAAAATTAGTTTAAATTTTATTTGGAGCTATTCCTGCTATCCGTTTCAATCTTTTATGATCGCTCCCGCTCACATAAAAGGATTTTCACTGCTATCAGGGCTATCTAACACTCGTCAAATATATAATAATTCCCTTTTTAAAAAAAATTCAAAAGCAATAACAGTCAAAATTCAATTCTTAAATTTTAAAGAATCGTTTTGTCCATTTATCCCAAAACGAACTGTAAATAGCCACTAATGTGAAAACTAATAAAAATAAATGATACCAAGCATTACTAATTAAATCAAAGAAATCTAATTTCCCGTTAGCGTAGCTCAATATAAGCAATACTTGAGCACCATAAGGTAAAATCCCTTGAATTATACACGAAAAAATATCCAGAATTGCAGCCGTTTTTTTAGGATTTAAATTGTATTCATCATTAATTTCTTTAGCAATCGGCCCTGTAATTACAATAGAAACCGTATTATTCGCTATCGCTAAATTAGCAAAACCTACTATAGCGCCAATTCCCGCTTGAGCTGATTTTTTACTTTTAATTCTTTTTTTAATCTGAACTAATAAATACGTTATTCCGCCCGCTTTATCTACCATGGCAGCTAAACCTCCTGTAAGCATAGACAACAAGAAAATATCAGTCATACTAGTAAAGCCTTCATATATCTTTTGCGTAAACTCCATTAGCGTAAATGAACCACTAAAATATCCAATTATACCTGCTAATAAAGTACCAATAAGCAATGTTGAAAATACATTAACACCCACAACCGCTAATATGATTACTAAAATGTAAGGTACAGTTGCTATCCATGAAAAATCATTTTTTGCAATGGCAACGGTCACAATATCCGAGTTCAAACCAAGATAAAAGAACACCAGAATAGTAAAAACTGCAGCTGGAAAAGCAATAAACAAGTTAATTTTGAACTTGTCTTTTAGATCACATCCTAATGACTGCGTTGCTGCGATGGTAGTGTCAGAAATCATGGAAAGATTGTCTCCTAACATAGAACCACCTAATAAAGCGCCAGATATCAATGGTAATGAAGCGCCACTTTTATCAGCTAATGCGACAGCGATTGGACCAATCGCTACAATTGCACCTACTGAAGTTCCTGTAGCAGTTGATAAAAATGAAGCAATCAAGAAAATCCCCAATGGAAAATAGGCAACGTCGATAGTATTTATTCCAAGATTCACCAGAGCGTCAACTCCGCCCATCGCGTTACTTACCACCGCGAAAGCGCCGGCCAATAAATAAATTAAACACATCGTCATGATTTTGCTTTCTCCACATCCTGCAATTAGTGTAGCAACTTTAACGTCAGTTGAAGATTTGAATAACAAAAAAGCAGCAATAATACCCACCAGAACAGCGACTGGCGATGGAAAAGCATAAAAATCTTTTAGAATAATTCCTGCTCCTAAAAAAGTAAAAATAAAAATAAATAAAGGAATTAATGCAAAGGCACTTCCTTTGTCTTTGGAAAATAAAGTCATAAAAATAATTTACAATTAAAAATTATGACGAAAAACAAAGCTAAAAATGGGAATGTAAACAACATTTTTTCCAAAGGATTTGGCTTATCGTTTTAGCACCTTGCTTGCTGTTGCAGGTTGCTATCCTATTGTAGGATTCGTGATAACGGGTGCAAAAGTAATTAATTATTTATGAAATATTTGGAATTTCATTCAAAAAATAATAATTCAAAAAAAAGCGCCACATAAAAATATGACGCAATTACAATTAAGATATTGAAAAAACAGGCTTTAAATAATTAAAAAGCTACATTCCATTTTGGTAATCTTCCATTTTCGTCAAGGAAATTTTGCAAAACTTGTCCTTCTACAAATGTTGGGATTACTTTCGTATTGTCATTGAATGTTTCATACCAAACCACTTCAAGCGTGCTGATATCTTCTATTTTCATTTGTGCTGGCCAAGAATATTTTCTTCCAGTTTTTGCAAATTGGTGTCCTTCTACAATTTTATCTTTCAAGCCACCATTTTTAATTTTCAAAGTTCCGTTATTTTGAATAGTTCCAGTAGAACCAACCATAATTAACTCTTTTTCATCTCCAACGGAATACACTAAAAATACTCCAGATCCTTCTGAAGCATTACAAACTTCTGCTAAACTATCTTCTGTAGTAAATGAAAACTGATTGGTAACTTTAAATTTTTTTAATTCTTTGTACATGTTATTTTATTTTTATTTGAACTGGCTTCGGCAAAAAAATACCCCACAAAACCGTGAGGTCAATTAGAAACCATTCGTTTATGTTTATTCTTATTAGGATTGCAGCTAAAAAACAACTGCATTTAATAAAGTGCAAAGATATTTCTTTAATTCAATTTATAATAAAAAAGCCCCACAAATGTGAGGCTTTTAAAGATATTTAATCAGAGTTTAGATTAACCTAAAACTTCTTTTACTTTTTTACCAATTTCAGCTGGAGAATCTACTACGTGAATTCCACATTCTCTCATGATTTGTTTCTTAGCTTCGGCAGTGTCATCTGAACCACCAACAATTGCACCTGCATGTCCCATTGTACGTCCTGCTGGAGCGGTAACTCCTGCAATGAATCCTACAACTGGTTTACGGTTACCATCAGCTTTGATCCAATGGGCAGCATCCGCTTCTAATTGTCCACCAATTTCACCTATCATTACGATACATTCTGTTTCTGGGTCGTTCATCAATAATTCAACTGCTTCTTTTGTAGTGGTTCCAATAATTGGGTCTCCACCAATACCAATTGCAGTAGTGATTCCTAGTCCTTGTTTTACCACCTGGTCAGCTGCTTCATACGTTAATGTTCCCGATTTAGAAACAATACCGACAGTTCCTTTTTTGAAAACAAAACCTGGCATGATACCAACTTTAGCTTCACCCGGAGTAATTATTCCTGGGCAGTTAGGTCCTATTAATCGAGCGTTTCTTTCTTTAACATAACTATTTGCTTTTATCATGTCAGCAACAGGAATTCCTTCAGTAATTGCAATAATTACTTTTATTCCAGCGTCTGCAGCTTCCATAATTGCGTCAGCAGCAAAAGCCGGCGGTACAAAAATGATTGTTGTATCAGCACCTGCTTGTTCTACAGCATCTTTTACAGTATTGAAAACTGGTCTGTCTAAGTGAGTTGTTCCCCCTTTTCCTGGAGTTACACCACCAACAACGTTAGTACCGTACTCAATCATTTGAGAAGCATGGAAAGTTCCTTCGCTTCCTGTAAATCCTTGAACAATTATTTTGGAATCTTTATTGACTAAAACACTCATGATATATTTTTTATGTAGTTTTTAAAATGGTTATGCAAAAGTATAAAATAGTAATCAGTAATCAGTATTCAGCGTTCAGTTTTTTGACACTAAATTATGATAATTGACTCATTTGGTACCCTCGAAATAATTTATTGTCTTTAATTTGCCAAATAACAAAAAAATGTGCCAGCAGCATCTCTTCTCTAGGATTCTCAATCGTTTTCACAAAATGAGAATAGCGAACTGAAATTAAATCATTCTCAGCTAAAATATGACTGATCCGAACTTTAGAACGAACGTACGCTTTGCTCAACTCAACAGATAAATTTACTAACGAATCATAGTTGAGTTCCACAAATCCTTTACTGCTGTTCCATTCCACAATTACTTCCGGATGCAAAAAATCTTTAATAACCTCGCTGTCAATTAAGGCATCTGATTTATAAAATTTCTGAACGATTTCTTTTGCAGACATATTATTTTAGTTTATTTAGAATTTCTGGAATCTTCTTGATATTAGCCAGTTGTTTCAATTTTTCTCTTGATTCTTCAATTGGAGTACCGAAATACGATTTACCACCTTCTACTGATTTTGTTACGCCCGTTTGACCAAGAATAACAGCCTTTGCTCCTATTGTTATCCCACTCGTGGTTCCTACTTGTCCCCAAATAGTAACTTCATCTTCAATAATAACACAACCCGCGATTCCGGTTTGTGATGCGATTAAACATTTTTTTCCAATAACGGTATCATGACCAACGTGCACCTGGTTGTCAATTTTTGTGCCTTCGCCAATAGTGGTATCGCCAGTAACACCTTTGTCAATGGTACAAAGAGCTCCAATTCCAACATTATCTTTGATAACCACTCTTCCGCCTGAAAGTAATTGATCGTATCCTTCAGGTCGCTTCTTGTAATAAAAAGCATCGGCACCCAAAATAGTTCCTGAATGAATCATCACATTATCGCCAATTATCGTATAATCATAAATGGAGACATTAGAGTGAATCAAACAATTCTTTCCTATAACTACATGGTTTCCAATAAATGTATTTGGCTGAATTACAGTTCCTTCTCCTATGGAAGCTGTTGCAGATATTGAAACATTTGAATATTGAAATGGCTTGAAATAGTTTGTCAATTTGTTAAAATCCCTAAAAGGATCTTCAGAAATCAACAATGCTTTTCCCTTTGGACAAGTTACATTTTTATTAATCAAAACAATCGTGGCTGCAGAGTGTAATGCTTTATCATAATATTTAGGATGATCCACAAAGACAATATCTCCGTATTCAACAACATGAATTTCATTCATTCCTGCAACAGGAAAACTAGCATCACCAACATATTCACAGTCGATGATACTTGCAATTTCTTCTAAAGTGTAAACTTTTTGGAATTTCATTTTCTTTTAGTTTTTAGTTTTCAGTCTCAGTTTTCAATCTTTACCCACACGAAATGTCATTGAGGCTGAAAACCAATAAAAACTATTCCTTAACTCTTTCCATGTAATTTCCGGAAGTCGTATCTATTTTGATTTTGTCCCCTTCATTAATAAACAAAGGAACATTTACAGTTGCACCCGTTTCAACAGTTGCTGATTTTGTTGCATTCGTAGCAGTATTTCCTTTAATTCCTGGTTCAGCATAAGTCACTTCAAGAATAACTGATGCCGGCATATCTACTGAAAGCGGTAAATCAGTTTCTGTATTGATACTTACCATTACGTTTTCTCCTTCTTTTAATAAATCAGGTGAATCCAGAATGTTTTTGTTTAAAGTAATTTGTTCGAAAGTCTCAGTATTCATAAAATGAAAATCATTGCCTTCTGGATATAAAAACTGAAATTTATGGTTTTCAACTCTAACTTCTTCGATTTTATGACCTGCCGAAAAGGTGTTATCTAATACTTTTCCGTTTGTTAAACTTCTCAATTTTGTTCTGACAAAAGCAGGTCCTTTTCCTGGTTTTACGTGAAGAAATTCAATAATTTTGTAAATATCGTTGTTGTATTTGATACACAATCCGTTTTTAATATCTGATGTAGATGCCATTATATTTTTTATTTATTTTCCCCACCCCGACCCTCCCCGAAGGGGAGGGAGCTAAGAATGGAAATTAGTTACTTATTTATTTTTATTATATTTTACATTTTGTACTACATTATATTTTTTTATAATATAGGCACGTTTACACTCTCTCCCTTTCGGGGAGGTCTGGGGAGGGGATTAATAATTCCCAGAATATCCTTTCATTACTCCTCTTGATGAATTTCGAATAAAATCAATGATTTCATCTCTTTCGGGTGTTGCTTCCATTTCAGCTTCGATAATACCCAAGGCTTGAGTTGTATTGTAATTTTTTTGGTACAGAATTCTGTAAATATCCTGAATTTCTCTAATTTTTTCAGTGGTAAAACCACGTCTTCTTAATCCAACTGAATTAATTCCAACATATGATAAAGGTTCTTTTGCTGCTTTTGTGAAAGGCGGAACATCTTTTCTTACTAAAGAACCACCTGAAATCATTGCGTGATCTCCAATGTGAATAAATTGATGGATTGCTGCCAATCCTCCAATAACCGCATATTTACCAACTGTAACATGACCTGCCAAAGCAACTCCATTTACTATAATAGCATTATCACCTATGTGACAATCATGCGCAATATGCGCTGTTGCCATTACTAAACAATTGTTACCTAAAGTTGTTTGTCCAGAAGCGATTGTACCTCTGTTTATAGTTACGCATTCTCTAATCGTACAGTTGTCACCAATTATTGCTAAAGAATCTTCTCCTCCAAATTTTAAATCCTGAGGAACTGCTGAAATTACCGCACCAGGGAAAATATTACAATTTTTTCCAATTCTTGCGCCTTCCATTATCGTAACATTCGAACCAATCCAAGTCCCATCTCCAATTATTACATTATTGTGGATGGTTGTAAATGGCTCGATGACAACATTTTTGGCTATTTTGGCGCCTGGATGAACATAGGCTAGTGGTTGATTCATCAGCTATTATTTATTTTTATATTTATCAGAATAAAAACTCCAATCGATTTTTGTTGCGATTCAATTGTAACGTTTTCAATCTAAATCTATTGTTTTTTTGCAATTTGCGCCATTAATTCCGCTTCAGCAACTAGTTTTCCATTTGCGTAAGCATTTGCTTGCATGTGGCAAATTCCTCTTCTGATCGGCGTTATTAAATCACATTTAAAAATTAAAGTGTCTCCTGGCAGCACTTTATGTTTGAATTTGACATTATCAATTTTCATAAAATACGTCAAATAATTTTCAGGATCTGGAACAGTGCTTAAAACCAGAATTCCACCGGTCTGTGCCATGGCTTCCACAATTAAAACACCTGGCATCACTGGAGCTTCAGGAAAATGACCCACGAAGAAATTTTCATTCATCGTAACATTTTTCATTCCCACAACATGACTTTCAGACATTTCAATGATTCTGTCAATCAATAAAAACGGAGGTCTATGAGGAAGTACCGCCATAATTTTATGAATGTCCATTAATGGCTCCTGGTGTAAATCATAAACAGGAACGTAATTTCTTTGTTCAATTTTTATGATTTTCGCCATTTTTTTGGCAAACTGTGTATTTACAAAATGCCCTGGTTTATTAGCGATTACTTTTCCTTGAATTCTTGTTCCAATTAAAGCCAAATCACCTACAACATCAAGTAGTTTGTGCCTTGCAGCTTCATTAGGATAATGTAATGTTAGATTGTCTAAGATTCCATTTGGTTTAACCGTAATTTCGTCTTTTCCAAAAGCAACTTTCAAATTTTCCATCGTTGCGGCTGAAATTTCCTTATCAACATAAACAATCGCATTATTCAAGTCACCACCTTTTATCAAACCATTTTCCAAAAGAGATTCTAATTCGTGTAAAAAGCTAAATGTTCTGGACTTTGATATTTCAGTTTTGAAATCAGCAATACTTTTCATATTTGCATTCTGAGTTCCTAGAATTTTAGTACCAAAATCAACCATTGCTGTTACACAATAATGATCACTTGGCATAACTAAGATTTCACTTCCTGATGCTTCATCGGTAAAAGAAATCACTTCCTTAACAACGTATACGTTTCTTTTCGCATTTTGCTCTTCAAAACCTGCTTTTTCAAGTGCTTCAACAAAATACTTTGAAGAACCATCCATAATAGGAAGTTCAGAAGCATTCAATTCGATGATTACGTTGTCTAAATCACAACCAACCAGCGCTGCTAAAACATGCTCGGGAGTTTGAATTTTAACGCCAAGTTTCTCCAAATTAGTTCCTCTTTGCGTGTTTACAACATAATTTGCATCTGCCTCAATAATAGGTTGTCCTTCAAGATCTACTCTGACAAAGGTAAAACCATTATTCACTGGAGCAGGTTTAAAAGTCATTTTTACTTCTTTTCCTGTGTGTAATCCAACTCCAGTTAACGAAATTTCTGTTTTGATGGTCTTCTGTTTAACCATTGTTTCCATTTTTTTGGTTTAATATTTGTTTTTTTAATTCTTCTATTTCTGCAACAATTTTCGGTAAATTCTTGAAATGAACATACGACTTACTAAAATCATTGTAACCAAATGTAGGGCTTCCTTGCAAGATTTCATCATCTTTTATATTCCTTCCCACACCGGACTGCGCTTGGATTCGCACATTGTTACCAATGGTTAAATGACCTGAAATTCCAACTTGTCCGCCAATCATGCCGTTTTTCCCAATTTTTGTAGAACCTGCAACTCCTGTTTGCGCGGCTATCACTGTATTTTCCCCTATTTCAACATTATGGGCTATCTGAATTTGATTGTCAAGCTTGACTCCTTTTCTGATGATGGTAGATCCCATGGTAGCTCTGTCAATTGTGGTACAAGAACCTATATCAACATTATCTTCAATAATTACATTTCCTATTTGCGGAATTTTAGTGTACGTTCCGTCTGGATTTGGTGCAAAACCAAAACCATCAGCGCCAATAATAGCACCAGAATGAATGGTACAATTGCTACCAATCACGGTTTCCGAATATATTTTTGCGCCAGCAAATAATATTACATTATCCCCAATTGACACATTATCCCCAACAAAACAATTAGGATATATTTTTACATTTTCGCCCAAAACTACATTCTGACCAACATAACTGAAACTACCAAGATATAAATTATCTCCGTATTTTACACTTTGTGAAAGAAAAGAGGGCTGTTCTATTCCGGTTTTATTCAATTTTACCTGATTATAAAACTCTAATAATTTTGAAAACGCGGCATACGCATCATGTACTTTTATTAATGTTGTGGTCAAGGGTAATTCTGGCTCAAAAGACTCATTAACAATTGTAACGGAAGCTTTTGTGGAATAGATAAAATTAAGATATTTAGGATTTGATAAAAAAGTAAGTGATCCCTCAGAGCCATCTTCGATTTTTGACAATCTAAAAACTTCAGCCATGGGATTTCCTACAACTACTCCTTCTAAAATTCCCGCTATTTGTTCTGCTGTAAATTTCATCTTATCGGATCATATTTTTAAAAAAAGTAAGATGGAACTCGCTTTGTAAAGTTCTTTTTGAATTAAAAAAAATGATTTGGCTCGTTTCATTGTGGCAAAAATATAAAAAAATAGATTTTAAACGACGTTTTTATAGCAGTTGTTTTGGGAAACAGATATAATACTTCGTCACTAATTTAGATAACGATTTTAAATTCAGCTGGTCAGAAGATTCTATAACGTCCTCTATTGTGCTATCTTTTTTCAAAATTCGTATCGGTTCCGCTTCTTTGCTGTACGCTTGATTTTTTATTTTACCTTTAAAAATAAAATAATTAGTTTCTAGTAATGAAATATTATTTTCTACTGCGAATCTTTCTTTTAGCGGCTGTAATTCTTCAATCCCTACTTTTTCACTAGTTAATTTTATTTTTAATAAATCTCTGTTGACAATCATTTTACTTAACGACGACAAAATAAAATCATCTTGTTTTTGCCAAGCTTTTAAAGCTCCAATAATATCAAAATCATCCAGTTGAGCAAATAAATCCAAGGTTTCAGCATCAAAAGTATCAATAGTGACTTTGTTTTGCATGAAAAACAATAGCGGCTCGCTGCACGGCAATTGCACTCCTTTTAGAGTTAATTCTTTGGCGCGTTTTAAGATTTTCATCAAAATTAACTCTGCCACTAAACTCGTTTTGTGCAAATACGCCTGCCAATACATCAAGCGTCTGGACATTAAAAACTTTTCGACGGAATAAATTCCTTTTTCTTCAATTACTAAATAATCGTCCACCACGTTCATCATTTGAATCAATCGTTCCGAATTGACATTTCCTTCTGCCACTCCCGAGTAAAAACTATCACGTTTCAAATAATCCATTCGATCCATATCCAATTGACTGGAAATCAATTGCAACATAAACTTTCTGTTGTATTCTCCTTTAAAAACCTGAATTGCCAAACTCAACTGACCGTTAAATTCAACATTTAATTGATTCATGAATAACAACGATATTTCTTCGTGATGAACATCTTCTACAATGCTTTTTTCCATCGCATGCGAAAAAGGACCATGCCCAATATCATGCAATAAAATAGCAATGTACAGTGCATTTTCTTCTTCCAGAGAGATAAAAACTCCTTTGAAACGCAACACATCGACAGCTTTTTGCATCAAATGCATACAGCCTAAAGCGTGATGAAAACGAGTATGATTTGCTCCAGGATAAACTAAGTACGACAATCCCATTTGGGAAATTCGGCGCAAACGCTGAAAATAAGGATGCTGAATTAAATCGTAGATTAAGGCATTTGGGATAGTTATGAACCCATAAATGGGATCATTAAATATTTTTAGCTTATTGATTTGACTCACTATAAGTTTGTTTTTAAGGTCAACAAATATAAGTAAATTAGTGTTTAAAACAGAAATCTTACTAAATGGGTTTTGAACCCAAAAAAAAGGAGCGTTTTTAGCGCTCCTGATGTATTGTCTTTTAAAGTTTTCTAATCCAAATATTTCTGAATTGATTTTTAGAATCATGATCCTGAAGTGAAATAACATCATCGCCATGAGACGACGGATAATTGTGCAAACCGATGTAAAGTGTCAATCCGTTTATAGTTGTGTTGTTTTGTACTAAAACACCATTCAAAAATACGGTGATTTTTGCCGGAGCATCAATTCTTCCATCTACCTTAAAACGTGGTGCTGTGTAAATTACATCGTAAGCATTCCATTCTAATGGCGTTTTCACGGCGTTTACTAATGGTGGATGATCTTTATAGATACTTCCCGCTTGACCATTGCTGTATGTTCTATTATTGTAGGAATCTAAAATTTGCAATTCGTATCTGTTTTGGAAAAACACACCACTGTTTCCTCTTGCCTGTCCGCCATCTAAAACGACATCCGGTGCACTCCATTCCAGATGCAACTGACAATCGCCAAAGGTCATTTTGGTTTGAATGGCTCCTGAGCCTGGAACAACTTCCATGTAATCTTTATCAACAATTTTCCAACCGGCAGGTTTACTTACATCTTTTTGGTTGACCCACTGGTCCAGATTTTTACCATCAAATAAGATTATCGCGTCCGAAGGTGCATTGCCAAGGATTTTAGCAGGCGTAATAACTTTTACTAACGGTTCCCAAATTTCCGTCATTTCGGGTTGCATCAACATTGGGGAAACCTCTGGCGGAGTATTTACATATTTGTGTTGCGCAATAGTTGCTGTAGCGGAAAAAATGGCAATTATTAAAAAAGAGTTCTTGAAATTTTTAGCGTTCATGGTTGAATTCATTTGGTTTAATAAAATATAAATTTAGGGTTATTGTTCTCTTTTCAATATTAAGCATTTTTTTTTCATGAACTAACTTTTAATCTAATTATAACTAATTGCGTATAATTCAAATTTTTTAAACGCATAAAATGATAGTTTTAAAAATTCATTCTAAGACGTTTTACAATATTATAGCGCATCGCAGCTTTACGAATCCTAGAATTAAGCTATCCTAATCTTTTTTCCCTTTGAATTTATGCGTTTATTTTAATGTTTTTTTCGGAATTTGTAATTTCATATAATTGCGCACAAGAAGTTAAATAAAACTCATGAGTTTTTAAACTCTAAATTTCACACGAAATCCTCCCAAAAAAATGGATTTTAGGATTTAAAAAATCAATTTCGTTTTTCTATTGATATCAATCGGTTGCTAAAATTGCGTAGCCGTAATTATCGGACCAGCCAGATGATAACGGCAATAATTTTCGGGTGTGTGCTTCTCTAATCATTCCAGTTTTTTCCAAAACATGGATAGAACCAATATTCCCAACCGCGCAACCCGCCTCAATCCGATGCAGATGAAGTTCTTCAAAACCAAAACGGAGAATTTCTTTTAAAGATTCTGTAGCGTATCCTTTGTTCCAATGATTCTTGTGGAATTTAAACCAAACTTCCGCATTTTTATATTTTACTTTCCCTAAATTGATTCCTATTAATCCTATAGTTTGGTTTCCGGTATTCAATTCGACTGCAAAAGTAAAATGGGTCGCAAATTCTTTGTTGTTTTCAAAAACCCACTTTTCTAAAAGTAATTTTGTTTCTTCGAGTTCTGATGGAATTCCTAAAGTATTGAATTCATCTGTTTCTTTCAAAGAATGCAATTCATGAATATAATCCAAATCCAAAAGTGTGATTGGTCGTATAATTAATCGTCGCGTTTTGAAAATTGTAGTATTCATTATTGACTATTATAATTTTAATCGAGTAATAAGTAGTAAAACTCAAATTTGAATTTTGTGCCCACTAAAACCAGTCTTTTTGTAATTATATAACCTTATAATTTCCGACTAATCAACATGGGCACAAAAAAATTTATTCAGTACCAAAACAAAAAAAAGTTCGAGTCATTTAAATTAATAAGTCCTAAAACAACTTAAATATTCTGTTAATTGGAATCATCACACCTTGTTTCAAGATAACATTTTTGTCAGTGACACCCCAAACCGTGGTGTCTACAACTTTCTTGGATTCAACGTCTTCAAAGAAAATTTTAATTTTTGAATGCTCTAAATTGCCCAGTGATAAAGCTCTGTTGATTTCACCAGTTCTTGTTTTTATTTCGTCAACGTCGCTTAGAACATCTGTTTTTGGAAACTTTAGAAGCGCAATATCTTCTTTATCAATGATATTGTAATCTTCTGTCATAATAGTAAAAAATTTAATTAATAATAAATTGCAGTACTGTGGAAAATCAAAAAGTTGACCTATTTTATTCGCCATAATACTACATTACAAAAATAAAACCTCCCAAGTTTGTTACTGCCAATTTTATATTAATTTTTTGTCTTTCTTAACAATTACTTTTTTATCTGCTCTATAGAATTGCTCTCAATTCAGTGTTGTTCCAAAAAATTCAATATGGTGCAATCAAACAAATATTTTAAATCTTAGAAAGTAATTTTTTCTTTGAATACCAGTACTGACAGAAAAACAGATAAAAAAATTAAGCAGATTGTACAAACTATTTTATAAAAATTTAAAAACTGAATTTTACTAATTTATAATTTTCCGACACTCAATAAATTCACTATTTTTCCTAAGTAATTCCTAAAGAATAAATGATAGCAATTAAAAAAAATGAAATTCATTTCTTTTAATTGCAGGATTCAAGTTATAAATGCAACTTTTTGATTAAACATAAAATTAGGTGTTTCAAAATTAAATCTTTTTCTTGGTCTATTGTTTAATTTCTCTTGTATTTCTATAATTCTCTCTGGA